>NZ_FNSO01000004.1:7126203-7474937 GCF_900105945.1 Amycolatopsis tolypomycina | reverse complement strand
CGTGGCGACGATCCTCGCGGTCATCGTCGGGGTAACGTCCGGGTACCTCGGTGGTACCCCCGGCGAAGGCCTGTCCGCACTGTCCAATGTGTTCCTGGTGATCCCGGCGCTGCCGCTGATCATCATCATCGGCAGCGCGGTGCCCACCGGCGGCGACATCCTGGTGGCGGTGATTATCGGGTTCACGTCGTGGGCGTGGGGCGCGCGAGTCCTGCGAGCGCAGACGTTGTCGTTGCGCGGCCGGGAGTACGTCGAAGCGGCCCGGGCGACCGGCGAGTCGACGTGGCGGATCATCTTCTTCGAGATCTTGCCGAACCTGACCGCGGTGATCGCCTCCAGCTTCGTCGGCACGGTGATCTTCGCCGTGATGTCGGAGATCACCCTGGCCTTCGTCGGCGTCTCGGGACTGTCCAACTGGAACTGGGGCACCATCCTGTTCTGGGCGCAGAGCCAGCAGGCACTGGCCCAGGGCGCGTGGTGGTGGTTCGTACCGGCCGGGCTGGCGATCGCCGTCCTCGGCACGGCGTTGTCCCTGCTGAACTTCGGCATCGACGAGTTCGTCAGCCCGCGGCTGCGCGGCAGCGGCAAGGCGCGCGTGAAGGGCGCCGACGGGCGGACGCACCGCATGCGGGTGGGCTTCACGCCCGTGCTCGGGCGAGAGGAAAAGCCATGATGGACCCGGTGCTGGAGATCAAGGGCCTGGACGTCGACTACGGCGTCGGCGACGAGGCCGTGCGCGCGGTCCGGGACGTCCACCTGACGCTGCGCCGCGGCGAAGTCCTCGGCCTCGCCGGGGAAAGCGGCAGCGGCAAGTCCACTTTGGCCTACGGGCTGACGCGGCTGCTCGCGCCGCCGGGCGTCATCCGCGGCGGCGAGGTGATCTACCACCCCGCGGACGGCGAACCGTACGACGTGCTGCGGTTGACCGACAAGCAGCTCCGTGACTTCCGGTGGGCCGAAACGTCCATTGTGTTCCAGGGCGCGATGAACTCGCTGAACCCGGTGCACAAGGTCGTCACGCAGCTCGTCGACGTCATCAAGGCGCACGAACCGGGGACGACCCGCGCCGGCCGGGTCGCGCGGGCCCGTGACCTGCTCAAGCTCGTCGGCATCTCGGCCGACCGGCTGGAGGCGTACCCGCACCAGCTGTCCGGCGGGATGCGGCAGCGCGTGATGATCGCGATGGCGCTCGCGCTCGAGCCGCGGATCGTCATCATGGACGAGCCGACCACCGCGCTCGACGTCGTCATGCAGCGGCAGATCCTCGGCCAGCTCGTGGAACTGCGGGAACGGCTGGGGTTCTCGGTCCTGTTCATCACGCACGACCTTTCGCTGCTGGTGGAGTTCTCGGACCGGATCGCGATCATGTACGGCGGCCGGATCGTCGAGCAGGCGCCGGCGGCGGACCTCTACCGGGACGCGCTGCACCCCTACAGCCACGGCCTGCTGAACTCGTTCCCCGCGCTGCGGGGGCCGCGGCGCGAGCTGGCCGGGATCCCCGGATCGCCGCCGGACACGCGGGGCATGCCGTCCGGCTGCGCGTTCCACCCGCGGTGCCCGAAGGCCTTCGAGCCGTGCCCCGACCGCGTGCCGCTGCTGGGAACACCGGGCGACCCGGCGCGCGAAGTGGCGTGCTGGCTGCACCCCGTCGCCACTTCCTGACCGTACCTCTGGAGGAGAGCCGCCTTGACCGACACCACCACCGCGACCGCCGAGCAGCAGGCACTGATCGACACCCTGCCGCCGGACTTCCGCTGGGGCGTGGCGACCGCCGCGTACCAGATCGAAGGCGCGGTCGCGGAGGACGGCCGCACTCCGTCCATCTGGGACACTTTCTGCCGCGAGCCGTGGGCGATCGACAACAACGACAACGGTGACATCGCCTGCGACCACTACCACCGGATGCCGTCGGACATCGAGCTGGTGCGCTCGCTCGGGGCGGACACCTACCGGTTTTCGGTGGCGTGGCCCCGGGTCCAGCCGCGCGGCCGCGGCGGCGTCAACGAGGCGGGCATCGGGTTCTACGACCGGCTCGTCGACGAGACGCTGAGCCGCGGCATCACGCCGTGGCTGACGCTGTACCACTGGGACCTCCCGCAGGAGCTGGAGGACGCGGGCGGCTGGCCGGCGCGCGACACGGCGTACCGGTTCGCCGACTACGCGATGCTGGTGTTCGACCGGCTTTCCGACCGGGTCCGCCACTGGACGACGCTGAACGAGCCGTGGTGCTCGGCGATGCACGGGTACGTCCACGGCGTGATGGCGCCGGGCCGCCGTGACTACGCGGCCGGGTTGCACGCGGTGCACCACCTGCTGCTGGGCCACGGGCTGGCGACCCAGCGGATGCGCGAGGCGGCACCGGCGGACACGCAGTTCGGCATCACGCTCAACATGTGCACGGCCGACCCGGCGACGGACTCGCCGGAGGACGTCCGCGCGGCCCGCCAGGCGGACGGCCTCGGCGTTCGCATCTACCTGGACCCGCTGGTCCACGGCCGATACCCGACGGACGTCGTGGAGGACCTGGCTTCGCGGGGCGTGCGGCTCCCGGTCCAGGACGGCGACCTGTCGGTAATCTCGACCCCGCTGGACTTCCTCGGCGTCAACTACTACTTCGGCCAGCAGTTTTCCGGAGTGGACGATTCGGGGTCCGCGGTGGACGCGGACGGCGTCCCGGCGTCCCGGGTGATCCCGTTCGGCGAACCGACGACGGCGATGGGCTGGGAGATCCTGCCGGGCAAGTTCACCGAGCTGCTGACGCGCCTGGGCCGCGACTACCCGGGCTTGCCGATGTACATCACGGAGAACGGCTCGGCCTTCGACGACGACCCGGACCCATCGGGCTTCGTCCGCGACGACGGCCGCACGGCGTACTTGGCCTCGCACATCGCGGCGGTGGCGGCGGCCCGCCAGGCGGGTGCGGACGTGCGGGGGTACTTCGCGTGGTCCCTTTTGGACAACTTCGAGTGGGCGTACGGGTACGCGAAGCGGTTCGGGCTGATCCGGGTGGACTACGAGACGCAGGAGCGGACGATCAAGCAGAGCGGGTACTTCTACCGCGACACGGTGCGGCGGGTCCGCGGCAGCTGAGGAAGATCACCTGATCGGGGGTGGGGCACGCCCCACCCCCGCGGCGGTGGTGCGCACCATGGTTCGCGCCGCTCGTCAACCCCTAACGTCGGATGGGACGGATCCCGACGACGGAGGGGAATCATGGCAGTCCGAACTGCGGCCCGGCCCGTACCTCAGGCGACGCGAAAGTCCTGGTGGCAGCGTCCGTGGATCGGTCCGCTGGCCCTGCTCGTCCTCGCCTTCCTGTCCTTCTCGCTGCCCCCCTACCTGGCGCTCGACCCCGCGCAGTCGCGGGTGCCGCAGCCCGACGGCTTCCCGGCGCACTACTGGTTCCTCGTCGGGCACGTCGTCTTCGGCTCGGTCGCCATGGGCGGTGCTGTCCTGCAGATCTGGCCGTGGCTGCGGCGGACGCACCCGGTCATCCACCGCAACGTCGGCCGCGCGTACGTCTTCGCCGGTGTGCTGCCGTCCGGGCTGATGGCGCTGACGATCGGGGCGCAGAGCCCGTTCGGCCCGGTGACCCGGGTCAGCGATGTGCTCGCCGCGGTGCTGTGGATCGGCTGCACCATCGCCGGCTGGCGGGCGGTGCGCGAGCGGCGCTTCGGTGACCACCGCAAGTGGATGATACGCAGCGTGACGCTGACGTTTTCGATCATCGTCAACCGGGTGATCTCGCCGATCGCGATGGTTGTCCTGGAGCCGCAGATCCCGACCACCTTCGGCGGCAGCGAGCTGGCGTACAGCCAGAGCGTCGGTGCCATCTCCGCGTGGGGCGGGCTGGCGTTCGCGGTGATCGTCAGCCAGCTGATCCTGGAGCGGCGGCCCGCGCGGAAGCCAGCCACCGCGCGATGATCGTCCGCTGGATCTCCGACGCCCCTTCGTAGATCCGGGGCGCCCGGACCTCCCGGTACAGGTGTTCCAGCAGGTGCCCGCGCCGCAGCGCGCGGGCACCGTGGAGCTGGACCGCCGAGTCGACGACGAACTGCGCCGCCTCCGTGGCGAACAGCTTCGCCATCGCCGCCCGGCCGCCGAGGTTCGGCTCGCCCGCGTCGTACGCGCCCGCCGCCGCGTAGACCAGGAGCCGGGCGGCTTCCGTGCGCGTGGCCATCTCGGCCAGCGTGTGCGCCACCGCCTGCTGCTTGATCAACGGGCCGCCGAAGGCCTCGCGCGAACCCGTGTGGGTGACCGTGGCGTCCAGCGCCGCCTGGGCCATGCCGACGGCGAACGCGCCGACGCTCGGGCGGAACAGGTCCAGGGTCCGCATCGCCACGGCGAAGCCGCGGTTCTCCTCGCCGAGCAGCTCCTCGCGCAGCACGGGCACGCCGTCGAACGTCACCGTGCCGATCGGGTGCGGGCTGACCAGGTCGAGGTGCTCGCCGCCCAGGCCCGGCCGGTCGGCGGGGACGACGAACGCGCTCACCCCGCGCGCTCCCGCGTCCGGTGTCGTGCGCGCGAACACCGTGTAGAAGTCGGCTTCCGGCGCGTTCGAGATCCACATCTTCTCGCCGGTCAGCCGCCAGCCGTCGCCGTCCGGTTCCGCCGCCAGGGACAGCGCGGCCGCGTCGGAACCCGCGTCCGGCTCGGTGAGCGCGAACGCCGCCACGGCGTCGCCGGCCGCCACCGCGGGCAGCCACTTCGCGACCTGTTCGTCCTTTCCGGACTGAAGGATCGGGTAACTTCCCAGGCCCTGCAAGGCCAACGCGGTTTCGGCCTCCGTGCTCACGGTGGCGAGGTTCTCGCGCAGGATGCACAGGTCCGTCGCGGCTGCCTGCCGCGACGGCGTACCCGAAGCGACGCCGGGGAAGAGCCGCGCGAGCAGGCCGAGCGAGCCCATTGCCTTGAGCAGCGGCCGGTTGACCGCACCCTCCACTCCGGACTCGGCGAGCGGGAGCAGCTGCTCGGTCGCCAGCTGCCGCACCTCGGCGGCGAACGCGTGCTGCTCGGGTGTCAAGGTGAAAGTCATGCGGAAGCTCCCGGTCGCCAGCGGGCGTGGGCGGTGCCGGTGGGCCCGGACCGGACGAGGTCGAGCCGCGGCTCCGGCCCGTCGGAGCGGCCCGTCTGCGGCTTGCGGCTGCCCGCCGCGAACGGCTTCGGCCACGCCATCGGGTACCCCTGTTCGGCCGCCGCGTGCAGCGTCCACTGTGGATCATATAGATGGGTGCGGCCCAGTGCGCAGAGGTCCGCGCGGCCGGCGAGGATCAGCGAATTGACGTCGTCGTAGGACGAAATCGCGCCGACCGCGATCACCGCGATCCCGTACTCCTCGCCGATTTCGTTGCGGATCCGGTCGGCGTACGGCGTCTGGTAGCTGCGGCCGTACTGCGGACGCTCCTCGCTGACGACCTGACCGGTCGAGACGTCGATGCCCGCGGCGCCGTGTGCGGCGAACGCCCGCGCGATCTCGACGGCGTCGTCGGCGTCGATGCCGCCCTCGCACCAGTCGGTCGCCGAGATTCGGACCGTCATCGGCCGCTCGGCGGGCCATGCTTCCCGGACCGCGTCGAAGACCTCCAGCGGGAAGCGCAGCCGGTTCTCGAGTGAGCCGCCGTAGGCATCCGTGCGCCGGTTGGTCAGCGGCGAGAGGAAGGACGACAGCAGGTAGCCGTGCGCGCAGTGCAGTTCGAGGACGTCGAACCCGGCGCGCGCGGCGGCTTCCGCGCACGCGACGAACTGGTCACGGATTTCCGAAAGCTCCGAAGTGGACAGTTCACGCGGGACCTGGTTCCGGTCCGAATAGGGCAGTGGCGAAGGAGCGCAGATCTCCCAGTTGCCGGACGGGAGCGGCTCGTCGATGCCGTCCCACATGAGCTTCGTCGAGCCCTTGCGCCCGGAGTGTCCCAATTGGACACCGATCCGCGCCGGTGTCTGCGCGTGCACGAAGTCGACGACCCGCTTCCACGCCGCTTCCTGCTCCGGCGTGTAGAGCCCGCCGCAGCCCGGGGTGATCCGGCCTTCGGGGGAGACGCAGACCATCTCCGTCATCACCAGCCCGGCGCCGCCGAGCGCCTTGCTGCCCAGGTGCACCAGGTGGAAGTCGCCGGGCACACCGTCTTCCGCCGAGTACATGTCCATGGGGGACACGATGATCCGGTTCGGCAGTTCCAGTGCGCCGAGCGTGAAGGGCTGGAACATCGGCGGCCGCGACGTCGTCCCGAGCTTGCGCGCGAACCAGTGGTCGAGCTCGGCGGCGAACTCGGGGTCGCGCAGGCGCAGGTTGTCGTAGGTGACGCGACGGCTGCGCGTGAGGATGTTGAACGCGAACTGCGGCGGCTCCTGGTGGGCGTACTGGGCGATGTTCTCGAACCACTCCAGGCTGGCCTGCGCGGCGCGCTGCGTCGACGTGACGACCGGCCGGCGTTCGAGCTCGTAGGCCTTGAGCGCCTCGGCGACGCCGTCGTTTTCGTGCAGGCAGGCGGCCAGCGCGAGCGCGTCCTCCATCGCCAGCTTCGTGCCGGAGCCGATCGAGAAGTGCGCGGTGTGCGCCGCGTCGCCGAGGAGGACGACGTTCTCGTGCACCCAGGTTTCGCAGCGGACCGTCCCGAACGAGACCCACTTCGAGTTGTTCGCCATCACCTGGTGGCCGTCGAGGACGTCGGCGCACAGCTCGCGGATCAGCGCGATCGACTTCTCGTCGCTCTCGCCGGGCTTCAGTGACGTCGCCGCGATGGGGCCGAACGTCCGCTGCCAGACGTCCTCGGCGACCTCGAGGATGAACGTGCTGCCCTCGCGGCCGTACGGGTAGCCGTGGATCTGCATGATCCCGGCCGGTGTTTCGAGGACGTAGAACTTGAAGGCGTCGAACACGAGGTCCGTGCCCAGCCAGATGTACCGGCACCGGCGGGTCTCGACGCTCGGCCGGAACGTCTCGGCGTACCGCGCGCGCATCGCGGAGTTGACGCCGTCGGCGGCGATGACGAGGTCGTAGCCGCCGAGGTCGGTGGGCGCTTCCTCGCGGAAGTGCAGGCCGACGCCGAGCTCGCCGCAGCGGCTCTGCAGGATGCCGAGCAGGCGCTTGCGGCTCATCGCGGCGAAGCCGTGGCCGCCCGAGGTGGTGACGGTGCCGCGGTAGTGGACGTCGATGTCGTCCCAGCGGGCGAACTCGGCCTTCATGGCCTCGTGGACGGCCGCGTCGGCGTGTTCGATGCCGCCGAGCGTCTCGTCGGAGAACACGACGCCGAAGCCGAAGGTGTCGTCCGGCGCGTTGCGTTCCCAGACGGTGATTTCGTGGCCGGGACCGAGCTGCTTCGCGAGCGCGGCGAAGTACAGACCCGCCGGGCCGCCACCGATGACCGCGATACGCACGCCGTCCAGGGTATGTCGTGACTACTACGACCGTCAATAACGCGAAAGATGGCGTACGGTGTCCCGCATGGAACGCATCAACCCGCCGGAGCTGGGCAAGCCGTCCGGGTTCTCGCACGCGGTGGTGGCCGAGGGCCGCGTGGTCTTCCTCGCGGGGCAGACCGCACTGGACGCGTCGAACCGGATCGTCGGCGACGGCGTCGTGGCGCAGTTCGAGCGCGCGCTCGGCAACCTGCTGGCGTCGCTGCGCGCGGCGGGCGGGACACCGTCGGACCTGTGCAGCGTGACGATCTACATCGTCGACATGGACGACTACCGCGCTCACGCACGCGAGATCGGCCGAGTCTGGAAGCGGCTCGCGGGCACGGAGTACCCGGCCATGGCGGGCATCGGCGTGGCCCGGCTGTGGGACGAGGAGGCGCTGGTCGAGGTGCAGGGCTTTGCGGTGCTCAGCCGAGGTTGATCGACTTTGCCACGTACGCCCTGGCCGGTGTCTCCAGCTGGGCGTGCAGCTGGAAGAACAGCTCGGCCGCGCGGATTCCCGACCAGCCCGCGGGCAGGAACTCCGCCGGCAGTCCCGGGTCGAGGTAGGGCATCCGCCGCCAGCCGGTGAGGACGTGGACGTAGTCGGCGAAGGCCTGTTCTTCGGTCACGGACTTCCGGTGCAGTGCGGGGCCGTGCTCGTCGAGGAATGTCGTGTACAGCTCGTCCAGGCGGTCGAGGTCCCACCAGTCGCGGACCTTCGTGGCGACGTCGCCGAAGGACAGGTGGTCGGCGCGGAACAGGTCGGCGTAGCCGGCCAGGCCGAGCCGGGTGAGCGCTTCCTCGGTCGCCGCGTGCAGGTGGGCCGGGGCGATCCAGACGCCGGACGCCGCGGTGCCGAAGCCCATCCGGGCCAGCTGGGTGCGCAGGAGGTGGCGCTTGTGGCGTTCGGTCTCGGGCACCGAGAACACCGCCAGCAGCCAGCCGTCGGCCGGGGTCGCGCGCTCGCGGCGGAAGATCCGCTCGTCGCCTTCGCGCAGGATTTCGCGCGCTTCGGCGGACAGCTCGTAGCCCGCCGTCGCGTCGCGGCGCACCGCCTCGAGGATGCCGCGCCGCTTCAGGCGGGAGATCGACGAGCGCACGGCGGGCTCGTCGACGCCGACGGCGGCGAGCAGGTCGATCAGCGACGCGACCGAGAGCCAGCCCCCTTCGGTGCGCGAGTAGAGGCCGTACACCGTCACGATGAGCTGGCGAGGCTGGGCGGATCGGCCGGAGCCGTCCAGTTCGGTTGCCTCGGGTACGGCCGTCATCGCGCCACGATAGCAACTCCCGCCCGGATCGCTCCGCTACGATTTCGCCGCGATGCTGCCAGCCACCAAGGGGATCTTCGACCGGCTCACCCGCCGCGGCCGCCTGATGACCAAGCGGACCTGCGACCGGCAGGGCCACGTGCTGCGCAGCGGGCGCTTCCTCTTCCGCACCCCGACCGCGTGGGAGTACGCCGCCGCCGTCGCCGGGGGCAGTGATCCGGCCGCGCAGCGGTGGCTGGGCTGGCAGCGCGACTCGATCGTCGCCGAGCCGGCGCGGGCCGACGCGCTGCGGGTCGTGCCCGGCACCGGGCCGGACTGGGCGTCACCCGATCCGCAGTCCGTCGACCTGGTGATGATCGACGTCGAGGCCAACCGCTGCGTCGGCCTGGTGAGCGTGCACACCGGCGAGGACGGCGGCCCGGAGACCGGCGGCTACCTCGCGCCGTCCTACCGCGGCCGCGGCCACGGGCGGGTGCTCTTCGCGGCCGGGCTGACGCTGGCGCACGACCACCTCGGCCTGGCGCGGGTGCGGGCCGGCGCGGAGGTCGGCAACATCGCCAGCGCGCGGTCGCTGGCGGCCGCCGGGCTCGTCCGCGTCGCCGGCCCGCCGACGTACCGGCTGCCGGACGGCCGCGTCACCGAGGCGTGGTGGTTCCAGCACGACGTCCCGCGGCCGGCGCAGTGCGGTGGTCCGCAGGCCACGTGGTTTCCGGTGTCTTCGGTGCTCTGACACTTCGGTCCCCGCCGACGTTTTCCGTGGCTAACTTCGCGGTATGACTGCGCTTTCCGCTCCTGTTCCGCCCGTGCCCGCCGATGTCCCGGTCGGGAGCATCGCCTGGTTGCGGGCGTCCGTGGCCCGCTTCAGCAACGGTGCCGACCACGTCCGGCGACGCGCGCTCGCGGTGGATCTGCTGGCTTCGGTCGACGCGGATTCGTTGCAGTTTCAGGCTTTCTCGCGGACTAGCCGGATCATGGCCGAACTCGACGTCGTCGACGTGATGGCCGAAATCGCGCGGCCGGTGCCGGTCGGGGTGCTCGCCGAGGTGCTGGGCCTGCCGGACGTCTCGGCCGACGTCGCCGGAGTCGCGGCGGCGTACCACCCGCACGTGACACCGGATGCGGCGGCCGAAGCGGCGTTGACGCGGCTGCTCGCGGTGTGCGGCGGGCCGGCCGAACTCGCGGCGGCGCGGATCGGCCTGCTCGTCCAGGCCTGCGACGCCACCGCGGGACTCATCGGCAACGGGCTTTTGGCCTCGCTGACCGGAGAACCCGCCGAGCAGCCGGTGCTCGCCACGCGCCGCCGGGTCGGCGGCGCCGACGTGACGGTGTCCCTCGCCGGGACGCCGTTCGGGGCCGGGCCGCGCGCCTGCCCGGGGTCGCGGCACGCGCTCGCCCTCGCCGCCGGCGCTCTGGCGGCGTTGCGTGGTTTCCGCCTGACGGAAACGGAAATCTCCTGGCTTCCGTCGCCGAATCTCCGGATGCCCGCGGCGCTGCGGGTGACCCGCGGCGAAACTGCCGGCGGGTTCTGCTAAGACTTACCGCGTTCATTCCTTGGGGGAAGGTGGGGAATTGCTGTACTTCAACGGCCTGCTCGGCATCGTCACGCTCGGGTTGTGGATCTTCTGCCTGGTCGACGTGATCACCACGGACGAGTCATCGTGTCGCAACCTGCCGAAGGGGCTGTGGCTGCTGCTCGTGCTCGTCGTGCCGCTGGTGGGCTCGATCATCTGGCTGGTGGCGGGGCGGCCGGAGCACGTGACCCGGGCACGCGGGCCGTACGAGCGCGAGGCGTCGGCGTTCCCGGAATACGACCGCCCGGGCCGGTTCGCGGCAACGAGCCCGGAGGACGACGAGGAATTCCTCCGCAAGTGCCGGGAGCGCGCGGAAGCCCAGCGCAAGCTGGCCCGCGAAAAGCGCGGCGACGAATAACGCCGTCAGCAGGCCGGGCCGTCGCAGGTGCCGCGTTCGTAGGCTTCCAGTGTCGTGATCACCAGCCGGCGCTCGGCCGGGGTCAGCGGGGTCAGGGCGTCGCTCCAGGCCTTCGCGCCGCGGGCGAGCCAGGCGTCGACGGCCGGGCGCTTGTCTTCGGCGATGCTGACTATCGTGCGACGGCGGTCGGCCGGGTCCTCGTCGCGGTTCAGCACGCCCTGGCGGCTGAGGTCGCCGACCATCAGGCTCGCCGTCGTCGGGGCCACCTGGAGGCGGGTAGCCAGCTCGGTGACCGTCATCGGGCCGTCGAAGAGCAGGTACGACAGCAGCGAGAGGTGGCGGGGGGCCAGCGCGCAGCCGTCCAGCTCGGCCGGCACCGGCGTGCGCTTCGCGCGGCCGACCAGCCGGGGCATGAGCAGCAAGAGCTGCCGAACGCCGTCTTCGACACTCGGTCCGGCCTCCGTTGACACCGCTCACCTCCCGTCGGTAGCTTTGTTTGCAAAGCAAACATTCCGCTCGTTCGAGCCTACTCGCGCCCGGTCGAGCGTACCGGGCAGAAACAGGGGATCCCATGACCACGCCAGCCGAGATGAACGACTTCAACGCGCAGGTCGTCGCGGAGTTCCGGGCCAACGGGGGCAAGGTCGGCAACTACTTCGAGGGCAAGAACGTGCTCTTGCTCACGACGATCGGCGCGAAGAGCGGCGAAGAGCGCCTGTCCCCGCTCGTCTACACCAAGGACGGCGACCGTTACGTCGTCGCGGCGTCCATGGGCGGCGCGCCGAAGAACCCGGCCTGGTACCACAACCTGGTCGCCAACCCGAAGGTCACGGTCGAGGTCGGCACCGAGAAGTTCGAGGCCACGGCCACGGTGATCGCCGACCGCGCCGAGCGCGACCGCCTGTACGCGGGCATGGTGGCGCACGCCGAGGGCTTCGCGGACTACGAGAAGAAGACCGACCGGGTCATCCCGATCGTGGTCCTGGAGCGCTAGGAACCGACCGGCGCGGGCTCGGCGCGCGTTTCGGCGGGACGCTCCTCCTCCTGCCGCGCCGCGCGCCGGGCTTCCTTGCGGGCGATCAGCCGCTTGCCGACGTCGATCAGCGGCTTCTCGACCCAGCGGTGGATCAGGTCCGCGATCGCCAGCCCGACGATGAACACCGTCAGCGCCGAGACCGTCCGGTGCGGCGCGAGCCCCGGCACCGCCTGCACCACGGCGAAGTGCACCGGCCCCTGCAGCAGGTACAGCGAGTAGGAGCGCTCGCCGACGAACCGCATCGGGGCCGTGCTCAGCAGCCACCGCAGCGGGCCCGGGCTCACCAGCACGATCAGCAGGAGCATCGTCATCGCCGCGTACGCGACCAGCAGCCACAGGTTGTTGCGGGTCTCGTGCCAGAGGTCGTCGAAGTTCGTGTGCAGCACCGCGAACGCCCCGACGATCGGGATCGCCGCCAGCGGGTGCGTCAACGGCTTCAGCAGCGCGTACCCGCGGCGGTAGTGCAGCAGGATCGCCAGCAGGCAGCCGCCCGCCAGGATGAAGTAGTGGATCGTCGAGCGGTAGATCGCCGTCTGCGAGTACTCGAGCACGAAGCCGCCGGTGGTCAGCGGGACCAGCGCCAGCAGCGCCACCATCGACGCGCCGACCAGCAGGAACTTGCGCTTCGCCGCGCCGATCCCGATCGCGACCAGCAGGAACGGCCAGACCAGGTAGAACTTCTCCTCGATGCCGAGCGTCCACGAGCCGCTGAAGAAGTTGTCCGTGCCGGTGGTGGCCGCCGGCAGGAACTCGTTCAAGAACGTCAGGTAGTACTTCAGCGCCTGCGGGAAGTCGCGCGAGTAGAACTCGCCGCGCAGGATGACGAACGCGACGATCCCGCCGAGGATCACCAGGTACGGCGGCAGGATCCGGAACACGCGCCGGATGTAGAAGTTCGACAGCGAGATCCGGTGGGTGCGGTCCTGCTCGCGCAGCAGCAGCGTCGTGATCAGGAACCCGGACAGCACGAAGAAGAGGTAGACGCCGACCCAGCCCGAAAGCCACGTCCAGTTCGGCCCGCCGAAGTGGAAGAAGATGACCATCGTCGCGGCGAGCGCCCGCAGGCCGTCGAGCCCGGGGAACCGCCGCATGCCGAGGTAGTCCTCGTGGCTCATCGTGCGCAAGACGGTTCCCCTATCAGTGTGATCAGGCCGGCCGAGTATATGGCTCCCGATTCCGGGCCTTTTCGCCGCCTCATCCCGCCCGGAAGACGTTCCCCGCGTCGTACCGGCGCTTCAGCTCCCGAAGCCGCCGCAGGTCGGCGGCCGGAAACACGCTCTGGGCGACCTCTTCCGCCGGGTGCTCGCCGTAGACGAAGGGCAGCAGCCGGCCGGTCGACCACGGCGCCAGCGCGTCGAACAGCTTCGCGTGCGCGCGCCGGATCGCCGCGACGCCGTCTTCGCCGACCACCGACAACGCGCGGACGACGAACTCGGCCGAGGAGTCCCAGCCCACGCCCGGCGTCTCCGGCGTCCGGGCGAGCGCGCCGCCCAGCCGGTCGATGATGAGCACCGGCGGCGTGGCCGCGCCCGGGCCGGCGTGCTCGACGATCGCGTCGAGCATGGCGTCGTTCAGCTGGGAGACGGCCGCGTTGGTGCCGTGGTAGCCGTGCGGCTGGCGCGGCTCGGCCGCGATCGACCCGGATTCGGTGAACGGCAGCCGCCGCAGGGTGTCCGCCAGTGCCGGGGCGACGGCCCGCAGCGGCGCGACAGCGTCGTCGCCGTCCTCGCCGAGGTAGGCGATCCGGACCTGGGCCACGTGCCGGCCGCGCATCGGCTCCGGCACCATCGGCAGGTCGGGGAACCGGATCATCGCCAGTGACGTCGTCAGCGTGTCCGGCGCGGCCGCCGACCACGTCCGCCAGGCCCGCAGGACCGCGGGCACGTCGGCGCCGTCGAAGGTGAGGCTGCCGCCGTAGAGCTCGCTGACCGGCAGGAGGCCGAACTCGATCGCCGTCACGACGCCGAAGCCGTCGCGCCCGCCGCGCAGCGCCCAGAACAGGTCCGAGCCCGGCTCGACGCGCCGGAGCTCGCCGTCGGCGGTCACGACGTCGAGGGCGCGGACGTGGTCGGCGGCGCGGCCGTACCGGCGGCCCAGCAGCCCGAACCCGCCGCTGAGCGTGTAGCCGACGACGCCGACGTCCGGCGACGAGCCGCTGAGCGGCGCCAGCCCGTGCTTCCCGGCGGCTTCGAGCACGGCTTCCCACCGGGTGCCCGCCTCGACGCGAGCCGTGCGGGCGGCGGCGTCGATCTCGACGCCGGTCATCCGGCGGGTGCTGATCAGGACACCGTCGGTGCCCGCGGTCAGGCCGTGCCCGGTGGCCTGGACCGCGACGCTCAGCCGGTGCTCGGCGGCGTAGCGCACCGCGGCGACGACGTCCTCGGCGCTCTCGGCGGCGACGACGACCGCGGGTGCGGTCGGCACCGACGTCTGGAATCCGGCGACTTCTTCGGTGTACCCGTCCTGGCCGGGGTGGAGGAGGTTCATGCCTTCAGCTTCGAACGGGCTCGGTCAGAAGTCCAAGATCTGGTTTGTCTGCTGGCTAGAATCAACGCTTATGGAACTGCACCAGCTCGCATACTTCGTCGCCGTCGCGGAGGAAGGCAACTTCACGCGCGCGGCCGAGCGGCTGCACGTCGCCCAGCCCGGGGTGAGCGCGCAGGTCAAACGCCTGGAACGCGAGCTCGGGCAGGAACTGCTCGACCGCTCCGGCCGCACGGTCCGGCTCACCGACGTCGGCGCCGCGGCCCTGCCGCACGCCCGGGCCGCGCTCGCGGCGGTGCAGGGCGTGCGCGAAGCCGTCGACGAGCTCGCCGGGCTCGTCCGCGGCCAGGTCGCGATCGGCATGGTGACGTCGGTGGGGCCGGTCGGCCTGCCCGACCTGCTGGCCGGCTTCCACGAGCGGTACCCCGCGGTCGAGATCACGCTCTCGGAGGCCGACTCCGACACCATGCTGGCGGCCCTGCGCGAAGGACGGCTCGACCTCGCCGTCGTCGGCATCTCGACGGCCCCGCCGCCCGGCATCGCGACGCAGGTGCTGCTCGAGGAGCCGTTCCTGGCCATCACCGCGCCGGGTGGCCAGCTCGCCGGCCGCGAGGAGGTCGAGATCCCCGACCTCGACGGCCTGCCGCTGATGTCCCTGCCCCGGGGGACGGGCCTGCGGACGGCGTTGGACGCGGCCTTCGCGCGGGCGGGCCTGACGCCGCGGATCGCGTTCGAGGCGGCCGACCCGAACTTCCTGGTGCAGCTGGCCGTGCGCGGGCTCGGGGTGGCGATCGTGCCGGCGTCGCTGGCCCGGTACCACCAGGCGGAGCTGCACGTCGTCGGGCTCCGCGGGCCGGGGTTGCGGGGGATGCTGGCGCTGGCGTGGCGGACGGAGGGGCCGCTGAGCCCGGCCGCGCGGGCGTTGATCGCGTTCGCCCGGGCGGCCCAACACTCTTGACAGGTCGTCAACAACGGCGTTCCCTCGGATGATGACCGAGAACGCCCTTCGCGACGCCGTCATCGGCGCCGGGCTGCTGGCGGGCAGCGCGAACGTGATCATGCAGCTGGCCCGCGCGCCGGTCGGGCACGGCGTGCTGGAGAGCCGGGTCGACAGCGGCAACCTCTTCCGTCACCCGGTCAAGCGGACCCGGACCACGCTGACCTACCTCGCGGTCGCGACGATGGGCACCGACGCCGAGCGCGCCGCCTACCGCAAGGGTGTCAACCGGGCCCACGCGCAGGTGCACTCGACCGCGGGCCAGCCCGGTCGCCTACGACGCCTTCGACACCGGCCTGCAGCTGTGGGTCGCGGCCTGCCTGTACAAGGGCTTCGAAGACGTCTACCTCGCGTTCACCGGCGGGGAGCCGGAGCGGTTCTACGCCGAAGCCGCGGCGCTCGGCACCACGCTGCAGGTGCGGCCCGAGATGTGGCCCGCGGACCGGGCGGCCTTCGCGGCGTACTGGGCGGACGGGCTGGCCGAGGTGCGCATCGACGACGACGTCCGCCGCTACCTCACCCGGATCGTCGACCTGGAGTTCCTGCCGCCGGTCCTGGCCCTGCCCGGACGGCGGTTCCACCGGTTCGTCACCACCGGGTTCCTCCCGCAGCGCTTCCGCGACGAGATGCGGCTGCCGTGGACCGCCGCCGACCAGCGCCGCTTCGACGCGCTCCTCGCCGCGTTGGGCACTGTCGTCCGCGTCCTGCCCGGGCCGGTGCGGCGGTTCCCGTTCAACCTCTGCCTCCAGGATCTCCGGTGGCGGCTGCGGACCGGACGTCCGCTCGTTGGGAGTTGACCGCCTCCCGCGGGGGCGCGAGGGTTGGCTCATGAGCGGCGATGAAGAACGGCACGGCGTCAAGCTGAGCAGTCTCGACCAGGAGTTCTTCCCCGACGCCGGGGTCACGAAGCGGGAGATGCTCGACTACCTCGAAGCGGTGTCCGGCCGGATGCTGCCCGAGCTGCACGACCGGCTGCTGAGCGTCGTGCGCGTGCTGCGCGGCCAGGGGCCGTTCATGCAGAAGAACCTGCCGAAGTACACGCCGGAGTGGGTGGAGCGCCGGGCGCTGTGGGCGGACCGTTCGCGGCGCGAAGTCACCTACGCGCTCTGCAACGACCTCCGGACGCTGATCTGGTTCGGCAACCAGCGCGCGATCGAGTACCACACGACGTTGTTCCGCGGTGAGCCCGCGAACGGGCCGACGCACCTGATCCTCGACCTCGACCCGCCCGCGGACGCGCCGTTCTCGCTGGCCGTGGGCGCCGCGAAGCTGGTGCGGGAGGCGTTGCGCAAGGACGGCCTCGACGGCGCGGTGAAGACCAGCGGCTCGAAGGGCGTCCACGTCTTCGTGCCGCTCGCGCCGGGACAGTCCACGGAGGACATCGCGGCGGCCACCCGCGCGGTCGCGGCCCGTGCCGAGCGGATCGACCCGGACCTGGGCACGACGGAGTTCGTGCTCGAGCGCCGCGAAGGCAAGGTGTTCCTCGATTCGACGCGGGCCGGCGGCGGGACGGTCGTCTCGGTGTTCAGCCCGCGTCACCGCCCGGGCGCACCGGTGTCGTTCCCGGTCCGCTGGGCCGACGTCGACGACGTCAAGCCGGCCGACTTCACCGTCCACACGGTCCCGGGCCTGCTGGGCGACGGCGACCCGTGGACGGCGGAGATGCCGGAGCCGTTCGTGCTGCCGGCGGACCTGGTCGAGGAGGGCCACACGATCCCGATCGCCCGCGTGGCCGCGATGCACGAGGGCAAGCGCCGGGCCCGCGCGGCCCGCGAGTCGGGCTAGCCCCAAGCGCCCCAATGTGGCGTTGGTTGCGTTGGACGCACCGAACGCCACATTGGGTGCGTTGGATGCACCGAACGCCACTTTGGGTGCGTTGGATGCACCGAACGCCACTTTGGGTGCGTTGGATGCACCGAACGCCACTTTGGGTGCGTTGGATGCACCGAACGCCACTTTGGGTGCGTTGGATGCACCGAACGCCACTTTGGGTGCGTTGGATGCACCGAACGCCACTTTGGGTGCGTTGGATGCACCGAACGCCACTTTGGGTGCGTTGGATGCACCGAACGCCACTTTGGGTGCGTTGGATGCACCGAACGCCACTTTGGGTGCGTTGGATGCACCGAACGCCACTTGGGTGCGTTGGATGCACCGAACGCCACTTTGGGTGCGTTGGATGCACCGAACGCCACATTGGGTGCGTTGGATGCACCGAACGCCACATTGGGGCGCTCGGGGCGAGGCGGGCGGGGTGGTCAGGCGGCCTGGTTGTGGCCGTAGCCGAGGGGGCGGCGCAGGGTGGCGCGGGTGATCGCGACGATCCGCGCGGCCGGCGGGTGCTCGACGCGGTGGCGGGCCAGCCACACGACGTCCCGGCCGAACGACCACACCAGTGACGCCAGCGCGAGCGCGACCGCCGCGAACGTCACCGAAAACGGCAGCAGTGCCGAGACCGCGACCACCAGGACCACGCCCTGCACGGCCGCGACCGTCTTGCGCGCCATGCTCGGGTACAGCGGCGCGGTCAGCCAGGGCATCGTCCACGAGGCGGCGACGAACACGTACCGCATGAGCCCGATCGCCAGCACCCACAGCCCGAGCGTCCGGGACACCTGGATGCACAGCAACAGGATCAGGAACGCGTCGACCTCCATGTCGAAGCGCGCGCCGAACTCCGACGCCGTCCCGGTGCGGCGGGCCACCTGGCCGTCGAGGCCGTCGAGCAACAGGGCCACGCCGACCAGGCCGACCAGCCAGCTCAGGGAAAAGCCGCCGGACGCGATCAGGGCCGCCGCGCAGCCGACGAGGAGCGCGCGGGCGAACGTGATCCAGTCCGCCGGCCCGAAGGTGCCGCGGCCGGTGCGGCGCAGGCCCCACTCGGTGAGCAGCACCAGCGCGAGCACGTAGACGACTCCGGTCGCCCAGGCGAGCAGCGGGAAACCGCCCGCGAAGACCCCCGCGGCGAGCACCGGCGCCGGCACCACCGCACGCAGGAGAAGGTCCTGTTTGATCATCGTCGACTCCGCGAATTGCTCATAGGGTGGCGACACCAGCCTCCGGTCGCCCGCTGAGGAGAAACACGTGGAACAGGCTTTCTGGGTTCAAAGTCCCGGCTCGGGACAGCTGCGCGAGGAGCGGCTGCCCGCGCCGGGGCCGGACGACGTGCTCGTCCGGACGCTGTGTTCCGGGGTGAGCCGGGGCACCGAAACCCTCGTCTTCCGCGGCGGGGTCCCGGCGAGCCAGCACGACGTCATGCGCGCCCCCTTCCAGGAAGGCGAGTTCCCCGGACCGGTCAAGTACGGGTACCTCAACGTCGGCGTCGTCGAACAAGGCCCCGCGCACCTCGAGGGCAGGACGGTCTTCTGCCTCTACCCGCACCAGACCGCGTACGTCGTCCCGGCGAGCGCGGTGACGCCGGTGCCGGACGCCGTCCCGCCCGGACGCGCGATCCTCGCCGGCACCGTCGAGACCGCGGTGAACGCCGTGTGGGACGCCCGGCCGCGGCTCGGCGACCGGATCGCCGTCATCGGCGCCGGGATGGTCGGCGCGAGCGTCGCCAAGCTCCTCAGTGGCTTCCCGGCGGCCCGCGTCCAGCTCGTCGACGTCGATCCGGCCAAAGCGAACATCGCCGCCGCGCTCGGCGTCGACTTCTCGACTCCGGACGAAGCCCTCGGCGACTGTGACCTGGTCGTGCACGCGAGTGCCAGCGAAGCGGGCCTCGCCAAAGCACTGGAGCTGCTCGCGCCGGAAGGCGAGGTGGTCGAGCTGTCCTGGTACGGCGACCGCCGGATCAGCGTCCCGCTCGGCGAGAACTTCCACTCGCGCCGGCTGGTGATCCGCAGCAGCCAGGTCGGGACGGTCGCGCGGCCGGACCGCAGCTACACCCAGCGCCTCGCCGTCGCGCTCGATCTGCTGGCCGATCCGGCCTTCGAAGCGCTGGTCACCGGCGAGTGCAGGTTTGAAGATCTTCCGTCCGTGTTACCCCGGTTGGCGGCGAATGAACTTTCCGCCCTCTGCCTCCGTGTCATGTATCAGCCGCAGTGACCACGTCCACCCGAACGCATCGGAGGTCTTGGTGTTCAGCATCACCGTCCGTGACCACGTGATGGTCGCCCACAGCTTCCGCGGGGAAGTCTTCGGACCCGCGCAACGCCTGCACGGCGCGACCTTCGTGGTGGATGCGACTTTCCGCCGCACCGAGCTCGACGAGGACAACATCGTCGTCGACATCGGCAAGGCCACGGAAGAGCTCAAGGCGGTGCTGAGCGACCTGAACTACCGCAACCTCGACGACGAGCCGGAGTTCAAGGGCGTCAACACCTCGACCGAGTTCCTCGCGAAGGTCATCGCCGACCGGCTCGCCGACGCCGTCCACGCCGGACGCCTCGGCGAAGGCGCGCGCGGCCTCGAAGGGATCACCGTCTCGCTGCACGAGTCGCACGTCGCCTGGGCGAGTTACGAGCGTGCACTGTGAACTCTCTCTACGTGATCCTCCCCGGGGACGTCGACGACACGTCCGTCCCCAGTGGCGGCAACACCTACGACCGCCGGATGTGCGACAGGCTCGCCGAGGCCGGCTTCGACGTGCACGAGATCGCCGTCTCCGGCAGCTGGCCGCGGCCGGACACCGAGGCCCGCGCGGTCCTCGGCCACCTGCTCTCCGCGCTGCCGACCGGCTCGGCCGTCCTGCTCGACGGCCTGGTCGCCTGCGGCGTGCCCGAGGTCGTCGTCCCGCAGGCGCGGCGGCTGTCGGTGTCGGTGCTGGTGCACCTGCCGCTGGCCGACGAGACCGGCCTGCCGCCCGCGCTCGCCGCCGAGCTCGACGCCCTGGAGCGGGAGACGCTGCAGGCGGTCGGCTCGGTCGTCGCGACCAGCGAGTGGGCCGCCCGGCGGCTGATCGACCACCACGGCCTCGCCCCGCACCGCGTGCACTCGGTGACACCGGGCGTCGACCCGGCGCCGCTGGCCGTCGGCACCGACGGGATGTCCCGGCTGGTCTGCGTGGCCAACGTGACCCCGCGCAAGGGCCAGGGCGTGCTCGCCCAGGCGCTGGAGACCGTCGCGGACCTGCGCTGGACCTGCGAATGCGTCGGCGGGATCCGCCGCGAGACCAAGTACGTCGAGCGGCTGCGCGAGCACCGGCTCGGCGACCGCTTCAAGCTCACCGGTCCGCGCACCGGCCGGGCGCTCGAGGCGACCTACCACACCGCCGACCTGCTGGTGCTGCCGTCGCGCGCCGAAACCTTCGGCATGGTCGTCACCGAGGCCCTCGCCCGCGGCGTGCCGGTGCTGACCACCGACGTCGACGCGCTGCCCGACACGGTGGGCGTCGCGCCGGACGGCTCGGTGCCCGGCATGCTCGTGCCCGGCGACGACGTCGAAGCGCTCGGCGCGGCCCTGCGCCGCTGGCTCACCGAGCCGGCCCTGCGGAGCCGGCTGCGCGCGTCGGCGAAGCTGCGGCGCGAGACGCTGACCGGCTGGGACGACACCGCCCGCCGCATCGCCGACATTCTCCTGCGGCAGGAGGCGGCGGCATGAGCGAGTTCGAACCGGAGTGGCTCTACCTGCGCGAACCGGCGGACGCCGCGGCCCGCGCCACTGAGCTCGTCGACCCGCTCCGCGACTTCCTGCCCGCGGACTTCGTGGTCCGGGATCTCGGCTGCGGCACCGGCTCGCTCGGCCGCTGGCTGGCCGCCCGGCTGCCCGGCACCCAGCACTGGATCCTGCACGACCACGACACCGAGCTGCTCAGCCACGCGCAGGCGAGCCTGCCGGGCACCGCGCTCGACGGCAGCCCGGTCGACGTCGTCGCCGAGCAGCGCGACATCACCGCGCTGCGCGCCGCCGACCTCGCCGGGACGTCGCTGGTCACCGCGTCCGCGCTGCTCGACCTGCTGACCAGGGACGAGATCACCGCGCTGGCCACGGCGGTCGTCGAAGCGGGCTGCGCGGCGCTGTTCATGCTCTCGGTCACCGGCAAGGTGGAGCTCTCGCCCGCCGACCCGATCGACCCCGCGCTGGCCGCCGCGTTCAACGCCCACCAGCGGCGGGTCACCGAAGACGGCCGACGGCTGCTCGGGCCCAACGCCGTCGACGTCGCCGCGACTGCGTTCGGCAGGCTCGGCGCCAAGGTCGTCCGCGCGGACAGCGCCTGGCGCCTCGGCCCGGACCAGGCCGAACTGCAGCGGCAGTGGCTCGAAGGCTGGGTCGGCGCCGCCGTCGAGCAGCTGCCCCAGCTGCGCCCGGTCGCCGACGTCTACCTGCAGCGACGGCTCGAGATGGCCGCCGCCGGCGAGCTGCACGCGGTGATCCACCACGGCGACCTGCTGGTCCTGCCGCCGAGCCTGGAGGCGGCGGCGTGAAGCGCGCGCTGGCCTGGCTGCGGATCCTCGGCGCGGTCGGCATCCTCGCGGTCCTCGTCTGGCAGCTCGGCAGCGCCGCCTTCCTCGACGGGCTCGGCCGGATCAGCGCCACCGGCGTGCTGGCCGCGCTCGGCATCGGACTGGCGACGACGCTGTTCAGCGCCGGCCGCTGGCAGATCGTCGCCACCCGCCTCGGCCTGCGGCTTTCGCTGCGCACCGCCGTCACCGACTACTACCGCGCGCTGTTCCTCAACGGCGTGCTGCCCGCGGGCGTCCTCGGCGACGTCCACCGCGCGGTGCAGCACGGCCGCGACAGCGGTGACGTGCCGCGCGGCGTGCGGGCCGTCGTCCTCGAGCGCACCGCCGGCCAGATCGTGCTGATCGCGTCCGCGGTCGCCGTGGTGCTTCTGTCGCCGTCGGTCGTGCCCGGGGCGTTCCGCGAGGTCGTCGTGGTGGCCGGGGTGGTCGTCGTGCTCGCCGCCGTCACCGCGCTGGTCGTGGGCCGCGTGCTGGGCGGGCGCTGGATCCACAGCGGGTCGAAGTGGCGCCGCGGCTTCGCGGCCGGCCTCGCCGACGTCCGGCTGGGCCTGCTGACCAGGGAGACCTGGCCGAGCGTCGGCTTCCTGTCGGTGGCGACCCTGGCCGGGCACCTCGCGCTGTTCGTCGTCGCCGCCCGCGTCGCCGGGGTCGACGCGCCGGTGGGGCAGCTCGTGCCCCTGATGGTCCTCGCGCTGCTCGCGATGGGCCTGCCCCTCAACGTCGGCGGCTTCGGCCCGCGCGAGGGCGTCTGCGCCCTGCTCTTCGGCGCGGCCGGTCTGGGGGCCGCCCAAGGTGTCACCGTCGCCGTGGTCTACGGCGTGCTCACGCTGGTCGCGAGCCTGCCGGGCGCCGGTGTCCTGCTCGTCCGGAGCGTCGCCGGGGTGCGCCGGACGGCACTTTCACGTGAAAGTGCCGCACGACCTCACGTGAAAGCCGCGGTTTAGAGAGGTGGAGACGATGACAGCAAGCGATCTCGTGGGGGATCTGCCGCGCCGGGCCGTGGTCGAGCGGGTGGTCGAAACCCGGCTGCCGACCCGGCACGGGACGTTCCGCGCGGTCGGCTACCTCGACCGCGCCGGCATCGAACAGGTCGCGCTGGTGTACGGGGAGGTCTCCCCGCTCGGCGCGCTGACCCGGGTGCACAGCGAGTGCCTGACCGGCGACGTCTTCGGTTCGACGCACTGCGAATGCGGCGACCAGCTGGCGGCGGCGCTGGACCGGATCGTCGAGGAGGGCTCGGGCGTGCTGGTGTACGTCCAGGGCCACGAGGGCCGCGGGATCGGCCTGCTGGCGAAGCTCGAGGCGATGCGGCTGCAGCAGGACGAGGGCCTCGACACGGTCGACGCGAACGTGGCCCAGGGCCTGCCGGTCGACGCCCGCGACTACCACGCGGCGGCGGGGATCCTGACCGACCTCGGCATCCGCTCGGTGCGGCTGCTGTCCAACAACCCGAAGAAGGTCGAACAGCTCACGCGCTACGGAATCCGGATCAGCGAGCAGGTTCCGCTGCTGGTTCCGCCGAACCCGGAGAACCTGCGGTACCTGCGGACGAAGGCCGAGCGGATGGCCCACCTGCTCCCGCACCTGGACCAGGTCTTCTCAGGCGCTTAACACCTCGAGCACGCCGGCGAAGCGCTGGACCAGCGTGTCCAGCACCACGTGCCCCTTCGCCGCGCTCGCCAGCGACGGACGGCCGACCACGCCCGACTCCGTGTACGCCCGCAGGCCCAGCGTCAGCAGGTGCTCCCGGTCGGTGACGTGGTCGGCCGCCTCGTACCCGGGGCGGATCAGGTGCGGGTGGGCATGGAGCAGGATCGACGTCTCCAGCTCGCCCGCGTGCATGTCGTCGTCGAGCGAGGTCCGCAGGCCGGCCGCGGTGTGCGCCGCCTGCCAGTCCGCGACGCCCGGGAACAGCGCCATCGTGCCCGCCGCCTCCTGGACCACATTGGACAGTACGTAGTTGCCGCCGTGGCCGTTGACCAGCACCAGCCGGTCCACCCCGGACGCCTGCAGCGACGCCGCGACGTCGGTGACCACCGCGTGCAGCGTGCGCGCCGAAATGCTCACCGTGCCCGCCCACCCCGCGTGCTCGTGCGAGCACGAGATCGTGACCGGCGGCAGGTGGAGCACGGGGTAGGCGTCGGCGACGGCCTTGGCCAGCGTCGCCGCGATGACCGTGTCGGTGGCCAGGGGCAGGTGCGCGCCGTGCTGTTCGAAGCTGCCGATCGGCAGCACCGCGACCGACGCCCGCCGCTCCTGCTCGTCGGCGGTGGTGGCGAGCGGGAACAGATCGGTCATCGCTGCGGCCCTTCACTAGGTTGGTGAGCATGACCGAGCATGCCGCACTGCTGGACGTCGCGCGCGAGGCCGTTGCGAAGGCGACGGAGATCGTCAGGTCGCGCCCGACTTTTTCCGTTTCCGCGAAAGGCGATCGCGACCTGGTGACCGACGTCGACACCGCGGTCGAGGACGCGCTGCGCGAGTTCCTCGCCGCCGAGACGCCGGAGATCGGCATCCTCGGCGAAGAGCGCGGCCGCAGCGGGGACGGCGGCGGCCGGTGGTGGGCGCTCGACCCCATCGACGGGACCGCGAACTTCGCTCGCGGAATTCCACTCTGCGGGATTTCCCTGGCGCTCGTGGACGGCGAACACAGCACGGTCGCCGCGATCGCGCTGCCGTACCTCGGCGTCACGTACACCGCCGCGCGCGGGGAAGGCGCCTTCGCGAACGGAAAGCGCGTCGGCGCGTCCACCGCGACGGAGCTGTCCGACGCGATGATCGCCGTCGGGGACTTCGCCATCGGGCAGCTCGCGGAAGAGAAGAACCGCGCCCGGCTGACGCTGCTGTCGGACCTCGGCGCGCGGGCGCAGAAGATCAGGATGCTCGGCACGGCGGCCATCGACCTCGCCTGGGTGGCGGACGGAAAGCTCGACGCCGCACTGATCCTGTCCAACAACCCCTGGGACACCATGGCCGGTGTACTGCTCGTGCGCGAGGCCGGCGGCGCCGTCGTCGACCGCGACGGCAGCGAGCACACGGTCGGTTCCGCGGCGACGATCGCCGTCGGCGCCGGGCTGCGCAAGGAGATCGTGGACGCACTTGATCGTGCGTACGGGGTTGTTCGTTAGGATTCCGGGGTACACGTGGGCGGCGCCACAACGCTGGATTGCGCTGTCCGCGCAAGGTTTTCGGTTACGTTGGTACCGGTCGGCCGCCCAGCCTGGCATGCTGACCGGATCTCGTCGGCCGCTTCGGAGAATGGTGGATGCTCGTGGAAAGTCGCCGGATCCGCGATCGGTACCGGCTGCTCGAGCCGGTCGGCGGCGGCGCGATGGGCACGGTGTGGCGGGCCCAGGACGAAAAGCTCGACCGCACCGTGGCGATCAAGGAACTCCTGCTGCCGCACGACCACGACGAGCAACGCACCCAGGAGGCGAAGAACCGCGCGATGCGCGAGGCGCGGATCGCCGCCCGGCTGCAGCATTCCCACGCGATCACCGTGTTCGCCGTCCTCGAGGAGGAGGACCGGCCGTGGCTGGTGATGGAGTACCTGCCGTCGAAGAGTTTGGCCGTGGTGCTCGGCGAGCAGCCGGCCACGGTGGACGAAGCCATCCGCGTCGGCGCGCAGATCAGCTCGGCGCTGGCCGGTGCGCACCGCGCCGGCGTCGTGCACCGCGACGTGAAGCCGGCCAACATCCTGGTCGCCGAGGACGGCACGGCGAAGATCACCGACTTCGGCATCTCGCGCGCGATCGGTGACGTCAAGCTGACGGCCACCGGCGAGATCGCCGGCACGCCCGCGTACCTCGCGCCCGAGGTGGCCCGCGGCGAGGACGCGGACTTCGCCGCCGACGTCTTCTCGCTCGGCGCCACGCTGTACGCCGCCGTCGAGGGGCAGTCGCCCTACGGCACCGCCGACAACCCGATCGCGTTGCTCTACAAGGCGTCCAGCGGCGAGATCGTGCCGCCGGAGAAGGCGGGCAGGCTGACGCCGCTGCTGGTGCGGATGCTCGCCTCCGAGCCGGCCGAGCGCCCGTCGATGGACGAGGTCGAGCAGGAGCTGCTGGCGCTGCTGCCGGGCGAGGAGCCCGGCGAGTCGGTGCTCGCGGCGACGGTCCCCGAGGCCGAACCCGCGGCCGTGCCGACCGTGCCGGCCGCGGTCGCTGTGCCCGCGGGTGAGGTCACGGCGGTGTCGCCGGGCGCGCGCAAGGGCCTGATCGCCGTCGGGGCGGGCGCGGCGCTGCTGTGCGTGGCGGTCGTCGTGGTGATCCTGGTGGTCCTGCGGCAGAAGGCGCCGGCGGACAACGTCGCCGCGCCGCCGTCGCAGACGCCATCCACCTCGGCGCCCGCGACGCCGCCGCCGTCGTCTTCCCCCGCGCCCTCGTCCACGCCGTCCGCGCCGACCTCGGCCCCGTCGACGTCGCCGACGGTTTCGACGGTGGCTTCGTCGAAGACGCCCGTCGACGCGCTCGTCGCCTACTACGGGTTGCTGCCGAGCAACCCGGCGGCGGCCTGGAACCTGCTCACGGCGAACTTCAAGGCTTCGCGGAACCAGACATACGAGACGTACAAGAACTTCTGGAGCCGACACAGGTCGGTGCAGGTGAACAACCCCAGGGAAGTGGGGCCCAACCGGGTCACGGCGCGGATCACCTACGACGGCGGGAACGCCGAGAACGACACCTTCACGCTCGTCCAAGAGGGTGGCGTCTGGAAAATCGACTCGCAGAGCAGCTGAACCGTCCCGGCTTGGGGTGCGTGTGACGTATGAGCCGTCACCGCCGTCGACCCACGCTGGAGGTAGCAGTGCCCGTACCCACCGCCTCGCCCCGGCGCGCGCGATGAGGCCCGCCGACCCGATGGTGTTCATCCTCCCGGCGGCGCCGCCGGGCAGCGACACCTACGACAAGCGGATGTGCCAGAACCTGCCCGCCGTCGGCCAGCCGGTGCTGGAACTGCCGATCGCCGGCGACTGGCCGGAGCCCGACGCGACGTCGAGACGGAGACTGGCGCGGTCCCTCGCCGCGCTGCCGGACCGGACGGTCGTGCTGCTCGACAGCATGATCGCCGCCGGCGTGCCCGAGATCGTCGTCCCGCACGCGCGGCGCCTGCGCCTGGCCGTGCTGGTCCACCAGGCGCTGGCCGACGAGCCGGGGCTGGCCCCCGCGCACGCCGCGGAGCTGGACGCGTGCGAGCGCGAGACGCTGCGGATGGCCGGGATGGTGGTGGCGACCAGCCCGTGGCTCGCCCGGCTGCTGATCGACCGCCACGACCTCGACCCGGGCCGGGTGTACGTCGCCAAGCCCGGCACGGACGCGGCCCCGCTGGCGGCGGGCGCGGACGGCGTGTCCCGGCTGCTCTGCGTGGGGGACGTGACCCGCCGCAACGGCCACGACGTGCTGGTCCAGGCCCTCGGCGAGGTCGACCACCTGGCGCTGTCGTGCGTGTTCGCGGGCTCCCTCGAGGCGGATCCGGCGTTCGTCGAAGAGCTCGGCTGGTCGATCGAGCGCCTCGGCCTCGGCAACCGCATCACGCTGGCAGGCGACGCGGTCGACCTCGGCGCGGCCTACAACGCGGCGGACCTGCTGGTGATCCCGGCCCGCGCGGCGACGTCCGGCATGTTCGTCGCCCAGGCACTGGCCAGGGGCATCCCGGTCTTGGCGGCCGAGGTGGGCGGAGTGTACGACGCACTGGGCGTCGACGCCGACGGCGAGATGCCGGGCCTGCTGGTGGAGCCGGACGACCCGTTCGCCCTCGCGGACGCGCTCCACCGCTGGTACGCGGACCCGGAGCTGCGCAGGTCGTTGCGCACGGCAGCGTTGGGACGGGGCAGCGCACTGGAGGAGTGGGACGTGGCAGCCCGGCGGCTCACGTTCGTCCTGTCGCGGCTGGCGTCCGAACCGCGGATCGTCGCTTGACGGCCTTGCCGGGGTGCTGAGATTCCACGACCCTGGCCCGATGCCGTTTCACCGCCCGGCGCCACGCCGGTCCGCCGACTCCGAACGCGGGTTGCTCGAAGTCGCCGGCCGGGATCCGGATCGCCCGCTGCGTGAATCGCTGCTCGCCTTCCGGGACCTGGTCTCGGCCGACATGGACTGGGTGGACAGCCGGAAGAGCCAGTTCCGCCGGCGCGCGTCGATCGTCCGGGTGAGCGCCCTCCTGCTCACCGCGGCCTCGACCGTGGTGCTCGGTATCCAGGAGATCCCGGCCCGCGCGTCGATCGCCCTGCCGATGGTGGCACTGGTGACGGTCCTCGGCGGGCTCGAGACGTTCTTCAACTGGCGCTCGCGCTGGGTGCTGATGACGGAGACGCGGTACCGCTTCAACCGCCTGCGCGACGAGCTGGACTACTACATCGTGTCCACCCCATCGGCCGAGCTCAGCCGCGGACGGCTCGAGGAGTTCTTCGCCCGGCACCAGGTCGTCTGGGAGGAGACCAGCCGCCAGTGGGTCGAGTTCCGCAAGCTCGATCGGCCGCCGCAGGCGCCCGAAGTCCGCGGCTGAATTTCAGGCTTCGCCTTCTTCGCCCAAGGCGATCTTGCCGGTCCGGCGATATCGGGTGCCTGGGTTCCGTACCTTCTCCTCCGTCGCTTCCACCAGGCCTTCGCTGCGGAGGATGCGAAGCCAGTGCGCCACGGTCTGACCGGTGAGACCGGTGGCCGCGGCCAACTCGGCACGCGAACGCTCGCCTTCCGCCAAAGCGTTCAGGATCTCCCGGCGCCGATCCGCCCGACGTGCGCTGACACCTGAGGCCGCGCCAGTGGCAGGCAACACGGAGGGTGCCAACCGGTAGCGTGCCCAGCGCCGATTGCCGGTCTGCACCACCAGTTCACGGGCGATCAGATCGCCGAGTTCCTGGGTGGCTACGCGAGAGTCGACACGGGTCTCCGTCCGATAGGTCTGGTTGTCGAGATGGCCGCCTTCCCGAAGGATCGCGAGGCCGACGCACTGGCTCTCCGAAAGGCCGTGTTCGCCCAGCGAGTTGAGCCAGTCGACGGTCTCTTCCCCGAGAAGCGTGTGGTTGGGAAAAGTGACGCTGAACGTGCTCACGCGGTTCTTGAACTCCGGCAGGCTCATGCGCGCCGCTCGGAGGGCATTGATCATCGTCCGGATTCCGGAGCCGCGGTTTTCGCAAACGGCGTGACCGCCTCCTGGCCACGGCACGTCCTCCAGCAACCGGAGCAGGGTCGCGTTCCGTGCCGAGGAAACGCCTTCCTCGCCCAACCGCTCTTCGGTCACCGGCCCGAACAACCCGCCGGGATTCCGGACCGTGAGCCGATCGGGATACATCTCGACCTGCACCTGAGTGCCTCGCGAGCCGGGTGAGAGATCGCGGTGGACGAGCGCGTTGACGATGGCTTCACGGAGGGCGGCCTCGGGATACTGCCAGACGTCCGCACGGCCGGCCCCGCGCACGACCGATCGTCGTGTCATGTTCTTCCGGACGGCCAGTAACGCATCCCGGACCATCACCGGGATGGGTCCTTCCGCCACGACGTTGTCCACGAAGCGTTCGCCGGTCTCCGTGTTCGCGCCTTCCGCGGTCGGGTAGTGGACGAAGGTCAACATCAACTGCGGGAAGTGTTCCTGGGGGTAGCTGCCGAGGGCAAGCAGTCCGCCCACACTGGCGACGACGGTGCCACTATCGGCTGTGACCAATGCTTTGGCCCGCCGCAGCGCCGCGATGTCATCGAGTTCGCCGAACGCGTAGGGGCGGCGTGTGCGGAGCCGGTTCAGGAGCGTGGCCACGAGGGCCGGGTCGAAGTCGGCGATGCCGGTACCAGGCACAGGAGCCTCGTCATCGTGCGGTTGCCCGCGGTTCGCCAGGAGAAGCTGGACTTCGTAACTGGTGAGCCGGCGATCCCCGTCCCCTACTCGGACGAAGCTGCCTTGCGTGATTCCGGCGCCACGGCTGAAGCAGGGTTTGCGGTCAGGCGGCAGTTCCGGGATTTCGGCGACCAGGACCTGTCCGCCCTCGAAGTCGTGGATGCCGATATGAGGCCGTAAGGGTGGCTCGATGTCGGTCGCGCACATGGCGGCCAGATCGGAGGACAGCTTCGCCGGGGCGGACAGGCCCGTCGCGGCGAAGTCCGCTCCCTCGTCCAAGCCGAGGATCAGGGTGCCACCTCGAGTGTTCGCGAAGGCGACGAGTGTTTCGCGGGCGGAACGTGGCAGACCACCCTCCGCCTTCTTGACTTCGACGTCGGACACGTCGCTGCCGAGAAGGCGGAGGTTCTCGACGATCTCCGCGAGTTCTTCGTCTTGCACAGTCTGCTCCGCAACCTCGGCAGCATGCTAATTGACATGTTAATTAGCATGCTGCGTACGGTAGCAGTCGAATACGTAGTGTGCTCACGCCAGGGTGAGGGCGTAGATCTCCACCCGCGGATCGTTCGGCAGGCTCACCGACTGCACGGTCTTCCCACTGTCCAACCCCGCCGAAAGACCGAACAACCGGACCGCCGGCCCGTCGACCCCGCTGCCGGCCTTGATCCGGTGCGGCATCTCCAGCACCACCGGACTCCCGGACCCGGCCCAGTCGCCGAACGTCAACGCCAGGTCAGCGCTCGTCCCGTCGGTGTAGTGCGCGGTCAGCGTCGTCGACACCGGGCCGTTGTGCGACGCGCCCACGATCCGAAGTGCCGCGTGCTGCCCCGCCGGCAACAGCAGGGACTGTCCGCGAGCCTCCACGAAGTTGAGCGCAGTCCCCGAGGGGGATGGCGCCGCGTACGTGACGTCGTCCCAGACCACCGGGCCCGCTGCCGGGAGCAAAGCCGCGTCGTAGCTCCAGCCGCCGCCGTCGAAGTTGCCTTCCGATGAGGCCGCCGCCGTTGCCGTGCCGTCGTGGTTGCGGTCGCGGGTGAGGTCCACCGCGCACTGCGGTCCCGGCGACACGCACGCCGACGGCGTCCTCACCTCGACCGTCGCCGAGCGGGTCACGGTGTTCGGGCCGGACACCCTGACCTGCACCGGGTACGTCCCCGGCGCCGCGGACGCCGGCACGTTCAGCGTGATCGGGACCGTCCGCGAAACCGGCAGCCGTCCGGACCAGGCCAGGACCAGCGGCTGGACCTGCGACTTCCACGGCGACGTGACCGACACCGCCACCGGCTGCAGGCCCGGGTTCTGCGCCACCACGTCGAGGTCGAGGTGCACCTGCTGCGCCGCCCCGGCCGGGATGACCACGGACGTCTGCCGCAACGAGGCGTCGACGTGCCGCCGGGGGTCGCCCGGCGCGTTGTTCACCGACGGCGGTGCCGCGGAAACCGACGTCCCCCACGAAGACGGGCGCGAGCCGAGCTTGTGCGCAAGCGTCCCGCCGTGGGCCAGTGAGGCCCAGTCCAGCGACGTCTGGCGGACGTCCCGGCCGTTGAGCGACACGCTCTGGATGTAGCGGTTCGCGTCGCTCGCGCCCGGCGCCGACACCGTCAGCGTGCCGCCCTGGGCGGACCCGTACTGTCCGATCCGGACAGTCGCCGACTCGAACTGCGGGCTCGACAGCGCGAGGAAGTTCGCGCCGCTCATCGTCGGGTACAGGCCGAGCGACGAGAAGACGTACCACGCCGACATCGTGCCGAGGTCGTCGTTGCCGGTCATGCCGTCGGGGCCCGTCGTGAACAACGTCATCGCCGCGCGGACCACGGTCGCCGTCTTGGCCGGCGCGCCGACCCAGTTGTACATGTACGGCGCGAGCAGGTCCGGCTCGTTGTTCGGGTTGTACGTCGCCTTGCCGTAGTAGTCGTACGGGCTCGCGATCCAGTCCTTCCGCGCGGTGCCCGCCGGGTCCTTCAGGAGATTGCCGTAGGAGAAGAACGAGTCCAGGCGCTTCTCGGTCGCCGTCCGGCCGCCCATCAGGGAGACCAGCCCGGCCGGGTCCTGCGGCACGAGCCACTGGTACTGGTAGGCGCCGCCTTCGTGGAACTGGTGGGCGGCGTCGACCGGGTTGTACGGCGTGAGGAACGTGCCCTCGGTGGTACGGGGCCGGAACTGCTGGATCGACGAGTCCCACAGGTTGCGGTACCACTGGCCGCGGTCGGCGAACATCCGCGCGTCCGCCTGGTGGCCGAGCCCGCGGGCCATCAGCGCGAGCGACGCGTCCGCCGCGGCGTACTCCATCGTCGCCGGCGCCGGGTGCTCGCAGTCGTTGTCGCCGCCCTTGGCCGCGCAGTCCGTGCCGAGCGTCAGCCCGCTCGGGATGTAGCCGCGCTCGTTGTAGTGGTTGACGCCGGAGCGGCCGTTGTACGGCGAGTCGGCGGGCGGCGTGCTCGTCGCGTTCTTCTTGAGCAGCGCGTACGCCTCTTCTTCGTGCCCGGCGAGCAGGCCCTTGGACCACGCCTCGACGAGGAACGGCGTCACCGGGTCGCCGGTCATGATGTTCGTTTCGCTCTCGGCCAGCGCCCACCGCGGCAGCCACCCGCCGTCACGGCCGATGGCGACGACCGACAGGGCGACGTCCCGCGCGACCTGCGGTTCCAGCAGTTCGAGGAGCTGGTTCTGCGGGCGGTAGGTGTCCCACAGCGAGAAGTTCTGGTACGGCGTGTAACCGCTCGCCGTGTGCACCTTGCCGTCGAAGCCGGTGTAGCTGCCATCGGTGTCGCCGGCCAGGTTCGGGTGCAGTTGGGCGTGGTAGAGCGCGGTGTAGAACGCCGTCTGCCGCTCGGTCGTGCCGCCGGCGATCTTGATCGCGCCGAGCCGGTCGGCCCACTGCTGGTGCAGCGCGGCGCGGGTGGCGTCGAAGTCGTAGTTCGACGTCTCCGCCGCGAGGTTCTTCCGCGCGCCGTCGAGCCCGGTGTAGGACAGGCCGACCTTGAGCACGACGTCGTGGTCGGTGGTCGCGTCGAAGCTCGCCCAGGCGCCGTTGCTCCCGGTGCCCGCGGCGTCGCGGCCGCCCGGCGTGCGCGTCGAGCCGCGCCAGGTGCCGAACGAGCTGAACGGCCGGTCGAAGGTGGCGGTGAAGTAGACGGTGTGCTCGTCGTGGCCGGCGCAGAACCCGCCGGCCTTGACCCGCCCTTCGAGCGTCCGGTCGCCGACGACGTGGATTTCGGAGTCCTTGACGGACTGGTTGGCCTGGCCGGTGTTGAACAGGACGTTCGCCTGCCCGGTCGAGGGGAACGTGTAGCGCTGCCAGCCGGTGCGCGCGGTCGCCGTCAGCTCGGCGTCGATCCCGTACTTCTTGAGGCCGACGCGGTAGTAGCCGGGCTCGGCGTGTTCGTCGTCGTGGCTGTATCCGGACTTGTAGGCGTTCTTGTCAACGTTGTCCACGGCGCCCGTGGTCGGCATGACCGGCAGCTCGCCCATCACGCCGCAGCCGACGCCGGACAGGTGCGTCTGGCTGAAGCCGTAGATCGCGTTCTGCAGGTAGTCGTAGCCGCCCTGCCCGCCGGTGTCCGGGCTGACCTGCACCATCCCGAACGGCGCACTGGCGCCGGGGAAGGTGTTCCCGAAGTTCTGCGTGCCGACGAACGGGTTGACCAGGCTCACCGGATCGACTGCGGTGGCGGCGTGTGCGGTGGCCTGGGTCGTGGCGGCGACCACGAGCCCCACGGCCGCCGCGGCGATCAGTTGTCTGCTTGGCGACCCCATGGGGCGCGCACCTCCCAGGTGACAACGTTGTCAAGAGCGGACTGTCGAGCAGCTTTTCACATCGGCGGGCATTTGAGAAGGCGGCAACCAGGTCAAGCCGTTGTCATCGCCCGCCGGAGCAGCCGCGAGGCGGCCTCGACGCCGGTGTCGGCGAGGTTGCCGTAGCCGAGGACGAGCGCGGGCTCGCCCGGCGCCGTCCGGTAGCCGTCGAGGTCGGTCACCTTGACGCCGTTCCGCCGGGCCCGCCGGACGACCGCGGCGGCGTCCTGGTCGAGGTGGAGCACGAGGTGCAGCCCGGCCGCGACCCCGGACAGCCGCGCGGGCCCGAGCGCGGCGACCAGCCGGTCACGCCGGGTGCGGTACCGCAGCCGGGCACTGCGCAGGTACCGGTCGTAGCCGCCGCTTTCGACGAAGCCGGCGAGGGCGAGCTGGTCGACCACGGGCGGCGGGTGCGCCGTCACCGTCCACTGTGGAGGCAGGACGGCCCAGCCGAGCCCGAGCGCAGGGCTGAGCGTCTTGCTGACCGACCCGAAGAGCGCGACCCGGCCCGGGTCGGTGCCCTGGACGGTGCCGACGGGCCGCCGGTCGTACCGGAACTCGGCGTCGTAGTCGTCCTCGAGGATCAGGCCGTCGACGTCCCGCGCCCAGGCCAGCAGCTCGGCGCGCCGCCGCGGCGAAAGCACCGCGCCGGTGGGGAACTGGTGCGCGGGCGTGACGAGCACGGCGCGGACGCCCGCCGGGATCCGCCCGACGTCGATGCCTTCGTCGTCGACCGGCACCGGCTCGACGGTCAGCCCGGCGCTCTCGGCCGCCCGCCGCAGCCGCGTCCACCCGGGATCCTCGACGGCCAGCCGCGTGCGGCCGCGTTCGGCCAGTGCGCGGCACACGCCGGTCACGCCGTCGGTGACGCCGCCGCAGACGAGCACGGTGCCCGGCGCGGCGCCGCGCACACGCCGGAGGTAGTCGCCCAGTACCCGCCGCAGCCGCGGGTGGCCGCCCGGCTCGGGCAGCCCGAAGTCGGTGTGCGGCGTGGTCGCGAGGACTTCGCGGACGGCTTCCGCCCACGGCCGGCGGGGGAAGTTCCGCAGGTCGGGAAGGCCCGGCGCGAGGTCGTACCGCGGTGGCGCCGCGCGCACCTGCTCCTTCGCCGCCACCGCGTCGCCCACCCGCCGGACCCGGGTGGCCGACCCGGTGCGCCCGGCCAGGTACCCCTCGGCGACGAGCTGGGCGTAGGCCTGCGTGACGACCCACCGCGAGCACCCGAGGTCGGCGGCGAGCTGACGGCTCGGCGGGACGGCGTCCTGCAGAACGCCGTCGCGGATGGCCTGGCGCAGGGCCCTGGCCAGCCGTTCGTGCTTCGCGCCCGGTCCGGTCAGCTCCAGCAGCACGCCCCAATTGGTCTGTGATCCAGCCACAGGATTGGACTGTAGTACCGGACCGATTCCGGCTTAGCGTGGTCGCATGAAGAAGGTGGAACTGGGCCGGACCGGCCAGTACGTGAGCCAGGTGTCACTGGGCTGCATGACGATGGGCACGTCGACCGACGAGCCGGCGTCGGCCCGCATCCTGGACGCGTACCTCGACGCCGGCGGCGACTTCCTGGACACGGCCAACTGCTACGCCTGGTGGGTGGGCGAGGAATTCTCGGGCGGCGAAAGCGAAGCACTCCTCGGCCGCCTGTTGCGGGGCCGCCGCGACCGGGTCTTCCTGGCCACGAAGGTGGCGGCGGGCATCACGGACCTCCCCGCCGCCCGCGCGGCATCCCGCCCGGACGGCTCGACGGACTGGGCAGCGCGGGAACGCACGTACGAGGGCGCGAGCGCCGCGGTGATCGAGCGCGAGGCGGAGGCGAGCCTGCGGCGCCTGGGCACCGACCACATCGACCTCTACTACATCCACGTCGACGACCCGGCCACGCCGCTCGAAGAGACACTGTCTGCTTTGGACAGTCTGGTCCGGTCCGGCAAGGTGCGGTACATCGGCTGGAGCAACGTGCGGACGTGGCGCCTGGAGCGGATTCGCACACTGGCGCTGGCGAACGGCTGGGCCTCGCCGGTGGCGGTCCAGGTCCAGCACTCGTACCTGCGCCCGGCCGGCCCGGACGTCCCGTCCATCGCGGGCGGCGAGCTGCTGGACTGGCTGGCCCGCCACCCGGACGTCTCCCTGGCCGCGTATTCGTCGCTGCTGCGCGGAATCTACGATGACGCCGCCTACCGGGAGTCCACGCCGATCTGGCGGTCCTACGCGGGCCCGGACTCGGAAGCCCGCCTGGCCGCGGTGGCGAAGGTGGCGTCCGCGCTCGGCGCCACGGGCAACCAGGTGGCGCTGGCGTGGCTGCTGCGCAAGGGCGCCATCCCGCTGATCGGGCCGCGCACCTGGGCGCACTACGAGTCGATCGCGCCGGCCTTCACCCTGGAGCTGCCGGACGAGCTCGTGTCCTTGCTGGACAACGCATAGGCGGTGGCGAGCAGCGCGGCGACGCTCGGTTTGCGTTCGTCGCGCCGCCACGTCATGGTGACGTCGGTGGTCGCGCCGGCCAGGGGAACGGCGACCGCGCCTTCGCCGGCGGCGAGGGCGGGCACGAGCCCGCACCCCAGGCCGGCCGCGCTCGCCGAAGAGGGCGGGGATGCGTTGCGCACAAAGGGTTTCGAGCGCGCCGATGGTCAGTTCGCCCGCGGGCTCGCCGCGTTCCTCGTCGACCGCGGCCCTGGCTTCCTCGACGAGTTCGAGCACCTGGCCCGCGTACCCGACGAGCCGTTCGCCGGCGTCACCGAGCGTCCACGCCTTCGGGGTGGCAAGACTCCTCATCGGCCTTTCGCCGGGCTACTTCCTGGTCACGCTGACGTTCGCGGCGTTCTTGCTGACGGCGGGCGCCTGGTCGGACCGCTTCGGCGCCCGTCGCGTGTTCTCCCTCGGCCTGCTGGCCTTCGCGGTCCTGTCCGGTTTGTCGGCACTGTCGTTCTCGACGCCGGCGCTGATCGCGCTCCGCGCTCTGCTCGGCGTCGCGGGCGCCCTGCTGGTCCCGTCGTCGCTGTCGCTGCTCGCGGCGGCCCACCCGGTGCCGTCCGCGCGCGCCAAGGCGATGGGGGTGTGGGCCGCGGTGAGCGGAACCGGCCTGGTCGCCGGCCCGCTGCTCGGCGGTCTCCTGACGCAGGCGTTCGGCTGGCGGGCGATCTTCGTGGTCAACGTTCCGGTCGCCGCGCTCGCCTGGGCCCTGTCGCGGCCGGGGTGCCCTGCCGCTCGCCGTCGTCGCGGCGGTGGTGTTCGTGCTCTCGCTGTATTTCCGACAATCGCGCGGTTCTCCGCCGTCTGCGACGGGACTGGCTTTCCTTCCGCTGACGATTCCGACGGCCTTCAATCCCGTTTTCACCGGCCGCACGACGACGTCGATCACCCTGGTCGCGGCCGCCGGTGTGCTCCTCGTCGGCGCGGTTGCCGTTTCCTGTTCGTTCATGAAACAGGAAACCCCTTGTAGCTGAATGCCGTGGCGCGAATCCTCGGTGGTGGGCGCGGAATCATCCGAACTGCCCGGAACAAATCACCATTCCCGAGGAGGGATTCGCCATGTTCAAAAAGCTGGCCAAAATCGGTGGCCCGGTGCTCGCGATCTGCGCGCTCGCCGCGCTGCCGTTGATCGGCTCCACCACCGCGTCGGCGGCGGACGACGGCGGGGCGCCGGCCGCCCCGGTCGTCACGCCGACGCCGACCCCCACCACCGACGGCAACCCCTGGCACGGTTGAGGAACCCGCGGCCGTGAGTGGCGCCGCCACTCACGGCTCACCGCGGCGCGCAGGCGCAGCTCAACGCCGAACGCTCTTCGCGCACTTCGCCGGCTTCCGGCAGCTCGAGCTCGGCGAACTCGTCCTCGGCCGCGGTCCAGTGCGTGACGGCGCTTTCGTGGTCGCCCATCGCGTGCAGCGTCTCGGCGACGCCGCGGTGGGCGCGCGCCCGGTAGGCGCGGTTGCCGCTGCCGTCGGCCAGGTCCAGGGCGGACTTGCCGGCGGTGAGCGCTTCCTGGCGCGCGCCCCGGGCGAGCGCCGTCGCGCCGCGGTCGAGGTACAGCTGGGTGCGCAGGTCCGCGTCCGGCACGTTCGCCGCCACTTCGCGGGCCTTGTCGTGGTAGCGGACGGCTTCGGCGTACCGGCCGCGCTGCCGGTGCACGTTCCCGATGTTGTTCAGCGCGTAGGCCTCGACGCAGCGGTCGCCGACTTCGGCGGCGTGCCCGTGCGCCTCGGTGTAGCTGGTCAGCGCTTCGGTGAGCAGGCCGAGCCGTTCCTGGACGGAGCCGAGGTTGTTGAGCGTGTGCGCCAGGCCCTGGACGTGCCCGATCTCCCGCAGCATCCGGGCGGCGGAATCGTGCTGGCGCAACGCGGTCCGGAGGTTGCCGTGGAGCTCGTTGAGGTAGCCGAGCATGCCGAGGGCGTGGGCTTCGCCGCGCCGGTCTTCGGTCTGTTCGTACTTGGCCAGCGCGGCTTCGAGGTGGGCCATCGCCTGGTCGTGCCGGCCCAGCTCCATCGTCGGGATGGCGAGCGCGCACAGCGTCGCCGCTTCGCCGCGCGGATCGCCGAGGCGGCGCCACTTCGGCAGGGCACGGGCGGCGAGCTCCAGTGCCTCGGCGAGCTGCCCGCGCCGGTCGTGCGCGGTGGCCAGCCGCAGCAGGACGTGCGCCTGGCCGTAGTCGTTGCCCTGGTCGGCGGCGACGGTCCGCCAGGCGAGCTCGAGCGTGCCGATCCAGTCCTCGAACTGGTTCGTCGTGTTGAAGTACCGCCACAGCAGCACGGCCAGCCGCCAGGTGTGCTCGGGCAGGGCGTGCCCGGCGGCGTAGCGGATGGCGGCCACGAGGTTGTCGCGTTCGGCGACGATCCACCGCAGCCCGGCGTCGGCGCCGGCGAAGCCCGGCGTCACCGCGCAGGACCGGTCCGTCGTCGACGGCTGCTGCGCGCGGTCGAAGGGGTAGGCGGCGCGGACCGCGGCCGCCAGCGTCACCAGGTAGAAGTCGAGCAGCCGGATCATCGCCTGCCGTGGCGCGGGCGCGTCCGCGGCGAACTCCTTGAGCGGGTCGAGCATCTGGTACCGCTCGGGCGCGGCCTCCTCCAGCAGGCTGACCTCGTGGAGCTCGTCGAGCAGCGACCGCGCCTCGGCGACGTCGCAGCCGGCGAGCGCCGCGCCGCCGACGACGTCGACGTCCGGCCCCGGCAGGCTGCCGAGCAGCCGGAACATGACGCGCTGCGGCTCGCCGAGCTGCTGGTAGGACACGCGGACGGCGGTGTTGGCGTCGGCCTGGCCCTTTTCGTCGAGCAGGCGCAGGAGGTGCTCCAGCGGCCACCGGTCGTGCCGCCGGAAGAGCGCGGCGGCGACCCGGATGGGCATCGGCAGGTAGCCGCACCGCCGGACCACCGCGGCGACGTCGGCCGCCCGGCCCCGCAGCCGCGCCGGCCCGCCGAGCGCGTGGAACAGCTCGGCCGCCTCCGCAGGCGGCAGCGGCGCGAGCCGGATGTGGTCGCCGGTGTCGGCGTCGCCCATCCGCCGGCTGGTGATGACGGCCAGGCAGCCGTCCGCCTCGGGCAGCAGCGGCCGGATCTGCTCCGGCGACGCGGCGTTGTCGAGTACGACGAGCGTGCGGGTGCCCCAGAGTGTGGCCTGGTAGAGCGTCACTTTCCGGCCCACGGTGGCCGGGATCTGCTCGGCGGGCACGCCGAGTTCGACGAGCAGCTCGCTGAGGGCGTCACCGACGTCGGTCGCGTCGACGCCCGGGGTGAAGCCGTTGAGACGCGCCAGCAGCTGGCCGTCGGGGAAGCGGTCGCGCAGCCGGTGGGCCGCCTCGACGGCCAGGCCGGACTTGCCGACGCCGGGCGCGCCGCTGACCCAGACGGCCCGCCGCCCGGCCGCGGCGGCCGCCTCGATCACGGCGATCTCCCCGGCCCGGCCGGTGAACCCGCCCGGCCGCGACGGCAGCGAGCTGGGCGGATCGCCCTGCTCGGCCCGCGCGGCGAGCTTCCGCAGCACCGGCCCGGGCGCCATCCGCAGCGCGGCGAGGGCGTCGCGCGTGCCGTGGTAGACGCGCAGGGCGGCCGCCCGGTCGCCGCCGGCGAGCAGCGCGCGCATGAGGAGTTCGGCGTGCTTCTGGCTGGCCGGATCGGCCTGGACGAGCGGCCGCAGCCGGTCGCGCGCGGACCGGTGGTCGCCGGCCTCGAGCTCGAGTTCGGCCAGGTCTCCGACGGCGTCGGGGTAGCTCTCGTCCGGCGAGATCACCCCGGGCCCGCCGACGCGGTCGATGTCGATGTCTTCGAGGAACTTCCCCCGCCACAGCCCGACGGCCTCCCGCAGCAGCGCGATCGCCCGGCGCGGGTCGTCGGCCCGGACGTCCGCGGCCTCGGCGCGCAGCCGGTCGAACCGCACGGTGTCGAGCTGGTCGTCGCCGATCCGCAGCAGGTAGCCGGTCGGGGTGGTTTCGATGGTCGCGTCCCCGACGACGTCCCGCAGCCGCTTGATGTAGCTGCGCACCAGGGTGGGCTTGGCTTCGCGGTCGGCCCAGACGATCTCGGCGAGACGCGCCGGCGTGACGGGCTTGTTCGCGTGCAGGAGCAGCACGACGAGGACGAACCGCTGCTGCTGGTCACCCAGCGGCACCGGTGCGCCGTCGTGCCACGCCTCGAGCGGGCCGAGCATCCGAAACTCCACGCGGCCTCCCCGGCGTCAGCTTGCTGTCCACTTTCGATGTCGCGCAAGCGGCCGTCCGGGTTTCGGAAATCCGCATTTCTTCCACGTTCGGTGCACGCGGGCTCGGCAGACTCCGCCGGTCAACCTGGGGTGTGAAGGAGAAACCGTTATGGGGTCCGACGTGTTGCCGTGCTACGTGGCCTGCGATGTCTCGCTTTCGATGACCGACCACATCGACGAGCTGAACGCCGGGCTGCGCGAGTTCCGCGGCGCCGTCCACGCGGACGCGTCACTGGCCGGCCGCGTGTTCTGCAGCGTGGTGGGCTTCGGCGAGCGGCCGCAGGTGGTCCAGTCCCTGCTCCCGATGGACGACCTCGCCGAGCTGCCCGAGCCGGGACCGTCCGCGGGCACCAACTTCGGCCCGCTGTTCACGTTCCTGCGCGCCACGATCGACCGCGACCTTTTCGTGTTGAAGCGCCACCGCCTGGCCGTGCACCGCCCGCTGGTGTTCGTCCTGTCCGACGGCCAGCCGACGGACCCGGTGACCTGGCCGTTCGCGTTCGCCGCCCTGACGGACCCGTCCTGGTCCTGCTGCCCCCGCGTGGTGACGTTCGGCCTGGGCGACGCGGACCAGGAGGCACTGGACCGCATCGGAACGCACCGGACGTACGTGGGCCGCGACGGCGTCCGGGTGGGGACGGCGCTGATCGCCTCGGTGATGCACGTTCTGTCCACTTCCCGTCCACCGGCTGACCGCACCCTGTCCAAAAGGGGGTCCGCAAGGGGGTTGCCATGGAAACGCACTGAAGGAGAAGCCGGTGGAGCGCACTGAGCTGGTCCGCGAGCTGAAGACGTTGCGGAAGGGCCGCGGTCTGCAGGCGAGCAGGCTCGCGGACCGAGTCGGGCCCGCGTTGTCCGCGGCATGCGGGGTCGCGGAGTCCGACGGAATGGTGGCAATCCGGACAAAGGTGTCCGGTCGCCTGTCGGAGCTGGCATCCCAGTTGCCGGAGGACCTCCGCCTGGCGGCGTTGGCGGCCTTCGCGATCACCCCGGAGGCCCGCCAGCCGCTGTACCAGGAGAGGGTGAGGTGGGCGGCTCTGCGCGTGGACCGTGATCCACGGACGGTCCGCCGCCGCGTGGACGAGGCGATCGAGCTGCTGGCGGAGCTGGCGTTGTCGGTCCTGCCTTCGTCGGGCAGCTGGCACATCTCGTCGTTGACGCTGGCCCTGGTGGTCGAGGAATCGTGCGTGTTCGAGCAGCACCGTTTGGTGGCCGACCAGGACGGTTTGCGGTCGTTCGACCTGGCCTTTCCGGCCGGCGAGGGTCTGGTGCTGTACGGCGGAACGCTGTCGTCGGGAACGGTGGAGCTGCCGGCGGCGCTGTCCCGCGGCGAGTCGTGGGAGTTCGCGGCGGTGTTCTCTTTTGAGTCGGCGTCACAGATGGTGTACGTCCCACGGCACCGGTGTGAGGTGTTCGACCTGCGGGTGAAGTTCGGAAAGGAGCGGCCGTCGGAGGTGCTGGCGTTGGATGGGGCCTTCGAGAGGGACGTCGTGGACCCGCGGTACCGGGGCCGGAGGCCGGCCGTCGATGCGGCGGGGGAGGTCCATCTGCAGTTCCGGCACCTGACGCCGGGGCTGGTCTATGGGGCGCGGTGGGCGGATCAGTTACCTTGCCGGTAGGCGACAAGAGGGGACCGGGTGCGCACCTACTACGACCAGGACGATCACGAGGGCTACGAAGCGGGGCAGGGCCTCCTGATCCGGCGTCTCACGAAGTGGGCTGCCGCGCAAGGCCGTGAGCTCGACCCCTACGCCGTGGTCTCGGCACTCCAGTTCCGGCACACCTCGGTCGACGGGCGGCTGACTCACTGGACGGCCGCGCTGGTCCGGGAATTCCTGTTGTCGTACGTGCCGCGCACAATGTCGGCGACCGCCGACGAGGCCGTCCTCGTGCCCGGAACGCTGCGGCTGTTCCTCCGCTATCTCCACGAGACCGGGCTGGTGGACCCCATGGGCGACCCGCCGGCGGAACTCGAGGCCGCGGTCGCCGCGGCGACGGACGGCTTCCCGGCCGCGATGGCCGACGAGCGCAATTTCGGCGTCGCCAAGTACTGGGTGATGACGGCCGCCCGGAAGGGAATCGACCCCTCGGACCACGAGGCGTTGAACGCGTTCTTCGCCGACGTACGCGAGGGGCGGCACAGTCATGACGCCGAACTCCTGGACGAACTCGTCGCCAAGCAGATCACCGAGCAGGCCGAACGGGCGTTCGCGCAGCCGGCGGTCTCGTTGCCGGCCGACGCGGAGCTGGCGGACACGGCCGAAGCCTCGTCGATCGTGACCCAGCTGCGGAAGTTCGTCGACTGGGTGGGCGACGGCCGCGCGTTGACCACCACCGGCAACCTGAAGCTCGCCGACGCCCGCGAGCTGGTGTCGCTGCTGGATACCGGCGACGTGCTCGAATGGGACGGCGGCGACAAGGTGTACCCCGTCCGCAGCAGCGCCGACCTACCGCACCTCGCCATCCTTTTCGAACTCGCGAAGCGCACCCGGGTCGTGCGGGCGGTCAAGGGCAAACTGGTGCGCGTAGCCAAGGCAGCGCCGCTGGTGAAGGATGCCCTCGCGTTGTGGACGGCGGCGTTCGACGCACTCCCCGCGCGCGGCCTGCTGATCAAGGGAAGCGGCTGGGGACCCGGCTACACGGAGCTGCTCGACGAGAGCTTGGACATCGTGCTGCCGGATGTGCTCAACACGATCTACGGCCTGCCGGAGCCGGTTCCGGTCGTCCGGCTCGCCGAAACCGTCTGGCTGGCCTGTGTCGAGCACACCTACTTCGATCTGCAACCGTCGGCCGAGCCGATGTGGCGGAACGGCCTCGTCATGGAGTTCCGCCGGTTGCTCGGCACGCTGGCCGAATTCGGCGCGGTCGAGCTGACCACGGGGCCGCCCGATCCGATGTACAGCAGTGACCTGGCAGGGGAAAATCCCGAGCTCCCGCCGGAGGTGCAGGACCGGCTGCGGGGCGCGCTCGATGCTTCGTCGGTCGACCTGGTCACCCTCACGCCCCTGGGCGTCCGGGCGGTCAGGGGGCGGCTGCTGCGGGAGGGCCGGGTCGCGCCCCTGGTGGGTGATCTCGTGGACGCGGCCCCGGCCCCGATGCTGGGCGCGCTCGTGGACCACTACACCCCGGAGACGGCCGCGGCGGAGATCTCCGGCTGGCTGGCCGCACATGGTGGGGACCTTTCGCTTTTGCTGGACGCCATCCGCGAAAGCCCGTTCCGCACACGGGCGGCGGACATGTTCGCGGTCCTCGTCGACGCCCTTCCGGACGGCGGCGCGGTGCTCCGCGACATGCGCACCGACCCGGCCCTCGGTCCGATCGCGACAAACATGCTGATCGACCGCGGCGAACTGGACCTCGGCGAACTCGACGACCGGGAACGCCTGCTCGGCATGACCGAGCAGTTCCTCGTCCTGCTGGAGGCGGCCGGGCCGGAAGGAGTGTCGAGCGCACTGCCCAGCGGCGAGCTCGCGGGTTTGCGGGAAGCGATCCTCGGTTCGGGGCACCCGGATCGGGTGGGGCTGGCGGAGCTGGCCGAGGTGTTCGGGCCGGGCCCTCAGGCGCATCCACTGGGCGGTTTGACCCGGTCCCGCAAGAAGCGGCGCCGTTGAGCCGCACCAGCGGCCAGTGAGATCTCGGCCCCGGACTGGCTGCCTCGAAGGCGTCCAGCTCGGTCAGCCGCGCTTCGTGGTAGCTGGAGCCAGCTCGGCGGCGGCAGTCCACGAAGGAGTGGCTACTCTGCCATCTCGTGACACGACCTCTACCGAGGCGGCTGGTCGGCCGGTGGCGGATCACGGCGATGAGCTGCTGGGACCGCGAAGCCGTCGACCTGGTCGCACCCGGATTCATCGAGTTCGCCGCAGATGGAACCGGGCAGCTCGGGTTCGTCGCCGTCACCGGGCAGCTGGACTGCCGCGCGAGCGAACGTGACGGCTGTCCCGGCGTCGAGTTCACCTGGGAAGGTGTCGACGAGGGCGACACGATCGAAGGGCACCTGTTCTTCCATCTGGGAGACGACTCGAGTTTCCGGGCGAAGCCGTTCACCGGCGCGGACGAACGGGAAGAGCTGTGAGCGAATACCAGTACTACGAGTTCCTGGCGATCGACCGGCCACTGGACGACGACGAGCAAGCCGCGGTCCGGTCCTTGTCCACCCGGGCGATGATCAGCGCCACCAGCTTCGTGAACGAGTACCACTGGGGCGATTTCAAGGGTGACCCGCGCGAGCTGATGGAGCGCTATTACGACGCGCACCTGTATGTGGCGAACTGGGGCAGCCACCGGGTGATGTTCCGCCTGCCGTCCGATCTGCTCAACCCGGATTTTGTCGAGGACTACTGCGCCGGGGACACGAGCGCCTGGGTCGCGGGCGAGTTCGTCGTCCTCGACTTCGCGAGCGAAGACGACACCGGTGAGTCCGATTTCGACGACGACGCCGAGAACTTGCTGTCGGCGATCGTCGGAGTCCGCGCCGAGCTCGCCGCCGGCGACATCCGGCCGCTCTATCTGGCATGGCTGGCGGCTTACGGCGCATGGGAGCGCGACGAGGACGCCTTCGACCGTGAAGCCGACGACGAGCTCGAACCACCGGTCCCGGCCGGTTTGGACACGCTCACTGCAGCGCAGGGAGCACTGGCCGACTTTCTTCGCCTCGACGACGACCTCCTGGCCGTCGCAGCCGAGGCTTCCCCGCCGCTCGCGGACACCGCGGGCGATCCCGATGCCCTGGCCACCTGGGTGACCGACCTGCCGGCCGCTGAAAAGGACAGCTACCTCGCCCGGATCATGCTGGGGGAGGGCGCGCGGGTCCGGGCGGAGCTGCTGCGCCGCCATAGCGGTGGCACCGCGCGGGCCACGCCCGGGCCGGCCCACCGGACGGTGGCCGACCTGCTCGACGCCGCAGCGCGTCGGCGGACCGATCGCGAGCGTCGCCCGGCGCGGTAGCGCATCGAAGACGAGCGCACTTGCCGGTCCGCGAGCGACGCTGTTGGAGAGTTTCGTGACCGAGAAAAGGTGCCCCCGGCAGGATTCGAACCTGCGACACCCGCTTTAGGAGAGCGGTGCTCTATCCCCTGAGCTACGAGGGCCTGCCACTGCCCGGTCAGCTTAACCTGTCCCGGGTTGTCGCAGCAGGAGGGGCACGGATGGAGCAACCCGACGGACGTCGTCACCCAGGTGAGTGGTTCTCGGTGACAGTCGACAGCGGGGATACACCCTGCCGGACGGCGGACCGGACCTGACCTGGACGGACCAGTGCCTCACCTGGTCGTGTCTGGTTTCGAACTGCTGAACAACAGTAGGTAACCTTCGTTAACGGGATGCGGGGAGCCGCCTCCACCGGCTGTTGCGGAGGGCTTCGTTGATCAAGCTCATGTTCGCCGACGACGAGGAACTGGTGCGCTCGGGGTTGCGCGCGATGATGTCCGGGGCCCAGGACATCGAGATCGTGGGCGAGGCGAGCGACGGCAGATCCGCCGTGGAGGTTGCCCGGCGATACCACCCCGACGTGGCCCTTCTCGACATCAAGATGCGGGCCCCGGACGACGGCATTCGCGCCCTGCGGGCCATCCTCGCCCTCCCCGATCCGCCCACCGTGGCCATGCTGACCACCTTCGACATCGACGAATACGTCAGCCTCGCCCTGCGGCTCGGCGCCAACGGCTTCCTCCTCAAGGACATCGATCCCGCCGCGCTGCTCAGGGCCGTCCGGGACCTGGCAAGGGGCGGCGCCGTCCTGGACCCGGGCGTCGCCGCGCGGATGGTTCAGTCGCACCGGGACGAACAACGTGCTGCTCAGCCCGCCCGGAAGCTGCTCGCCTCCCTGTCCGAACGGGAACGTGAGGTCGTCGCGCTCATCGGTCAGGGCCTGTCCAACGCCGAGATCGGCGGGCGGCTTCACCTCTCCGAAGCCACCGTCAAGGGGTACGTCTCCGCCGTGCTCTCGAAGATCGGTGCCGCCAACCGGGTGCAGGCCGCGCTGCTGGCCTATCGCGGTGGACTGCTCGACCAATAAATGCTGCTCACGGCGCTGGAGTTCGTCGGGCTCGTCGCCTTCGCCGCGTCCGGGGCGCTCGCCGCGGTGCGGGCGCGGCTCGACGTCTTCGGTGTCGTTGTGGTGGGCCTCACCACCGCCCTGGGCGGTGGGGTCATCCGGGACGTCCTGCTCGGCATCCACCCGCCGACGACGCTGCGGAACTGGCCCTACCTCGCCGTCTGCGCCGGGACCGCCCTGGTCGTCTTCGTCTTCCACCCGCAGGTCGCGCGGCTGCGGCGGGGCGTTCTCCTCGCCGATGCGCTCGGTCTCGGCGTCTTCGCCACCGCCGGGACGACCACCGCGCTCAACGCCGGCGCCACCGTCTACGCCGCGTGTCTGATCGGGATGACCACCGGCATCGGCGGCGGGGCCGTGCGCGATCTGCTGCTCCGGGAAATCCCGCTCGTCCTGCGGAAGGAGATCTACGCCGTGGCCGCGCTGGCCGGCTCGGCGCTCGTCGCCGCCGGTCACGCTGCGCGACTGCCGCAGGGGCCGGTGACCGTCGTCGCGGCCGCTGCCGTGGTCTCCATCAGGATGGTCGCGCTCTGGCGGCGCTGGAACGCGCCGGTCGCGCGCGGTCCGGAGTGAAAAATCCTTTGTGAGTTCTGCGTGTGTTCTTAGGCGGGTCTCAGCACGCTGCGTAAAACTAGCGCCATGCGCATCCTTGTGGTGGACGACGACCGCGCCGTCCGTGAGTCGCTCCGGCGGTCCCTGGAGTTCAACGGCTACCAGGTCCAGCTGGCCAGTGACGGTGCGCAGGCCCTCGAGGCGATCATCGCCGACCGGCCGGACGCGATGGTGCTCGACGTCATGATGCCCCGGCTGGACGGCCTGGAGGTCGCCCGCCGCCTGCGCAGCACCGGCGACGACCTGCCGATCCTCGTGCTCACCGCGCGCGACACCGTCTCCGACCGGGTGTCCGGGCTGGACGCCGGCGCCGACGACTACCTGCCGAAACCCTTCGCGCTCGAGGAGCTGCTCGCCCGGCTGCGGGCGCTGCTGCGCCGTGCCATCCCGGAGGGCCCGGCCGGCCAGGCCTCGGAGGTGCTGTCGTTCGCGGACCTGACCCTCGACCCGGGCACCCGGGAGGTCCGCCGCGGTGGCCGCGAGATCAGCCTGACCAGGACCGAATTCGCCCTGCTGGAACTGTTCCTTTCCTACCCGAAGCACGTCCTCACGCGGGGCCGGATCCTGGAGGAAGTATGGGGTTACGACTTCCCGACGTCGGGCAACGCGCTGGAGGTCTACGTCGGCTACTTGCGCCGCAAGACGGAAGCCGAGGGGGAGCCGAGGCTGATCCACACGGTGCGGGGAGTGGGGTACGTCCTGAGGGAAACCCCGCCGTGACCGAACCCGGCGATCCTCGCGGCACGCGCTGGGGAGCCCGCCGGTTCTCGCTGCGCGGCCGGGTGACGCTGCTCGCCGCCGCCTGTGTCGCCGGCGCCGTCGCGCTGGTGTCGATCGGCGCGTACATGGTCGTGCGCAGCAACCTCTACCAGCAGCTCGACGACAGCCTGATGGCGCGCGCGCAGGCCGCGGTCAAGTCGCCGCAGGTGCAGACCCAGCTGCAGCAGGTCCCCGGTGCCTTCCTCGCTAGTGCCGACCTGCAGATCGGGCAGCTCAACGCCGCGCCGGACGTCCAGCACGCCGTGATGACGTACCCGACGTCCAGCTCGCCACCGCCGTTCGGCCAGGACGAGCTGAACGTCGCGAACGGCGACTCGGTCCAGTCGCTGCGGACGGACTTCCGCACCGACAGCCGCGTCGTCGCGCTGCCGAACGGGCACGGCGAGGCCATCGTGCTGGCCCAGTCCATGGGCCCGACCAAGCGCACGCTGAACGAGCTCGCGCTGGTGCTCTTCCTGATCGGCGGGGCAGGCATCCTGGTCGCCGCCGCGGCGGGCACCGCGGTCGCGCGGGCCGGCCTGCGTCCCGTCGACCGGCTGACGTCGGCCGCCGAACGCGTCTCCAGGACGGGCGACCTGCGGCCCATCCCGGTCAGCGGCGACGACGAACTCGCGCGTCTCACCCAGACGTTCAACACCATGCTGGGCGCGGTCGCGGACTCGCAGGAACGCCAGCGCCAGCTGGTCGCGGACGCCGGGCACGAACTGCGCACGCCGTTGACGTCGCTGCGCACCAACCTCGAGCTGCTGCTCGCCGCCGGCAAACCGGGCGCGCCGCCGCTGCGCGACGAGGACCGCGTCGACATCATCGCGGACATCAGCGGCCAGCTCGACGAGCTGACGCAGCTCATCGGCGACCTGGTCGAGCTCGCCCGGCAGGACGAGCCGCGCGAGCGCTTCGAACGCGTCGAGCTGCTGGACGTCGTCGAGCGCGCGCTCGACCGGGCGCGGCGCCGCGCGGGCGAGATCAACTTCGACGTCTCGCTGCAGCCGTGGGTGCTCACCGGCGACAACAGCTCGCTCGAGCGGGCGGTGCTGAACCTGCTCGACAACGCCGTGAAGTTCTCGCCGCCGGATGCGACGGTCTGGGTGCGGCTCTACCCGCTCGGCGACGGCACCGCGGTCGTCGAGGTCGCGGACGCCGGGCCGGGCATCGCCGAAGAGGACCTGCCCAAGGTGTTCGACCGCTTCTACCGCTCGTCGGAGGCGCGCACGCTGCCTGGTTCGGGCCTCGGGCTGGCGATCGTGAAGCACGCGGCCGAGCGGCACGGCGGGGCGGTGTACGCCTCGCGGGCGCCCGAGGGCGGCGCCCTGATGACGATCCGGCTGCCGGGGGCGCCCGGCTGATCCGGGCGTTTCCGGGACGTCGGGGGCGGGATCGGCCAGGATCGGCGCGTGCCGAATCGTGAACTGGTCCGCCGGTGCCTGGTCGCCGCGGTCGCCGTGGTGCTCGCGGCGCTGGTCCCGCAGGTGGTGCCGTGGCGCATTTGCGATGGTCCCGGCTGCCTGCTCGTCAGCATCGTCGCGGTGCCGCTCCTGGTGTTCGGCGTCGCGCTGCTCGCGTGGGTGATCATGGCGGTGGGGCGCGTCCGGCCGGCCTGGCCCGTCGCGCTGGGCGGGCCGCTGGTCTTCTTCGCGCTGGTGTCCACGGTGGTCGACGTGCCGGGCATCGTGGTGTTCTTCGTCGTGGCCGCGGCTTCCTACGCGTTCGCCGCGCTCGTCACGGCCGAAGCGCCGCCGCGAGCGTGGCAGGTTGCGTTGGCGGCACCCGTGGTGGTGTTGTTCGTCTGGAGCGTCGCCCGGCTGCTGCTGTGACCTGCTGTTTCGAAGTTCACCCTCGTCCACCCAGCAGATTCCGTGTTGAATCGTGTAGGATTTTGTGTGGTTGGCTGGACGGGACGGAGTTGAACGGTGCTGGCGCGTCAGCGACAGGCGGTGATCCTGGAAGAGGCACGCCGGACCGGGGCGGTCCGGGTCAGTGATCTCGTGACCAGACTGGGCGTGTCCGACATGACGGTGCGCCGCGACCTCGACGTCCTCGCCGGGCGCGGGCTGGTCGAGAAGGTGTACGGCGGCGCCACTTCGGTCGTCGGCAAGAGCACCGACGAGCCCGGGTTCGAGGCCAAGTCCGTGCGCCAGCGGGCGCAGAAGGAAGCCATCGCCGAGCTCGCCGCGACCCTGGTCCGGCCCGGCACCGCGATCGGCATCTCCGCCGGCACCACCACGTGGACCCTCGCCCGGGCGCTCGACGCCATCCCCGGGCTCACCATCGTGACGAACTCGATCCAGGTCGCGGACGTGCTCCGCGGGTCGACGCAGCCGGACCGCACCGTCGTGCTCACCGGTGGCGTGCGGACGCCGTCGGACGCGCTGGTCGGGCCGGTCGCCGTGCACAGCCTGCGCTCGCTGCACCTGGACGCCGTCTTCCTCGGCGTGCACGGCATGGCCGACGGGCCGGGGTTCACCACGCCGAACCTCACCGAGAGCGAAACCGACCGCGCGCTGGTCGAGGCCGGGCGCAAGCTGGTCGTGCTCGCCGACCACACGAAGTGGGGCACCGTCGGGATCTCGACGATCGCCGACCTGGACGAGGCCGACGTCGTCGTCACCGATGACGGGATTCCCGACGAGGCCAGGGAAATACTCGCCGAAAGGGCAGGGGAACTCATGATCGCCGAAACGGCGGAGACGGTCGAGGCCGAAGAAGCGTGAAGCGAACCGTACGACACCTGGCCGACGGCCGGGAGATCATCTACTTCGACCAGCCCGGCGCGCCCGACCGCGTCGCCGGGGACACCCGTGACCTGCCGCCCGTTTCGGCCGCGTCGGAGATCCGGCGCGACCCGCTGACCGGCGAGTGGGTCGCCATGGCCGCGCACCGGCAAACGCGCACGTACAAGCCGCCGGCGGACCTCTGCCCGTTGTGCCCGAGCAAGCCCGGCAAGCCGAGCGAGATCCCCGAAAGCGACTACGACGTCGTCGTCTTCGAGAACCGGTTCCCGTCCTTCGCCGAGGACGTCGTCGGCGAGCCGTCCACTGTGGATGGTCTCGGCCTGGTGCCGGTGCGGCCCGGCCGCGGCCGCTGCGAGGTCGTCTGCTTCACCAGCGACCACGACGGCGCGTTCTCGCGGCTGAGCTCGAAGCAGGTGCGGGCCGTGGTGGACGCGTGGGCCGACCGCACCGCCGCGCTGTCCGAGGTGCCCGGGGTCGAACAGGTCTTCCCGTTCGAGAACCGCGGCGAGGAAATCGGCGTCACGCTCTCGCACCCGCACGGGCAGATCTACGGCTACCCGTTCGTCACGCCGAAGACCGAGCGGATGCTCGACGTCGCCCGCGCCTACCAGGCCGAAAACGGGCGCCCGGTGCTCGGCGACGTGCTGGCCGCGGAGCAGAAGTCCGGGGCGCGCGTGGTGACGTCCGGCGAGCACTGGACGGCGTACGTGCCGCCGGCGGCCCGCTGGCCGGTCGAGGTGCACGTCGTGCCGCACCGGCAGGTCCCGGACATCCCCGCGCTGACCGACGCCGAGCGTGACGACTTCGCCGACGTCTACCTCGACGTCCTGCGCCGCTGCGACGCGCTGTACGACCGGCCGCTGCCCTACATCGCCGCGTGGCACCAGGCGCCGGTGCGCCAGGACCGCGAGCTCGGCTGGCTCCACCTGGAGTTGTTCTCCGTGCTGCGCGCGAAGGACAAGCTGAAGTACCTGGCGGGGTCCGAATCGGGCATGGCGGTGTGGATCAACGACGCGACGCCGGAGCAGATCGCCGAACGGCTCCGCGCGGCGGGCTGATCGGGCCATACTCATCTGCGATGCACAGGTTCGGCTCAGGAACCTCTCAGGACCATCGCGCAAGGTGAGGACATGACCGAGAACGACCCCAGCGCACACGACCCCGCGGCGCCGAGGCACCCCGAGACCGGCCAGCAGCCGGCCCAGGGCGGTTGGGCGGGGAACCCGTACGGTGAGCAGGCCAAGCCCGAGTCCGGCGGTGCGCCGCAGTACTCCGAGCCGTCCTACCACGCGGTGACCGGGGCCGATCCGGCGTACGGCGGGCAGAGCGCGAACCCGTGGTCCGCCCCGGGCTCGCAGATGCCGTCCGGCCAGACCCAGCAGAGCGTCTACCCGCCGCCGAACCCGTACGGGCAGCCCGCCACGGGCGGCTACCCGGTGGCCGCGGCGCCCGAGCCCAAGCGGTCCGGCGGGAAGCTGCTCGCCGGCGTCGCGCTGGTCGCACTGCTGGTCGGCGGCATCGCGGGCGGGACGGTCGGGTACTTCACCGGCGGGTCGTCCGGCCCGGCGAGCAACGCGCTCGACGCGCCGAAGCCGGCCCAGCAGACGGGCAACGCGCCCGCCGGCTCGGTCGAGGCCGTCGCGCAGAAGCTGTCGCCGAGCGTGGTCGAGCTGCAGGTCAGCGGTGCGCAGGGGGCCGGCGAAGGCTCCGGGTTCGTGATCAGCACCGACGGCTACATCCTGACGAACAACCACGTCGTCGAGGTCGGCGCGAACGGCGGGCAGATCCAGGCGGTGTTCCAGGACGGCAAGAAGGCCGCCGCCAAGGTCGTCGGCCGCGACCCGACGACCGACATCGCGGTCGTCAAGGTCAACGGCGTCGCCAACCTCACGCCGGTGGAGCTCGGCCGGTCCGACGACCTGCGCGTCGGGCAGTCGGTGGTCGCCATCGGCTCGCCGTTCGAGCTGGCCGGCACGGTCACCTCGGGCATCGTCAGCTCGCTGCACCGGCCGGTGCGCGCCGGCGGCAGCAGCGGCGACCAGACCACGGTGATGGACGCGGTCCAGACCGACGCGGCGATCAACCCGGGCAACTCGGGCGGGCCGCTGGCCAACATGGCCGGCCAGGTCATCGGCATCAACTCGGCGATCTACAGCCCGCAGTCGGGCGGCGGCCAGGGCCAGGGCGAGTCCCAGGGCGGCAACGTCGGCATCGGCTTCGCCATCCCGATCGACCAGGCCCGCCGCACCGCGGACACGATCATCAAGACCGGACAGGCGGTGCAGACGTACATCGGCGCGGAGGTCAAGGACGCCCCGCAGGGCGGCGCCGAGCTGGGCGCCATCAAGCCGGGCAGCCCGGCGGAGAAGGCCGGCCTGAAGGCGGGCGACGTCGTCACCAAGATCGACGACCGCCCGATCGACTCGGCCGACACCCTGGTCGCGGCGGTCCGCACCCGGGCCCCGGACGAGAAGGCGACGTTCACGCTCGCCGACAGCCGCACGGTCGAGGTGACGTTCGGCGGCCAGCCCGTCCAGCCCAACTGATTCCAGACGCTCGGCTGCCCTGGCGCGGCCGAGACCAACTTCGGCTCGACCCCCGTTTCCGGGGCCGGACCCACAAGGCCACGCGCGACCAGGCACTCGATGCCGGTCGCGCGTGGCCGCATTTGTGGGCCTGGTCAGGTGCCGGGAGGGTCGGTTGGCGTGCCTGGGCGGTCGGGTTGCGTGCCTAGGCGGTCGGGTTGCGTGCTTGGAGGGTCGGCTGTCGTGCCCGGGGCCGGACCTGGCGTGATCAGGGCCGGACCTGGCGTGACTGGAGGCGTGTCTCGTGTGATTGGGGGCGTATCTCGCGTGATTGGAGGGGCATCACTCGTGATTGGGGGGACGACACGGCGGGTCAGGGCGGTCAGGACCACCGTCAGCCAGACCGCTGCCACCGTGAGGGCCAGGCCCGGGGTGGGGTCGGTGTCGTGGAGGCCGGGCATCGGTGGGGTTCCGTACGGGCGCCAGAGCAGCGGGAACGCCAGGATGGCGAGGGTGGCGGTGATGACCGTGCCGGCCGTCACCGGGGTTCGCCAGCGGGGCGGGAGGCGGCGGGCCAAGGTGATGCCGAGGAGCGCTGTCAGGGGCGCGATGACCGCGTCGTTGACTATCGGGCCGCCGACGAGCCAGGTTACCGTGCCGTAGACGTCGGGGCGCAGGGGCAGCGCGTACTCGGCGAACAGCACCGCGCCCCACGCCAGCGCCGCGAGGCCCGGCAGCGCGAGGAGCACACGGACGGCCTTCACAGCGCCTCCAGCTTCGTGACCCATTTCGTCTGCAGCACGCCGGGCCGGTTCGGGGCGATGATCCGGCAGGGAAAGCCGTGGTCGGGGGCGAGGACCTCGCCGTTGAGCTCGAGGGCCAGCAGCGTCAGCTCGTCGGCCGTGTGCTCGCCCGGCAGCACGCTGACGCCGTAGAGCCCGTTGCGCTCCGAAGAGGACACCCGGAGCGCGGTGCCCGGTGCCGCGCCGACGGCTTTCAGCAGCGTGGGCAGGGAAATCCCGCGCCAGGTGGCCGACTGGCTCCAGCCCTCCACGCACGCGATCGGCAGCTCTGCCGTCGTCTGCGGCAGGGCGCGCAGCTCGTCGAGCGAGAACTTCGTCGTGCCGCGCGGGGTCACCACCGACAGGCGCCACGACGGCGACCACGTGACACCCGCGGCCGCCGCCGTGCGGTTCACCGGGAGGCTCTGGGTGCCCTTGCCGGTTCTCCAGGACAGGGCGGACACCCCACGCAGGAACGGGACCGTCGCGCCCGCGGTGGCCACGACCGCGACACCCGCCGCCAGCCCGGTGGTCACCAGGAACCCCGCCGTGACAGCCCCTCCGCCGGCGGCTCCTCGGCGGTCGTCCGGCTCAGGGCGCGGCGGATGATCGGCAGCTTCACCGCGACGTGCACCAGGATCGAGCCGATCGCCAGCCACGCGACCGCGTAGTGCACCTGCGGGAAGTAGAAGCCCCACGGGTAGTTCTGCGCGACGTTCAGCAGCCCGGTCGTCAGCTCGAAGAACGCCGCCCCGGACAGCACCAGGATCGACAGCCGCTCCAGCGCGTGCGGGAGCGAGCGGACGAGCGGCCTGCCGAACAGCTTCGGGTAGACGCTCCACAGTTTGGCCAGCAGCAACGGGATCGACGCCACGCCCGCGATCACGTGCAGCCCCTGCGTGACGCGGTAGAGCCCGACCGGGCGGCTGGGCCAGGAGAACCACCCGGGCGGGTGCTGGATCAGGTGGCTGAGCAACCCCGTCACGAAGCACGTCGTGAACGTGACGGCCAGGGCCAGGCCGATCTTAGACGTCACGCGCTCGTGGTGCGCCGGGGCGCGGAACTGTTCCTCCGCCGGGATCGGGAGCTTCACGACCGCTCCAACCGCGCGAACCAGCGGTGCCCACGCCGGGTGGTCCAGTCGACGCGCATCCCGGCGCGCACGGCGACTTCGGCGATCGCGTCGACGCCGACCCACGCCCAGGTGAACCAGGCGACGTCGGCGCGGCCGGGCCGGAGCCGGACGCGTTCGTGCCGGAGACCCCGGCCGGGTGGCTCGAGCTCGACGAGGACGTCGCCGCCGGGCGCGATCAGCTCCGCGGTGCGCCGCAGCAGCGCCGCCGGATCGCCGCCGATGCCGATGTTGCCGTCCGCGAGCAGGGCGTGGTGCCACCGGCCTTCGCCGGGCAGGCTGTCGAAGATGTTGCGCTGCAACGCACTTCCGCCGCGCCGCCGGGTCAGTGCGACGGCCGTGCGCGAGCTGTCCACGCCCAGCGCCACGACGCCGCGCCCGGCCAGGGCCGCGGTCAGCCTGCCGGGTCCGCAGCCGAGGTCGACGGTGGGGCCGGAACACGCGTCGAGCAGGACGTCGTCGCCGTCGGACGGCTCGGTCCAGCGCTCCACCGGCAGCTCGATCCGCTCGCCGCTCGCCAGCTCGAGCCAGCAGCGGTGGCCGAGCAGGCCGCGGTCGAACTCGTGGCCGGTGCTCGTCAGGGCCGTCATCACGCCACCGCCTGCCCGCCGACGGCCGTGACGGCGCGGGCGAACCGGCCACCCGGGCACCCCGCGGCGACCGCGCGGGCGTCCGCCATGGTGTCCACATCGGACAGCCGCGGCGCCCCGCTCGGCCGCAGCCCGCCCGCGACGAGCGCCCGCAGCGTCCGGATGCCGGTGTCTTCGCGGGACATCGGGACGTCCGCGAGGACCTGGGCGTGGCGTGGTTCGGCGAGCCCCAGCGCCCACCAGCCGCCGTCCACGGCAGGCCCGAGCACCGAGTCGTGGCCGCCGTGCCGGACCGGCGCGGCCGCCGCGGCGAGCAGTTCCGGCGTGACCTGCGGGGTGTCCATGCCGATCTGGAGGATCGGCAGGCCCGTGTGCACGGCGGCGGCGTCCGCGTGGGCGTTCGCCAGCCGGGCGCCGAAATCGGGGCCACGCTGCGGGATCGTGGTGACGTGACGGAGTGCCATGCCGATTTCGACCGGCCGGGCGGCCGCGCCGAGGTCGCCGGTCATCGCGACGACGGGGAGGGCGCCCGGCACCGCGCAGACGGCGTCGAGGGTGTCGAGCAGTGCGGCCGCGGCGATCTCGGCCGCCTGAACCGGTGTGGCGGGCGGGCAGAGCCGGGTCTTGGCCAGGCCCGCGACCGGCGCCTTGGCCACGACCAGCAGGACGAACGGAGGCGTCATCGGGCCAGCACCCGCCCGAAGTCGCGGACCGCGCGCAGCGTCCCCCGCACCGACCCGGACACCTTCGACTTCGTGCCCTTGGCGCGCTCGCCGTAGCGGACGTCGAACTCGCGGACCCGCCAACCGGCGCGCTGCGCCTTGAGCAGCAGCTCCAGGGGATAGCCGAACGCCCGGTCGGCGACGCCGAGGCCGAGCAGCGCCCGCCGGTCCGCCGCGCGCAGGGGCGCGATGTCCCGCACTGGCAGCCCGCGGCTGCGCAGCAGCGACGCGAGCACGACGTTGCCCGCCCGCGCGTGCCACGGCCACACCCCGGGACCGGTCGGCACCCGGCGCCCGACGGCCAGGTCGGCGCCGCCTTCGACCGCGGCCACCAGCCGCGGCAGGTCGGCGAGGTCCAGTGACCCGTCGGCGTCGGCGAAGCACACGATGTCCGCGGTGGCGGCCTCCAGTCCCGTGTGCACGGCCGCGCCGTAGCCGCGGCGCGGCTCGTGGACGACCTTCGCGCCGAGCGCGGCCGCCACTTCGGGCGAGCCGTCGGCCGAACCGTTGTCGACCACGATCGCGCGGTAGCCGGGCGGCAGGCCGGCCAGCACGCCGGGGAGGGCGCCCGCTTCGTCGAGGCAGGGCAGGACGACGTCCACTTCCGATTCAGTCACGGCGCCGACCGTAAGACCGCCTCGCGGGCCGTAGAACCCTTGCGGCGCTTACCGAATCATGACGTCCGGTGAGTTCTTACCGCGTCGTTACGGCTGCCGTTCCGGCGGCGCGGATCGCCCGCCGCGGACCTAGGGTGGGCGGCGATGAGCGAGCCGAAATCGGCAGCCCGGCTCGCCGAGCCGCCTGCCCGCGAACCCGACGCCCCGGTCTCCGGCCGCCGCGCCGACCTCGTCGCGGTCGCGGCGGCGGTGGTGCTCGTCGCCGCGGCCGCCGCGGTCGGCCTGTACTACAACCGGCCGCACTCCGGCGTGGTCATCTTCGTGTCCGCGCCGCCGTTGTTCGCCGACTGGCTGCCGCACGTCGGCCCGGGCTCGCTGTTCGCCGTGCTCGTCGCCGTCGCGGTGGTGCTGCACGGCCCGGCGCTGGCCGCCCGCCTGCCGTGGCGCCGCGCGCTCGCCGCCGGCTACCTGGCTTCGCTCGCCTGGATCTTCTCGCTGGCCATGGTCGACGGCTGGACGCGCGGCTTCGCCGGACGGCTCACCATCCCGCAGGAGTACCTCCACGAGGTCCCCGGCATCACCGACATCCCGCGGATGCTGCGCGAGTTCTCCTCCCGCATCCTCGACTTCCAGCCGCACTCGTGGACGACGCACGTGTCCGGCCACCCACCGGGCGCGACGCTCGTCTTCGTCTGGCTCGACCGGATCGGCCTGCACGGCGGCGCGTGGGCGGCCACGGCCGTGGTGCTCGCCGGCAGCCTGGTCGCGGTGGCCGTGCCGGCCACGGTCGCCCTGCTCGGCAGGCCCGAAGCGGCCCGCACGGTGCTGCCGTTCGCCGTCCTCACCCCGGGCGCGGTCTGGCTCGGCGTCTCCGCGGACGGTCTGTTCGCCGGGGTGACCGCCACCGGGCTGGCGCTGCTGGCGTTGTCCGCGAAGGCGTTCACCGCCGGTCGTCGCCACGCCGTTCCGGCCGGACTGGCCGCCGGGGTCCTGCTCGGCTTCGGGATCTTCCTCTCCTACGGCCTGGTGCTGCTCGGCCTGCTCGCGGTGGCTGTCGCCGTCCTCGGCAGGCAGTGGCGGGCGGCGGCGCTGGCGATCGCCGCGGCTCTCGCCGTCGTGGGGGTCTTCGCCTGGGCCGGGTTCTGGTGGCTCGACGGCTACCACCTGGTCGTCGAGCGCTACTACCAGGGCGTGGCGCTGGTCCGGCCCTATTCCTACTGGGTGTGGGCCGACCTGGCGGCGGTCGTCGTCCCCCTCGGCCCCGCGGTCGTGGCCGCCGTCCGGCGCGGTTTCGCGTCCCCGCGCCGGGCCCTGCTCACCGATCCGGTGCTGCTGCTCGGCCTCGCCGCACTGGCCGCCATCCTCTTCGCCGACCTCTCGGGCCTGTCGAAGGCCGAGACCGAACGGATCTGGCTACCGTTCGGGGTGTGGTTGCTGCCGCTGACGGCGTTGCTGCCGCGGCCCGGTCGCCGGTGGTGGCTGGCCGCGCACGCGGCGACGGCGCTGGCGGTCAACCACCTGCTGCTGACGGGCTGGTGAGGGAGACGTGATGAACGATCAGGCCGGACGGGTGCTCGTGGTCGACGACGACGAGACCGTCCGCGACGTCGTCCGCCGCTACCTCGAGGTGGCCGGGTTCACCGTCGACCAGGCCGGTGACGGTGCGGAGGGCCTGGCCCGGTTCGCCGCCCACGAGCCCGATCTGGTCGTCCTCGACGTCATGATGCCGGGGATCAACGGCCTGGAGGTGTGCCGGCGGCTGCGTCAGGTCAGCTCGGTGCCGATCGTCATGCTCACCGCACTCGGCGAGGAGGAGAACCGCATCGCCGGGCTCCAGCTCGGCGCCGACGACTACGTGACGAAACCCTTCAGCCCCAAGGAGCTCGCCCTCCGCGTGGCCTCGGTGCTGCGCCGGGCCCGGATGCCGCGGCCGGAGCCGGCCGCCGCCGAGCTCGTGGACGGCGACCTGCGCCTGCAGATGAAGGCCCGCACCGCGACCCTCGGCGGCCGCGAGCTGCCGCTGACCACCCGGGAGTTCGACCTGCTGGCGTTCTTCCTCGCCCACCCCGGCGTCGCCTACTCGCGCGCGGACCTGCTCGAGAAGGTGTGGGGCTGGGACTTCGGCGATCAGTCCACTGTGACCGTCCACGTGCGACGGTTGCGCGAGAAGATCGAGCGCGACCCGGCCAAGCCGGCCCGGGTGGCGACGGTGTGGGGCGTCGGCTACCGCTACGACCGGGAGCAGCCGTGATCGGCTCGGGCGAGTCCCTGCCGGAGATGCTGACGCACCTCTGGCACATCCTGCCGTTCGCGCTGCTGTTCTCGCTGCCGGTCGCGGCGCTGGGCGGGATCGCGTTGTACGTGCTGCGCCGGGGTTCGCTCGCGACCACGCTGACGGTGCTGGTGCTGATCCCGGTGCTCGCCACGCTGGTCGGGGTGCTGGGGATCAGCGGGTTCATGTTCACCCCGGCGCTGACCACGATGCTGCTGGTCTGCCTGCTCGTCGGGCTGGTCACCGTGCCCGCGGCGATCATCCTCGGCCGGGCCATCGCGCGCCGCAGCGTGTGGGAGCGCGAGGCGCGCGAGCGGGAACGCGCCGCCGAGGCCTCGCGGCGCGAATTGGTCGCCTGGATCAGCCACGACCTGCGCAGCCCGCTGGTCGGGATCCAGGCGATGGCCGAAGCGCTGGCCGACGGCGTGGTGGCCGAACGCCACGAAGTCGCCGACTACGCCCAGCGGATCACGGGCGAGACCAGGCGCCTGTCCGCGATGGTCGGGGACCTGTTCGAGCTCTCGCGGATCACCGCCGGTGCCCTGGAGCTCACGATGTCCGCGGTGCCGCTGCGGGACGTCGTGAGCGACGCCGTCGCCGCCCAGGCGCCGGTCGCCCACCGGAAGCGAGTGCGGGTGCTCGCCAACGCGTCGACCTGGCCGGTGGTGACCGGCAGCGACCCGGAACTGGCCCGGATCGTGCGGAACCTGGTGTCCAACGCGATCCGGCACACGCCGCCCGACGGGACGGTGGCGGTCCAGATCGGCGTCGACGGCGACGAGGCCCTGCTCGCCGTCGACGACTCCTGCGGGGGCATCCCGGACGACGAGATCACCCGGGTCTTCGACGTCGCTTTCCGCGGGACGCAGGCCCGGACGCCCGAGCGTGAGGGGACGACCAGCGGGGGCGGGCTCGGGCTGGCGATCGCCAAGGGGCTGGTCGAGGCGCACCGCGGGCGGATCGGGGTGCAGAACCACGGGCCGGGGTGCCGGTTCGAGGTGCGGCTGCCGCTCGCGATGCCCTGAGCTACTTTCCGTAGTGGTAGCGGCAGGCCGCGACCCGGATTTCGTCGCCGGCGACCTTGTAGACGAGTCGGTGCTCGTCCGTGATCCGGCGAGACCAGTAGCCCTGGAAGCCGTGCTTCAAGGGCTCTGGCTTGCCGAAGCCTTCATTGCCGTTGCGTCGGACGTCCTTGAGCAGTTCGTTGATGCGCTTGAGGACCTTCCGGTCTTCGGTCTGCCACCAGAGGTAGTCGTCCCACGCGTGTTCGTCCCAGATCAGCTTCATTCAACGAGTTCGTGCTGTGCTCCGCCGCCCGACTCCAGTCGCTCGATGGCGGTGATCAGCCGCCGCGCGTTCTCCGGGCTGCGGAGCAGGTAGGCGGTTTCCTTCAGTGACTGGTAGTCGTCGAGGGAAACGATCACGACCGGCTCGTGCCCAGCGCGCGTGATCACGACCTCTTCGCGATCGTTGACCACGGAGTCGAGCGTCTCGGCGTACTTGGCGCGAGACTCGGAGTAGCTCATGGTCTTCACAGACACCCTCCCTTCGACGTACAAGATACTGTACGTCGATGGAGTGATGGCTGGCAAGGGTGATCCCACCCACGAGACAGCGCCGGTGCTTTTCAGTGATTCGCGCACGGAGCGACTGGTGCCCGGAGCTCCGCCGTGGCGAAGTCGGCGATGCCCTCCGCGAAGCCGATTTCCGCGGTGAAGCCGAGCAGCTCGCGGGCTCGGGCCGGGTCGGCGACGACGTGGCGGACGTCGGCCGGGCGGGCGCCGCCGATCACCTTCGGGGACGGGCCGTTGCCGGCTCGGGACAGCTCCTTCGCCAGCTCGCCCACCGTGTGGGGGTGCCGGAACAGATGTTCAGCGGGGTGAGGTCGGCCGGGCCGGGTGTCCGGAGGGCCAGGACGTTTGCCCTGGCCACGTCGTGGACGTGGACGAAGTCGCGCTGCTGGCCGCCGTCCTCCAGGACCGTGGGGGCTTCGCCGCGGGCCAGGGCCGAACGGAAGAGGGATGCCACTCCCGCGTACGGCGTGTTCTGGGGCATTCGTGGGCCGTACACGTTGTGGTAGCGCATCGCCCAGACGCTGCCGCCCGTCTGACGGGCCCAGGCGCCCGCCAGGTGCTCCTGGGCCAGCTTCGTCGCCGCGTAGGTGCTGCGGGGGTTCAGCGGTGCGTCCTCGGGCACCAGCTGCCAGCTCAGCTCCGCCGCACAGGACGGGCACCGTGGCTCGAAGCGGCCCTCGTCCACATCGGACCGGCGGCGCGGTGACGGTGGCACCACGCCGTGGTCCGGGCACGCATAGCGGCCTTCGCCGTAGACCACCATCGACGAGGCCAGGACCAGCTTCCGGACGCCGGCCCTGTGCATTCCGGCCAGGAGCACCGCCGTGCCGTAGTCGTTGTGCAGGGCGTACGACGGTGCGTCGGACGGGTCGATGCCGTGGCCCACCACCGCCGCCTGGTGGCAGACCGCGTCGACGCCGTCCAGCAGCTCCGCGACGATCTCCGTGTCCGTGACGTCGCCGCGGAGGAACCGGTGCCTGCCCGTGTACGGGGGCGGGGTGCGGGAGCCGTGTGCCGTGGGGAGGAGGTTGTCCAGCACCACGACCTCGTCGCCGCCGTCGGCGAGGAGGTCGGCGATGTGGGACCCGATGAACCCGGCTCCGCCGGTGACCAGTACGCGCACACCGGCCACGCTAGGGGGCTCGGGCAGGGCCCGCGGGGCCTCGCCGCGGCACGTCACCGAATCGTCAGGACTCACCCGCCACCTCCCGGCGCCGGGGCGCCGAAACCGGCTACGGTGGGCGCCATGGAACGGAGTGCACAACGGCTGGGCCGGGCCCTCGTGGTCATCGTGGACGATCGCGTGGCGCACGGCGAGCACGAGGACACCACTGGCCCGCTGGTCACGGAGCTGCTCGAAGAAGCGGGCTTCATCGTCGACGGTGTCGTCGTGGTCGAGGCCGAGACCGCGGGTATCCGCAACGCGCTCAACACCGCCGTGATCGGCGGCGCCGACCTGGTGATCACCGTCGGCGGCACCGGCGTGCTGCCGCGTGACCGGACCCCGGACGCCACCGCCGGTGTGCTCGACCGGCCGATCCCGGGCATCAGCGAGGCCATCCGCGCGTCCGGCCTGGCCGCCGGCGCGGTCGACGCCGGGATCTCGCGCGGGCTCGCCGGGGTTTCCGGCAGCACGCTCGTGGTCAACCTGGCCGGTTCGCGCTCCGCGGTCCGCGACGGGATGGCGACGCTGACCTCGCTCGTGCCGCACGTGATCGACGAGCTCTCGGGCCTCGAAGAGGTGTGACCCCCGATTTCCGCATCGGCGGCAGGCTGACCGTCCGCAGGCTCGGTTTCGGGGCCATGCACCTGCCGACCGAAGCCGGGCCCGCCCGGGACGGCGCGATCGCCGTCGCCCGGCGGGCCGTCGAGCTGGGCGTCACGCTCATCGACACCGCGCACCTCTACGGCGGCGGGGCCAACGAGGAACTGCTCGCCGAGGCCCTGCACCCCTACCCGGACGACCTGCTGATCACCACCAAGGTCGGCGTCGCGCGAACCGGCCCGGGCGGCGAGTGGCGGCTCGACGCCCGGCCCGAAATCCTGCGCGACCAGGTCGACCAGGCCCTGCGCCGGCTCCGGGTGGAGCGGATCGAGCTGCTGCAGCTGCACCGCATCGACCCGGAGACGCCGTTGGCCGACCAGCTCGGCACCCTCCGCGAGCTGCAGCGCGCCGGGAAGATCGGCCTGCTCGGGCTGTCCGAGGTGACCGTCGACGAGCTTGCCAGGGCACGGGAACTCGCCGAGATCGCCAGCGTCCAGAACCGGTACAGCGTGCTTGACCGGGAGCACGAGCCGGTGGTCGACGCCTGTGCCTCGGCGGGCATTGCGTTCCTGCCGTGGCGGCCCGTTGCGCCGGCCGCGGCCGGCGCCGCCGAGGTCGCCGCCGTTGCGGGGGAGGTGGGCGCCACGCCGGCCCAGGTGGCGTTGGCCTGGCTGCTGGCGCGGTCGCCGGTGGTGCTGCCGATTCCGGGCACCGGGCGGATCGCGCACCTGGAGGAGAATGTCGCCGCCGCGGGGCTCGGGCTGAGTGCCGAGCAGCTGGGGCGGCTCGATGCGCTCGGGTGAGGTCGCTGCGCGGTGACGCCGGCCTTTGGCCGGGTGGCCGGTGGGCGGGGGAGCCGTTCTTGCGCTCTGGAGTTGTCAAAGAACGGGTCGTGGGACACTGGGGGTATGCCGGGCGAACCGCGGAAACCTCAGACCAGCAGCGAACAGCGCCGCCGGGTCGACGAGATCTTCGGGGACGTCCTGCCGGAGACCACCTCCGACGAACGCGATCCCGAGCGGCGCACCGGTCTCCCGGATGACTGGTACCGGGAGAACCGGCCACCGCACCACGATCGCTGACCGCGTCAGTCGCGGTCGTTGCCGCGCTGGGACTGCTGGGCGCGCAGCAGGTCGCGGATCTCCGTCAGCAGCTCCACGTCCGTCGGCTCCGACGGACCCGGCTCCTGGCCGCGCTTGCGCCGCTCCTGCACCTTCTTGACCGGCAGCACGATCACGAAGTAGACCACCGCGGCGACGAGCACGAAGTTGATCGCCGCGTTGATCACGCTGCCGAAGTCCAGGAACGTGGCCTGGTTGTTGTCGAAGATCTGGTACCCGAGGCCCTTGGCCGCGTCCGTGCCGCCGATCGTGCTGATCAGGGGCTTGATCAGGCCGTTCGTGAACGCCGTGACGATCGCCGTGAACGCCGAGCCGATGACCACCGCGACCGCGAGGTCGACGACGTTGCCGCGCATCAGGAAGTCTTTGAAACCTTTGAACACCTTGCTCTCCTCACGAACCGGGAAGGGGACACCGTCGCCCGTCTCGGCGGACGCGGGCTAGCGGAGAGTAACCGTTACCGGTCGCTCCAGTGAAATCGCCGCCACCCGCGTTGCCGATTCCTCGGGGAGCCGGAGCAGGACCAGCGGCCCTTTCGCCGTGGACGGCTCCCGGTGCCCGACCGTCACGACCGTCGCCCCACCGGCCAGCACGGACGCGGGCGAGGCCGGTTCCGGCGCCGCGACGACGTCGACGCGCTGCCCGGGCCGGAGCAGCTCGGCGATACCCACGTCGGCCAGCCGGACCGGCACGGTCGCCGTATCGGGGTCGCCGCGGACAGCCACGTCGGCCAGGCGGACGTCGGTCAGTGGCTCGCCCGCCCGGACGGCGCCCGCCAGCAGCCGGCCGTCGACGGCGTCGAGGGTGCTCAACACGCCCGTGGGACGTGCTTCGCCGGGGAGTTCGGCCAGCCTGACGTCGCCGGCGCGCAGCGTGGTGCCCGGTGGCAGGTCGTGTGCCGCGAGGACGGTCGGTGCGCCTCGTGCGGATGCGGGGAGGAAGAACAGCACTCCGCCGACGGCGAGCAGGCCGGCGGCGAGCCAGCGGCGGATGAGCCGCGTCCGCCGGCTCTGCGGCCGGTTCAGATCGGGTAGGCGGAGCTTCGCCAGGATGTCCACGGGGCCCCCTCGGCCGGATCGGGTGCGGCGCTGTGCCGCACGAGATCGACGTTAGGGAAGCCGGACCGGCCGCCGGAAGGGCCGTGTCCGGCCGCTGTGGACAACCGGGGTGTTGTGGACAACCAGCCGCGTCAGGACGCCGCGGCAGCCGTTTTCGTCGTGGTCGAAGAGGAGGATGCCGAGCTCGTGTCGGACTTCGACTCCGTCTTGGTCTCGGTCTTCGCCGGGGCGGCCGCGGTGCTCGACTTGCTCGAGTCGCGCGAATCCGTGCGGTAGAACCCGCTGCCCTTGAAGACGACGCCGACCGAGCTGAAGACCTTGCGCAGCGCACCGGAGCACTGCGGGCAGACGGTCAGGCTGGGGTCCGAGAACGACTGCACGGCTTCGAACCGGTGGTCGCATTCTTTGCAGGCGTACTGGTACGTAGGCACTGACGGCTCCTTTGCTGGCACTCATCCGACCTGAGTGCCAACCCGATTGTGCGGGAAAACCTTCCCCGAAAGCAATTCCAGGTTGCTCACACCGGTAGTTCGACCACGCCTCGACCCGGCGTCAACGCCCCGGTCATGCGCACGTCGTGCGGCTCCCCGGGCAGCCGTTCGACCAGCTCTTCGTCCCGCACGACGGCCAGCAACGCGGCGCCGGCCGCGGCGAAGACCAGCGAACGGTCGTAGTGGCCGGCCCCGCGCCCGAGCCGGACGCCCCAGCGGTCGACGGCCAGCGCGGGCACCAGCACCAGCTCCGCCGCCCCCACGGCCTCGGTACCCAGGCGTTTCCCGCCCGGTTCGCGGATGCCGCGGAACCGGCTGGGCACCAGGTCCGCCTCGCCCGTGTACTCGGCCCAGTCGAGCGGCTCGGCCCGCGACCGGATGACGGGCAGCAGCACCCGCGCACCGGTGGCCACCAGCGCGTCGACGAACGCTGTCGTGCCCGGCTCGGTGCCGAACGGAAGGTACGCGCACACGGTGCTCACTGTGACCTTCGACACCGCACTGACCAGTGCCGACGCCTCCCGCGCGTGGGATTCGGCTGCCTGCCCCGCCCGGGCGCGCGTCACCCGCTCACGCCACTCCGCCTTGCTCAGGTGCTCATTGCCCAGCGCGTGCATGACCTCACGTTAGGCTCTGCGCCCATGACGGGCGCCGCAACCTCCCAGACGTTCAGAACCGCCATCGTGCCTGCCGCCGGCCTCGGGACACGGTTCCTCCCGGCGACGAAGGCCGTCCCCAAGGAACTCCTGCCGGTGGTGGACACCCCCGGCATCGAGCTGGTCGCGGCCGAGGCCGCCGCCGCCGGCGCGGAACGCCTGGTCATCGTGACTTCGCCGGGCAAGGACGCCGTGGTCCGGTACTTCGAGAAGCAGCCCGAGCTCGAGGCGAACCTCGAGAGCAAGGGCAAGACCGCCCTGCTCGAGAAGGTCCGCCGGGGCTCCGACCTCCTCGCTGTCGAGACGGCCATCCAAGAGCAGGCCCTCGGCCTCGGCCACGCCGTCGCCCAGGCCGAACCGAACCTGCGCCCGGACGACGAGGCCGTCGCCGTGCTGCTGCCCGACGACCTGGTGCTGCCCACCGGCGTGCTCGAGCGGATGAGCGCGGTCCGCGCCCAGTACGGCGGCAGCGTGCTCTGCGCGTTCGACATCCCGAAGGCCGAGATCTCGCCGTACGGCGTCTTCGACGTCACCGACACCGACGACGATGACGTCAAGCGGGTGCACGGGATGGTCGAGAAGCCGAAGCCGGAGGACGCGCCGTCGACCTACGCCGCGGCCGGGCGGTACCTGCTCGACCGGGCGATCTTCGACGCGCTCAAGCGGATCACCCCGGGCAGCGGCGGCGAGCTGCAGCTGACCGACGCGGTCGCGCTGCTGATCAGCGAGGGACACCCGGTGCACGTCGTCGTCCACCGCGGCGGACGCCACGACCTGGGGAATCCGGGTGGTTTCCTGCGCGCCGCGGTCGATTTCGCGCTTGAAACGCCGGAGTACGGGCCATCTTTACGAGCGTGGCTGACGGAACGGATCGGGACAGAGCGCCCATGACGGAATCCCTCGACGCGGCGCGGCCCGAGGTGGCTGGGGACGAGGCCGAGCTGCGCTCGGTCGACGCGCAGATCTCGATGACCTTGGACGCCGCCGTCCGGCCGCAGCCGGTGCGGGTGGCGATCTCCGAGACCCAGGGCCTGCTCTGCGCCGAGGAGGTGGTCGCCGAGCACGCGCTGCCCGGCTTCGACCAGGCCGCGATCGACGGGTACGCGGTGCGCAGCGTCGACGTGCGCAACGCCGGGCAGGAGCCGGTGCAGCTGCCGGTCGTCGGGGAGATCGCGGCGGGCTCGCGCCAGCCGCGGCGGCTCCAGCCCGGCCAGGCCGTCCGGGTCGACACCGGCGCGCCGCTGCCGACGCTGGCCGACGCCGTCGTGCCGCTCGCCTACACCGACGGGCACCAGGCCAAGGTCACGGTGCACCGCTCGGTGCCGTCGGCGGGGTACGTGCGGCGGGCCGGCGAGGACGTCCAGATCGGCGACGTCGCGGTGCGCCGCGGCGACACGATCGGCTCGGCCCAGGTCGGCCTGCTGGCCGCGGTCGGCCGGGCGAAGGTCCTCGTCTACCCGCGGCCGCGGGTGTCGATCGTGTCGGTCGGCGACGAGCTGGTCGACATCGACCGGACGCCGTCGGTCGGGCAGGTCTACGACGTCAACTCCTACGCGCTGGCCGCGGCCGCCCGGGACGCGGGCGCCGAGGTCAGCCGGGTCGGCATCGTGCCGAGCGAGCCGAAACGGCTGCGGGAGGTCGTCGAGGGACGGCTGCTGATGTCCGAGATCGTGGTGGTCGCGGGCGGCGCCGGGGGCGCCACCGGTGACGAGGTCCACGCCGCGCTGTCCGACCTCGGCCGGATCGACATGACGCGGGTGGCGATGCACCCCGGCTCGGTGCAGGGGTTCGGCAGGCTGGGTCCCGACTCGGTGCCGACGTTCCTCATCCCGGGCAACCCGATGAGCGCGCTGGTGGTGTTCGAGGTGCTGGTGCGGCCGCTGATCCGGGCGGCGCGCGGCACCCGCAACCCGCACCGGCGGATCGTCGGCGCGCGGCTGCTGTCGCCGATCACCTCGACCGAGGGACGGCGCGGCTTCCTGCGTGGCCAGCTGCTGCGCGACGAGGCCAACGGCGAGTACCTGGTCCAGCCGCTCGGCCAGTCCGGCGCGCACCTGCTGGCGTCGCTGGCCGAGGCCAACTGCCTGATCAACGTGCCGGAGGAGGCGACCGACGTCGCCGCGGGCGAACAGGTCCAGGTCACCTTCCTGGCGCAACGGGCCTGATGAACTCCGTGTCGGGCGTGTCCTACCCCGTCGAAAGCCGGCACCCGGGCTGGCCGGCCCGGCTCGGCCCGCTGCGGGTGCCCGCGGGCGAGGTCGCGATCCGGCCGGTGCGGCTGCGCGACGCCGGCGAGTGGTCCCGGATCCGGCTGCGGGACCGCGCGCACCTCGAAATGTGGGAACCCACCGGCATCGGCCCGTGGCCGGAACGCAACGCCTTCTGGTCGTGGCCGTCGCAGTGGGCGGCGTTGCGTTCGCTCGCTCGGCGTGGTCAGTGTCTGCCGTTCACGATCACCCTGGACGGTCGTCTCGCGGGACAGATCACTGTGGGTAATGTCATCCGGGCGTCGCTGCGGTCGGCGTGGATCGGCTACTGGGTGTCCTCGGAAGTGGTCCGCGGCGGGGTCGCGACGGCCGCCGTCGCCCTCGTGACCGACCACGCCTTCGGCCCGGCCGGCCTGCACCGGCTGGAGGCCACCGTGCGTCCCGAAAACGCCGCCAGCCTGCGGGTTCTCACCAAGGCGGGCTACCGGCGAGAAGGCCTGTTCGAGCGCTACCTCGACGTGGCGGGGGCCTGGCGGGACCACTACTGCTACGCCATCACGCGCGAGGAAACCGGCCCCGGGCTGGTGTCGCGGCTCGCCGCGGCGGGCCGCGCCGACTACGCCTGAACGTGATTACCCACCTGGGCCCGTGGTCGCGTTACCACATGCTGTGAGTTTCACCTAATCCGGTGAGGCATTTCCGTGATCGAACCCGGCGAGCCTCCGCCTGATCTGTTACTCCTGTGACTAACGTGATTGATGGTGGAAGGATCGGGGGAGGTGACGGGAGATGCCCAGCTCCGTGATCATCGTCGCGCTCGCCGCGGCATGGCTCGTCGTACTCGTGCCCATGGTCGCGCGACGGCGACAGCAGGTGGCGAGGACGGCCGACTCGGCGCTCGCGGCCAGGGTCGTGCGCAGTGGACGCAACGAAGACCGGGAGGAATTCGCCATGTCCGACGATCCCGGGAAGTCCCGGCCCTCGGTCGAGGACGATCTCGCCGAACTCGAGGCCGACCTCGAACTCGACGACGACCTCGACGAGCCGGACGTCGAGCCCGAGCCGCTCCCGCAGCCGGCCCGCGACCGCCGCGCCGAACGCGACCGGCCCGGCTACCGGCCCGGCCGAGGCGGCTTCGACCCCGAAGCCGCCGAGATCGCGGCCCGCGCCAAGTACGGCTTCCGGCAGCGCATCGTCGTCATCCTGCTCGCGATCGCGGTGATCAGCGGCTTCGTCGCCGGCTTCGTCTTCCCGCTCGCCTGGTGGGGCCACGGCGCGATCGACGTCGTGCTCGTCGGGTACCTCGTGTACCTGCGCCGCCAGGTGCGCATCGAGGAGGAGATCCGGCAGCGCCGGCTGGCCCGCTTCAACAGCAGCCGCGCGCCTCGGCGCTCGTCCCCGGTGCCTTCGGGCTCGGGTTCGGCTTCGACGGACGACGAAGAGGACCACGCGGAAGCCGAGCACGTCGAGGTCGTCGAGCCGGTGCGCCGCGAGGTGGTCGAACGCCGCCCGTCCCCGACGTCCCGCGTCCGCCGCAGCGCCGTCGTCGTCGACCTCGACGACGAAGACCCGGCGTTCGAGGAGCTCGACGAGCCGGGCACTGGGCCTTACCGGCGGGCGGTCGGAGAGTGACCCCCCTGCGCGGGGTGCTCGTAGGGCTTTGCTAAGCTCTACGAGCACAACCAAGGGGCTGTAGCGCAGTTGGTAGCGCGTCTCGTTCGCATCGAGAAGGTCAGGGGTTCGATTCCCCTCAGCTCCACCCTGGAAGTCTTACTGCAACAAGGACCACCTGCATCGCGGGTGGTCCTTTTGTTTGTGCCGTCCGCGCCTGACGGCAACGGGCCGGGAAATCCGGTGGCAGCACGGTTTTGCGCGCACCCGCGCGGTAGACGCTCGGACTCGTTCGAATGCCGAACCGAAGGGTGTAGCCGACCTGGCTCGCCACCGACGCCACCGGCGGGCGAACGCCGCCCTGGATGCGCCCGCGACCACGAACGGCTCCGGACCACGGCCATCGCGTTGGGATCAGCCGCACCGGCTCGCCGTCTGGCCGGGTTGTCCGGGCGGGGCATCGAGGCGTACGGGCTGCTGGACGTGGAACAGGCGGTCCGCGAGTCCGGCGTGGGCCGGACGATCGCCGTGGCCGCCCGGGGCTGTGGTGCGCTGGTTGGACGTGATCGTCAGGAGGCCGGTGGGACCGCGTCGTTGTGCCGGCGGGCCAGCAGCCGCCGGTAGGCGGGCGCGTTCGCGGCGAGCTCGTCGTGTGTTCCTTCGGCGACGACGGTGCCGTCGTCGAGCAGGACGACGCGATCGGCGCGGCGGATCGTGGACAGCCGGTGGGCGATCACCAGGGTGGTCCGGGATCCGTGGGTGGCTTCCAGGCTCTCGTGCAGGGCACGTTCGCTTTCGGTGTCCAAACTGGACACCGCTTCGTCGAGCACGAGCACGGGCGCCTTGGTCAGCAACGCCCGCGCGATGGCGATGCGCTGGCGCTGCCCGCCGGACAGGACCGCGCCGCGTTCGCCGCAGCGGGTGTCGTAGCCGTCCGGCAGTGCGCGGATGAACTCGTGCGCGCCGGCGAGACGGGCGACGTCGTGGACCTCGGTGTCGGCGGCGTCGGGCCGGCCGAGGCGGATGTTGCCGGCGATCGTGTCGTCGAACAGGAAGATGTCCTGCGGGACAAGGGAAACGGTCCGGCTCAGGTCTTCGGTCGCCAGGTCGCGCAGGTCGACGCCGCCGATGCGGACCGCGCCCGTCGTGGTGTCCCAGAAGCGCAGCAGCAGGTGCGCGCACGTCGTCTTCCCCGCGCCGGAGCGCCCGACCAGTGCGACGGTTTCCCCGGGCTCGATCCGGAGGGACACGCCGCGGAGCACGTCGTCGGACTGGCCGGGGTAGCCGAATCGGACATCGTCGAACTCGACGGCGGGCACCGCGGCGCGAACCCGGTCCGGTGCCGCGGGCTCGTCGACGTGGGCGGGGTAGCCGACGATGGTGAGCACGCGGGCCGCCGCGGCCCGCACCTCGCCCAGGGTGCGGGCGGTGGCCGAGACGGTGGCGATCGGGGCCGGCGCGGAGGTGCCCAGCACGATCACCGCCGGTAGCCACTGGGGGGCCAGTGCACCCGCGCCGACCTGGGCGCCGGCGACGGTGGCCAGGACGAGCAGTCCGAGGCCGAGCAGGAGCTCGGTGGTCACCAGTTCGGCTCCGGCGCGGCGCGCGTAGCGGCGGTGTGCGGCGCCGAGTTCGTCGCCTCGGGCGAGCACACGCTCGGCGTAGTCACGCCCGCGGCGGGCCAGGGCGAGTTCCCGCAGGCCCTGGATGACATCCATCGTCTCGCCGGCCACCGCTCCGCCGGCAGCGCGCATCGACTGTCCTTGTTCGCCGGCCCGACGCGCGAGCACGGCGGGCACGGCGGCAACCAGGACCATCAGCACGGCCAGCACCAGCGCGCACAGCGGGTTGAGCACGGCGACGGTCACCAGTGCCGCGAGTGAGACGGCGATCGCGCCGACGTAGTCGCCGGCGGTGTGCGCGAAGAACAGTTCGGTGGCCGAGACGTCGTTCTTGGCGATGTCGGCGAGTTCGCCGGTCCGGCGACCCAGCAGCCGGCCCGGGGTGGCGCGGGCGATGCCGTCGACGATGCGCACCCGCAGTTCCTTGAGCAGCCGGTAAGCCCAGTCGTGACCGATGCCGGTTTGCCACCACTGGGCGAGGCCGGCGACGGCCACAGCGATGACGATCCCCGTCACGAGCGCGCCGCCGGCTCCGGTGTGTGCGGTCACGAGGGTGCCGAACAGGTATGCGGTGAGGGCGGGCAGCGCGACGATGGTGGCGTAGTAGAGCAGGCCCGAGCAGATGACGAGCCCGAACACGACGGGCCGGGACGCCATGTACGGCAGCAGCCGCCACAGTGGCCGGTCGATGGTCGCGGCAGAGGTACGCGTGGTCACAGGGTCGCTCCGGAGCGGACGAGGCGGTGGTAGGTCCCGCCGTTGTTCAGCAGGGTTTCGTGGGTGCCGCGTTCGACGACCGTGCCGTGGTCGAGGACGACGATCTCGTCGGCGTCGCGAACCGTGGCCAGCCGGTGCGCCACGATCATCACCGCCTTCTCGCGGGCGAGCCGGGCGATGGTGTCGTGCACGATCTGCTCGGTGCGGCCGTCCAGTGCGGCGGTCGCCTCGTCGAGGACCAGCACGGCCGGGTCGGCCAGCAGTGCCCTGGCGATCGCGACCCGTTGCCGCTGACCTCCGGACAGGGTGGTGCCGCGTTCGGATACCGGGGTGTCGAAACCCCGTGGCATGGTGGCGATGTCGGCGGACAAACCGGCGGCGGCCGCCGCGGCTTCGACCTCGTCGAGTGGCGCCCCGGGGCGGGCCAGCGCGATGTTCTCCCGCAGCGTCCCGGGGAACAGGTGGGTGTCCTGGCTGACCACCGCGACGTGCTGCCACCAGTACTCCTGCGGCAGCTCACGCAGGTCGATGCCGTCCACACCACCGCTGTCCACCACGATCCGGCCGGCGACCGGGTCGACCAGCCGCAGCACCAGCGACACCAAGGTGCTCTTGCCCGAGCCGGAGGCCCCGACCAGTCCGACCGTGCGCCCGGGCCGCAGTTCGAGGCACACGTCCGAGAGTGCGTTCTCGGCACGGCCGGGGTAGCGGAACGACACCTGCTCCAGCGTGATCCTCGACGGCGCGGTCGTCAGCGTGCCGGTGTGCGCCGGTTCGGGGATCGAGGGACGCTCGGCCAGGAACGCGTCCAACCCGGCGGCGGTGAGCGGGGCGGTCAGGCTCGCGTGCAGGTACTTGCCCGCCTCGTCGACGGGGGCGAACGCGACCAGCGTGATCAGCACGACCGTCACGGCGGGCACCGTGGCGATCCGGCCGTCCGCGGCGAGGAAGCCGGTTCGCACCACCACCGCCGCACCGGCGCCCGCGATCGCCCACCGCACGGCCAGCAGCTGGGTGAACAACGCGGTCAGGACCCGCATGCTCGCCACCCGCACCCGCTCGGCCTGGGCGGCCAGCCGGTCGCGCACCCGGCCGGTCGCGCCGAACGCCTTGGCGGTGGGCATGCCCTGCACGGCTTCGACGAAGCCGGCGTCCATCGCCGCGAGATCGACGAAGACGTTGTCGTGTCCCTTCCGGCCGATGCGGTTCCACAGTGGACGGGCGGTCTGCGCGATGACGAGTGCGAGTGCGATCAGCGTTCCGCCGATCGGGTCCACGATCCCGATCGCCAGCGCCGCCAGCAACGGGCCGATCCAGGACAGCAGCCGGGCCGGACCACCGCGCGCGACCGCCGTCTCCAGGGCCGAAGCACCCTCCACCAGGGTCGCCGCGACTTTTCCGCTGGGGTGGGTGGCAACGTAGGCAGGCCCCAAGGACAGCAGGTGTTCCAGCACCAGGCGCCGCACGCCGAGGGTCACCCGGTGTCCCGCCGCCTGCGCGATCGACTCGCCTGCCCACAGCAGAACCGCTCGCAGCAGCACCATCCCCGCGGCCAGCCACAACCCTTGCAGTGCCGTCTCCCAGGAACGGCCCGTCAGCGGGGCCGTGATCAGCACCGCCAGCGCAAAGGCCTGAACCAGGCGGGTCACCACCACCCCGATTCCCACCGCCACCGCGCCGGCCAGCCGGGCGCGCACGGTGCGGACGGCGAATCCCAGCACGCCTGACTCGCTCACGCCGGTCATGCGAACTCCCTTGGTGTGTCGAGTGCATCGGACGAGATGTGGTGGCCGCGCAGCCAGCGAGCCGTGATCCAGGTGCCGGCTGCCGCGAGCAGGACCGAGACACCGATCAGTGGCGGAAAGCCGACTGTTCCGGCCACGACCAGTCCCGCTGAGCTCATCGCGAGCCGTAGCACCCCGAGCACGGAGATCTGCAGCGTGAAGTCGGTGGCCGCCGAGGCAGGGCGGGTCAGGTCCATCGACACGGTGGAGACACACACCGCCGTCCCCGAGTAGCCCACCGACACGGCCAGCACGGCCGCCGCGTCCAGCGTGGCCGTGGACCCGCCCAGCGACAGGGGCAGCAACGACGCCAGCGCGAACACCCAGAACACGCCGACGGCGAGCGCGGACCGGCGCCGGCCCAGCCGCGTGACCAGCGCGCCGGCGCCGAACCCGGCCGCGAGTCCCACCAGGCCGGACAGCGTGCTCTGCACCAGCGCGATCCGATCCAGCGACCAGTGCGCGGCCAGCATCATCGGCGTCTGTACCGCGGTGGCCACGTACCCGCCGAGCGCGAACACCGGCACGACCAGCAGCGTCCACGTGCGTACCCGCCGCTGCCGGAACAACGTCACCAGCCCGGCGAACGGCCGCTCTCGCCGAGCCGGGTGCCCGTCAGCCGGTTCGGTCATGAACAGCAGCACCCCGAACGGCACGAGGAACAGCGCCGCCAGCACGCTGATCGTCACGCTCCAGCCCGCGTGCGAGTACAGCAGCAGCGCGCCACCGGAACCGAGCATGATCGACACACTGGCCATCCCGGTCTGGATGCCGTTGCCCAGGCCCCGGTCCCGCGGGGGCAGCAGCCGGACCGCCAGCCCGTTCATCGCCGTGTCGTGCACCGCCGACACCGCCAGTCCCACGGCCATGAGTGCCAGCACCACGGGCAGATCGCCCACCGGATCCAGCGGGACCAGCGTGAGCCACACCGCCACGAGCACGAGCTGCGTGGTCACCAGCCAGCCGCGGTAGTGACCGAGCCACCCGAACCGCACGCGATCGACGAGCGGTCCGACGAGGAACCGCCCCGCATACAGCAGCCCCAGCAGGTTGATCAACGCCAGCTGCCCGAGGTGCACCCCACCCTGCAACAGGATCGTGTTCAACGCCCCGAAGAAGAACGAGTAGCCGATATCGGCCACCAGGTACAGCGCGGCGATGGTGGCGAACCGCCGCCGTCGCGACAACCCCGGCCCGGCACCGGCCGCCACCGGAGGCGGCAGGCCCCCGACACGCTGCACCATCGACAACCTCCTCCTTCAGTGACTGACCGCCAGTCACATTAATGAACATGATTGTCAATGGCAAGCCGCTTGGCGGCGGCTCTGCCGCAACGGTCACAATGAGCGTGGTCAGCGGGCACGAGGAGGAAGGGCGATCGCGTGAGGCGGCGCACGGAGGCACCGGAACGACGACGCGGCGACCTGCTGGACGCCGCGCTGCAGATCGTGCTGGACAAAGGGGTCGCCGGGCTGACCGTGGACGAGGTGACGGCCCGCGCCGAGGTCGCCAAAGGCACCTTCTACCTGTACTTCCGCTCCAAGGAACAACTCCTCGGCGCGCTGCAGGACCGGTTCGTCGACGAACTCACCGCCCGCCAGCAGGCTGAACTCGGCCGGTTTCCGGCCGGCGACTGGATGGGCCGGCTGCTGCACTGGATGGAATCCGGCATCCGCGGCTACCTTGCCCACGCCGACCTGCACGACGCGCTGTTCCACCACCCCCGCAGCGCGGGGCACGGCCAGGCGGCCCGCCACGGACACGAAGCCGACCCGGCGATCAACCAGCACGCGGCCGCGCTCGCCGGCCTCCTCGAAGCCGGCACCGCGGCCGGCGCCTTCGCCCTGGCCGACCACCGAGCCGCCGCGATTCTGTTGTACAACACCATGCACGGCACCGCGGACTACCTCGTGGAGCGGGCCGGCCACCACGGGACGACCGGCTCCGCCGCGGACCTCGTCGACTCGGTGATCGCCGAAAGCCTGAACCTCTGCCGCCGCTACGTCGAGCCCGCGGGATCAGCCTCGTAAGCCTTTCGGGAGATCTTCGCGAGCTAGAAACCCTCGTACAAGGCGATTGCCTGCTCGTAGTCCCCGTCGCGGAAGGCCTTCGGCGGCAGGACGAAGTGCACGTAGCCGCCGTCGCCGAGGTCGTGGTGCCCGATGGTGATGAGGTGGCGGTACGGCTCCTTCAGCTGGGAAAAGCTGTTCTCCAGGTGCGGCCAGCCGAACGCCTGGTCGGGCGAGAACCGGACGCCCTCGTACCTGTACAGGCCCTGCGCCCGCTCGCAGAACTCGAGCCAGCGATCGCCGAGGCGGTCCGCGGCCAGCCAGCCCGGCATCGACCGGTAGTGGAGTGAGTCTTCGGTCTCCCCGCCGTAGTCCACCGTGTCGAGAACCGGGTCGTAGGAGACTCCCTGCATCGAGGGCAAGGTCACGACGGGAACCGCGTAAAACGGCTCCGGGGCGTGGATCGAGGCCGGCGCGGGTGCGGCCTCCTCAATGGCCAGTGCCGGGTCCGCCGGGATGATCCGGCAGAACCGCGGGCTCTCGAAGTCACGGAGAGGGGCGCCCTCGAGCACGTAACCACGCTGGACGTCCGGGTCGAAGTAAAAGATGTTCAGCAGCGCGTGGGGTGGGCGGTCGTCGCCGAGCCAGGCGCCGAGCGCGTCGACGTCCAGGACGGCGAACAGGCTGAGCGGAACGCCGTCGTACTCGGGCCACGGCGTGCCGGGGTTCAGCAACGCCGGACCGCCCCACCGGCCGAGGCCGGCCGCGGGAATGCCCGGCTTCACCGGACGCAGCCCGAACCCGGGTTTCGCCAGTGCCGCGACCTGTGTCCCGATGTGCTCGCCCAGGTGCTCGACGCACAGCTCCCGCACCCTCGCGCAGGCTTCCGCAAAGCTCGCCCAGCTCATCACGACATTCTGGGGCACCCGCCCGGTCGCGCGGAACCGGGCGGGTGGACACCGCCGCTACCTGCCGACCAGCTCGTGCATCCAGCCGGTGACCGCGTCGTGCAGCAGCGGCGCGTTGGGCGCGAAGTTGATCGAGTGCCCGTAGCCCGGCACCACAAAGGTGCGCAGCCTCGCCTCGGGCGAGTAGAACCCGGTTTCGCCCTGCCGCAGGCTTTCCGCGCTGGAGCAGTCGCTGGCCAGCGGGCCGCAGAACACGCCGTCCTGCTCGCCCATGGCCACCAGCACCGGCACGGTGATCCGCCTGCTGTAGGGGAGCACCAACCCGATCACGACGGCGTCCACGATCTCACCGGGCGCGATCAGGTCCTTGGTCGCCTCGTCCGCGTCGACGACCTGCTGGTCGAACGGGCCGGGGCTGTGGAACGCGCTGTACCGCATGCCCTGCATCGTCGTCAGGTACCCCGCGTCCAGCCCGACGACCTTGGACATCTTCTCGTCCAGCACCGCCGGGCTCAGCGCGACCAGCGTGGGCAGCACCGTCAGCGCGGCGACCCGGTGGGTGAACCCGGTGACCACCACGCCGTCCACGTCGCGGAAGCCGGCCGCCTCGATGATCGCCGTGGCCGAGCCGAGCGAGTGCCCGACGAGGACGATCCGGTCGAACCGGGGGCCCACCGCGCCCGTCCGCATCGCCTGGATGGCGTGGTGCACCGCGTTGGCCTGGGAAGTCGCGGACAGCAGCTCGCTCAGCGGCTTGGAGCTGCGTCCCGAGCCGACCCGGTCCACGGCCAGGGTGGCGTACCCGGCGTTGTTCACCGCCCGGCGGAACGAGCGGGTCGCCGCCAGGCCGGGTGGGTCGTAGTAGGCGGAGCTGTACGTCCCGCCGGGCACCAGCACCTGCAGGGTGCGGCTGCCGCCCGGCGGGACGCACAGCCTGCCGTACATGGTCTGGTCCTTGAGCCCGAGCAGGGGCACTTCCAGGAGTGACACGGGGATGTTCAGGTTCTGGCAGGCCGCCTCGGCGGCGGACGCCTGCGCTGGGGTGAGCACCGTACCGGCGCACAGCAGAGCCACCGCCGCGGTGGCGAGCCGGCGCAAGAGCAAACGCACGAGAACCTCCGTATTCCGTTGCAGGACAACTAATCCCGCCGGCGCACCGTCATCGGCATGCCGCGCGGGTAGGCGATGGTGGTGTAGCGCACCCGGACCGGGCCGACGGGTTCGAGGCGCCACCGCGCGAAGATCGTGGCCACCCCGATGACCACCTCGGCCCGGGCGAACAGGTGGCCGACGCACTGCCGGATCCCGTTGCCGAACGGGATGAACACCCCCGGCGGCAACGACCGCACCCGGTCGGTGGACCAGCGGTCCGGGTCGAAGGCGTCCGGGTGGTCCCAGTACCGGGGGTCGGTGTGCAGGGCGAGCGGGCTGAACATCACCTCGTCGCCGGGCCGCAGCCGCACCGGGCCGAGGTCGATCTCCTGCTCGGTCCGGCGCATCAGGATCCACAGCGCGTACATCCGCAGCACCTCGCTGACCACCTGGCCGGTGTATTCCAGCGCGGGCAGGTCGTCGAAGGTCACCGGTCGCCCGCCCAGCACCCGGTCCACCTCGGCCCGCACCCGGTCCGCCACGCCGGGGTGGCGCCCCAGCTCGTGGCAGGTCCAGGCCAGGATCAGCGCGGTGGTCTCGGTGCCCGCGGTGAGCAGGGTCATCACCTCGTCGTGCACCTGCTCCCGGGTCATCCGCTCCCCGGTCTCGGCGTCCCTGGCCAGCAGCAGGGTGGACAGCAGGTCGCCGTGGTCGGTGTCGGCGTCGCGGCTCGCCATCAGCTCGTGCACCACGGCCTTCATCCGCGCGGTGGCCTGGTCGAAGCGGCGGTTGACCGGCAGCGGCAGCTTCTCCACGAAGCCCGGGGCGAGCACCCGGTACATGCCCAGCCGGATGACCAGCGGGATCGAGCGGCGGGCCTCGCGGATCGCCTCCTCGCCCAGTTCGGTGCCGAACAGCGCCTCGCCCACGTTGGTCATGGCGAGTGCCTGCATGTCCGCGTCGATCTGCCGCACCTCGCCCGGGCGCCAGGACTCGGCGAGTGCGGTGGTCGCCCGGACCCAGATCCCGGCGTAGTGGCGCAGGTGCTGCCGGTCGAAGGCGGGCAGCATCAGCTTGCGCTGCCTGCGGTGGAAGGGGCCGTCGGAAAGGGCCAGCCCGTTGCCCGCGTACGGGCGGAATTTGCGGAACATGATCCCGCTGCCGAAGCTCGAACCGTTCGTCACGAGTACGCGGTGAACGAGTTCCGGATTCGTGAGGAAATATGTTTGAAGTGGCCCCATTGAAAGCTTGACCACATCGCCGTGTTCCCGCAGTCCCGCGGTGAACGGGACGGGACGGCGGACCAGCGCGAGTGTGTGTCCCAGCAAAGGCAGGCGGCCGGGCGCCACCCGGACGGGCACGAGAACTCCTTGGCATTGGTAAGAATCGGGAAGGTCGTCACCCTACGGGCCATTCAGTCGAGTCGACAGCACCCGATTGGGTAGTACCGGACCACGATTGACGGATTAGGCCGTTATTGCCGGAGTGGGTATGCTGTTCCGGCTTCCGAACGGATGAGGTGCGTGATGGTCAGTACCCGTGATTGGATCCCGGCCGGAGTGGATGTGACTTCGCCGAACGTCGCCCGGATCTACGACTACTGGCTCGGCGGCAGCCACAACTTCGAGACGGACCGCACCACCGCGGACCACCTCGAGCGGACCCTGCCCTGGATCCGGCAGTCGGTGCGGCTCAACCGCGCTTTCCTCGGCCGCGCGGTGCGCTTCATGGTCGCGCAAGGCATCCGCCAGTTCCTCGACCTGGGCGCGGGCATCCCCACCGTGGGCAACGTGCACGAGATCGCCCAGCGGGAAGCCCCCGAGGCTCGGGTGGTCTACGTCGACAAGGAGGCCGTGGCGGTCGCGCACGGCGAACTGCTGCTGGCGGGCAACGACCGCACCGGGGTCCTGCACGCGGACGTGCGCGACGTCGAGGCGGTGCTGGGGAGCCCGGAGGTCCGGCGGCTGATCGACTTCTCCGAGCCGGTCGGCCTGCTGTGCATGCTGCTGCTGCACTGGATCCCGGACGAGGACGACCCGGCCGGGCTCGTGCGCGCCTACCGGGAACCACTGGCTCCGGGCAGCCTGCTCGCCTTCACCCACGTCACGTCCGACGCGCACCGGGAGTCGTTCGCCGTGGCCAGCGACCAGATGGCCGCGCGGCGCGGCGAGGTGCCGCACACCCGTTCCCACGGCGAGATCCTGGGCCTGCTCGGCAACCTGGTGCTGGTCGAGCCGGGGCTGGTGGGCTGCGGCAGCTGGCGGCCGGCCGGGCCGACCGACATCGCCGAGGACCCGTCGTGGAACGAGCTGATCTACGCGGGCGTGGCGCGGAAGTCCTGAGCCCGTGACCGAACCCGGCAGACTGCCGATCCCGGAGCCGTCCGAAGACGGGCGCCGTCTGCTCGCGCGCAAGTGGGCCTACCTGCTGGCCGGGATCGGCTATGTGCCACTGGAGCACGCCGGCTTCGAGACCGAGCTGGCCGCGTTGCTGGACGCTCTCTGCGCCGAAGTCCACGAGAGCGGGCCGGAGCGCACCGGTTCGCCGGCGGCCGCGGGCGCCCGGCTGGCCGAGCTGAACTGCGCGGACGGGCCGGCGCTCACCGTCACCATGGACGTCCTGGGCAAGGGCCTGCTCAGGCTGCCCGAGTTCCAGCCCGCCGAAGAGTTCGCCGAACGCGTGGTGGGCGTGCTCGGCGCGCTGGCCGCGAGCGTGGTGACGGCCGTGCAGGGCGCCACCCTGGCCCAGCAGGAGGGCCTGAAGCTGTCGCTGCTCAAGGCCGTGCGGGACGCCAAGTACGAGCTGCGGACCGCGCAGGCGCGGTTCGACGAGGTGGCCACGTCCTCGGCCAGCGGCATCCTGGTCGCCGACCTGGACGGCACGCTGGTCACCGTGAACGCCGCGGCAGGCGTGATGCTCGGGCACGCCCCGGACGAGCTGACCGGGCGCGACCTGCTCGAGCTGGTGCACCCCGACTACGCGCCGGTGCTGCGCGAGGACTACCGCGCGCTGCTGGCCGGCAAGGTCAAGCGGATCAAGCAGTCCCAGCGGCTGCTGGACCGCGACGGCGACCCGGTGCCGGTGTCGTTGACCGCCTCGCTGCTGCGCGGCGCCGGGGACGAGCCCAGCCACTTCGTCACCGTGGTCGAGGACGGCACCGAGCTGGTGCTGCTGCAGAACGAGCTCAACCGGCAGGCCCTGCACGACGCGCTCACCGGCCTGCCCAACCGGCAGTGCTTCAGCACGCGGATGGAGACCGCGCTGCGCAAGGCCGATCCGAAGCTCGGCGTGACGCTGCTGCGGCTGGAGCTCGACGCCTTCTCGGTGGTGTGCGACGGCCTCGGCGAGCACGCGGCCGAGCAGTTGCTGGTCACCGTGGCGCAGCGGCTGAAGTCCGTGCTGGCCGGGGGAAAGGTCCTCGTTTCCCGGTTCGGCGGTGCGGAGTTCGCGGTGCTGGTGGAAAACGCGCCGGACACCCCGGACCCGGTGCGCCTGGTGCACGAGCTGCGCCAGGAACTGGCCGAGCCGACCTATGTGGACGGGCAGGGGCTGGCCCTGTCGGCCAGCGTCGGCGTGGTCAACCGGCCCGCGCAGGACCACGAGGCCGCCACGCTGCTGCGCGAGTCCCACCAGGCACTGCGCCGGGCCAAGGCCAACGGGCACGGGCAGTGGGAGCTGTCGCACCCGGACCAGAACCGGCTGGACCGCAGGACCGACGCGCTGGCCGCGGTCATGCCGGGCGCCTTCGAGCACGGGGACGTGCAGGCGCGGTACCGGCCGCTGGTGCGGCTGGCCGACGGCGCGGTGCACGGCGTGGAGGCCCAGCTCGGCTGGGCGCCGCCCGGGGAGGGCGCGCTGTCCGACCAGCGCTGCCGCGACTTGGCCGAGACCACCGGGCTGATGCTGTCGCTGGGCGAGTGGCTGCTGCGCACCGGCTGCCGTCAGGTGGGCTGGTGGCGGCAACGGCTGGACCGCGACCTGCGGTTGCTGGTCAGGCTGAGCCCGCACCAGGCAGCCGACACCGACCTGCTCACCCGGGTGGTCGGCGTGCTGGAGGAGACGCGGTTCCCGGCCGGGCGGCTGCTGGTCGAGCTGCCCGTGCCGGCGTTGGCCGCCGACCTCGGCGAGACGAGGGACAACCTGCGGGCGCTGGCCGACGTGGGCGTGCGCCCGGTGGTCAGCGCCGGCGTGCTGGCCGAGGTGGCCGACCTGCCGGTGCACGGCGTGCGGCTGGACTGCGGGCCGCTGGACGGGGTCGAGCCGGACTCGCCGGTGGTCGACGTGCTGCGGGAGCTGCCCGCGTTGGCGCACCGGGCCGGCGCGGAGGTGATCGTCGACGGCCTGACCTCCGCCGGGCACGCGCGGTTCTGGCTGGCCGCCGGGGCCGAGCTGGCCCTGGGTGAGCACTGCGGGGCGCCGTGCCGTCCGGAGGAGCTCGCGGCGGCTTTGGGCGTCCCCGGTTGGCGGACACCGTAGGCGAGGGTCAGCCGAGCCAGACGTAGCGTCGCTTCGGGCGGCCGGCGCCGCCGTATTCCAGGTGTACGTCGGCCTTTCCGGCGGTGACGAAATGTTCGAGGTAGCGTCTCGCGCTCACCCTCGCGAGCTGTGTCAGGTCGGCGCATTCGCCTGCCGAGACGCCTTCCGGGCGCTCCCGGAGGACGCGCTCCACGAGGCCCGCGGTTTGCGCGGTGAGTCCCTTCGGCAGCACGGGCGTCCGCGATGAGCGTGCCCCGAAAACCTGGTCGACGTCCGCCTGGCCGGCTTCCGCCAGCTGGTTCAGCTTGGTGTGCAGGGCGGCGAAGTGCGCCAGCTGGGCACGCAGGGCGTCGTAGGTGAACGGCTTGATCAGGTAGTGCAGCACGCCGCCGCGCATGGCGCTGCGCACGGTGTCCACATCGGTCGCCGCGGTGATGACGATGATGTCGACCGCCTCGTCGCCGCGGGCGCGCAGTTCCCGGAGGACGCCGATGCCGTCGAGGTCCGGGAGGTAGACGTCCAGGAGCACGAGGTCGGGTCGCAGTTCGCGCACGGCGCGCAGGGCGTCCGCGCCGGTGTGCGCGACGCCGACCACCTCGAAGCCGGGGGTGCGGCCACGTACCCGCTGTGCACCCGGGCCACCATGAAGTCGTCGTCGACGACCAGCACCTTGATCACACCGGCACCCCGATCGGCAGTGACGCCGTGAACACGGCGCCGTTTTCGTTGTGCACCCGCACCGATCCGCCGCGGCGCAGGCACGTCTGGCGCGTGAGTGCGAGCCCGAGCCCGCGTTGGCCGTGCTCGGCCGCCTTGGTCGTGAAGCCGTGCCGGAACACCTCTTCGGCGATCTCCGGCGCCACGCCCGGCCCGGAATCGCGGACCACGACCACCACTTCGCTCTCCTGCTGCCGCACCCGGACCTCGACCCAGCCGTGCTGGGTCCCCAACGCATCCAGCGCGTTGTCGATCAAGTTGCCCAGTACCGTGACCAGATCCGTCGACAGGACCTCGTCGATCTCGGCCAGGACGCTGTCGCCCGCCATCCTGAGCCCGATGTTCCGCTCGGCGGCGAGGCTGGCTTTGGCGATCAGCAGCGCCGCCACGGCGGGGTCGCCGATCCGCTCGCTCACTTCGCGCCGCCAATGGGCCTGCGTGGACCTGATCCGGTCGATGAAACCGCGGACCTCGTCGTACTCGCCGAGTTCGATCAGCCCGGCGATGGTGTGCAGCCGGTTGCTGAACTCGTGCGCCTGCGCCCGCAGCGTGTCCGTGGCGTGCCGGCTGGCGGCCAGCTCGTCGTGCAGGGTCATGAGCTCGGTGCGGTCGCGCACCGTCACGACCGCGCCGTGCGGCTCGATCGGCATCCGGTTCAGCGTGAGCACCCGGCCTTCCCCCAGCACCAGCTGATCGGCCCCGGTGGTCGCGCCGCTCAGCACGTCGTGCAGGCGGCCGTCGAGGTCCAGTTCCGGCACGGACCGGCCGACGCAGTCCGCCGGCAGGGCGAGCAGTTCCCGCGCGTGGTCGTTGGCCAAGGTGATGCGGTCGGCCGGATCCAGGCCGAGGACGCCCTCCTTGATCCCGTGCAGCAACGCTTCGCGGTATTCCACCAGCGCGGTGATCTCCCTCGGTTCGAGCCCGAGCGTCTGGTTCTTCACCCGGCGGGCCAGCAGCAGCGAGCCGACCACCCCGATGATCAGGGCGACTCCCAGCAGCCGCAACGCGTTGTCCGGCGAGTCGAGCACGCCGGCGAACACGCCGGGTTGCTCCTCGCCGGCGGCGATCACGCCGATCACGCGTCCCCGGTCGCCGATGACCGGCACGTGGGCCACGATCGCCCCGGCGAGCTCGCCCACCCACGACCGCCCGTTCAGCGCCGTGCTGGGCCCGATCTCGAGCGGTTCGCCGACCTGGCCGGGATCGGGCGAGGTGAGCACCTTCCGCGAGGTGTCGGCGATGATCACGTAGGTGGCGCCGGACAGGCTGCGGGCGCTCTCGGCGAACGGGGCCAGCGCGTACCGCCCCAGCGGATCGGCGAGCGCGGCCCGCACACCCGCGGTGGCCGCGACGTCCTCGGCCACGGAGAGCATCCGGCGCCCCTCGGTCGTGCGGAAGTTCGCGCTCGCCTGGGCGACGGACAACGTCCCCACCGCGCACAGCAGCGCCACCACCACGACGAGTTGCCACGTCAGGAGCTGGCGGGCCAGCGACCCTCGTCCACCCATGACACCTCCCGTGACCACAAAGACCAAAAGAACCGCTACGCCCGTAAGCGGGACATCCCTGTCTACACGAGGGCACCATGGCCAACCACCTGGCGAAGAGGATGGGGAAGACAGTGTCGTCGAAGAACTGGCTGGCGGTCGCGGCGGCGTTGGCCGCTGTCGTCCTGCTGCCGCCACTGCTCACCTCAGGCTCGGAAAGCGGCGCCACCGGGCAGCTGCGGGCACTCCGGGTCCTGGTGCCCAACGCCCCCGGCGGGGGCTACGACATCACCGCTCGCACCGCGGCGAAGGCGATGAAGGACGCCGACCTGCTCCGCAACGCCGAGGTCTTCAACCTCCCCGGCGCCGGCGGCACGGTCGGCCTCGGCCGGACGGTCGCCGAACGCGGCAACGGCAAGCTCGTTATGTCGATGGGCCTGGGCGTGGTCGGCAGCGTGTTCACGAACAAGGCGCCGTCGTCGCTGCTGGACACCACCCCGATCGCCAAGCTCATCGAAGAGCCGGACATCGTCGTGGTCGGCAAGGACTCGCCGTTCCGGACCCTCGACCAGCTGGTGACGGCGTGGAAGGCGCACCCCGGTGCCGTGCCGGTCGGCGGTGGGTCCTCGCCGGGCGGCCCGGACCACCTGGCGCCGATGCTGATGGCGAAAGCCGTTGGCCTGCCGCCGAAGCAGGTCAACTACATCCCCTTCGACGGCGGCGGCGAGCTGCTCGCCTCGGTGCTCGGCGGCAAGGTCGCCTTCGGCGTCTCCGGCATCGGCGAGTACCGCGACCAGATCCAGGCCGGCACTCTCCGCGTCCTGGCCGTGACGAGCGCGAAGCGCATCCCGGGTGTCGAAGCGCCGACGCTGACCGAAGCGGGCGTGAACGTCGAATTCAACAACTGGCGCGGGATCGTCGCCCCGCCGGGGATCACCGATCCCGACCGGACGCGCCTGGTGGAGCTCTTCTCGAAGCTGCACCAGACACCGCAGTGGCGGGAGGCGTTGCAGCGCAACGGCTGGACGGACGCGTTCGCGCCGGGGGACCGGTTCAACGCGTTCCTGCGAGAGGAAAACACACGAGTGGCGGCGGTGCTGCACGACTTGGGGCTGGCATGAACAAGACCTGGTTGAAGGAGCGGTCCGAGCTCGGTGTTTCCGCCGTCCTCGTCGGGCTCGGCGTGCTGATCCTGGTGGACGCGCTCACCATCCACACGGACTTCGCCCAGCGCGGCCCGATCGGCCCCAAGGCCGTGCCCGTCGTGGTCGGCTCGCTGCTCATCGTGGTGGCGCTGCTGCTGGCCAGGGACGTGCTGCGCGGCGGGCGCGGGGAAGCCGAAGGCGGCGAGGACGTCGACCTGACCGCGCCCGCCGACTGGCGGACGGTTCTCCTGCTGTGCGCGGCCTTCCTGGCCAACGCGGCCTTGATCGGCATGGCCGGGTTCCCGATCTCCGGTGCCGTCCTGTTCTGGGGCGCGGCCTACGCACTGGGCAGCAGGCACTTCGTCCGCGACCCGCTGATCGCCGCCGGCCTTTCGGTGGCGACGTTCCTGATCTTCAACAACCTGCTCGGCGTGCCGCTGCCCGGTGGCCCCCTGATGGAGGTGCTCTGACGTGGACTCCTTCACCCAGCTCCTGGACGGCTTCGGCACCGCGCTGACCCCGGCCCACCTGGCCCTCGCCGCACTCGGGGTGCTGCTCGGCACCGCCATCGGCGTGCTGCCGGGCATCGGCCCGGCCATGGCGGTCGCGCTGCTGCTGCCGGTGACCTACGGGCTCGAGCCGACCGGCGCGTTCATCATGTTCGCGGGCATCTACTACGGCGGGATGTTCGGCGGCTCCACCACCTCGATCCTGCTCAACACCCCGGGCGAGAGCGCGGCCGTGGTCACCGCCATCGACGGCAATCCCATGGCCCGCCGGGGCCGCGGTTCCCAGGCGCTGGCCGCCGCGGCCATCGGCCACTTCGCCGGCGGCATCATCGGCACGATCCTCCTCGTGCTGCTCGCGCCACCGTGGCGAAGTACGCCGTCAACATCGGGGCACCGGACTTCTTCGCGATCATGGTGCTGGCCTTCATCGCCGTCACGTCGGTGCTGGGCTCCTCCCGCGTCCGCGGCTTCGCGTCGTTGCTCATCGGGCTCACCCTCGGCCTGGTCGGGCTGGACGAGATGACCGGCCAGCAGCGGCTGACCTTCGGGTCGCTGCACCTGGCCGACGGCATCGACGTCGTCATCGTGGCCGTGGCCCTCTTCGCGGTCGGCGAGTCCCTCTGGGTGGCTGCCCACCTCCGGCGCACCACGGGCGAGCCCATCCCGGTCGGGCGGCCGTGGCTGAGCAGGGCCGACCTGCGGCGCACCTGGAAGCCCTGGCTGCGCGGCCCGCTCATCGGCTTCCCCTTCGGCGCGATCCCCGCCGGGGGTGCCGAGATCCCCACGTTCCTGTCCTACGTGACGGAGAAGAAGCTGTCCAAGCACCGCGACGAGTTCGGCAAGGGCGCGATCGAGGGCGTCGCCGGTCCGGAGGCCACGGCGTCGGCGTCCGCGGCGGGCACGCTCGTCTCGATGCTGACCCTCGGCCTGCCGACCACCGCGGTGGCCGCGGTGATGCTCGCCGCCTTCCAGCAGTACGGGATCCAGCCCGGCCCGCTGCTGTTCGAGCGGGAGGCGTCGCTGGTGTGGGGGCTGATCGCGTCGCTGTTCATCGGCCTGACGTTGCTGCTCGTGCTCAACCTGCCGCTGGCGCCGGTGTGGGCCAAGCTGCTGCGGATCCCCCGGCCGTACCTGTACGCCGGCATCCTGTTCTTCGCCAGCGTCGGTGCCTACGCGGTGAACGCCGACGTGTTCGACCTGCTGGTCATGTTCGCCATCGGCGCGCTCGGGTTCGTGATGCGCCGCTACGGCCTGCCGGTGCTGCCGGCGATCATCGGCGTCATCCTCGGGCCGGCCGCCGAACAGCAGATGCGGCGGGCGCTGCAGCTCAGCGACGGCGCACTCACCGGCCTGGTCAACACGCCGCTGTCGATCGCCATCTACGTCGTCGTCCTGGTGCTGCTGGCGTGGCCGCTGATCCGCAAGGCGGTCCTTACCTGGCGGTAACTTATCTTCGGCGTATCGAAAACCGCATACGTGCCGGCAACGCCGTGCGCCCTTGACTGGGGGGCATGAGCGAACCGGTACCCGGGCTGACGATCTACGGGTGTGAACCCGACGAGGCCCTGCTCTTCCGGGAGCTGGCGCCGCGCTTCGGCGTGACGCCGGCCATCACGGACGCGCCCGCGAGCGAGGTCAACGCCGGACTCGCGGGCGGCAACCGGTGCGTCAGCGTCGGGCACAAGACGCCGCTCGCCAACGAGACTCTTCGTGCGCTCAGCCGGATCGGGGTCGCGTACGTCTCCACGCGGAGCGTCGGCTACGACCACATCGACGTCGAATACGCGCGCAGCGTCGGTATTTCCGTCGGGAACGTCGCCTACTCGCCCGACAGCGTGGCCGACTACACGCTCATGCTCATGTTGATGCTCGTGCGGGACGCGAAGTCCGTCATCCGGCGGGCGGACGAGCACGACTACCGGCTGCCCGACGCGCGCGGGAAGGAACTGCGCGACCTGACCGTCGGCGTGGTCGGCACCGGACGCATCGGCACCGCGGTCGTCGACCGGTTGCGCGGCTTCACATCGCGGGTGGTGGCGCACGACAGCCGTCCTCGAGCCGGTATCGAGTACGTCGAGCTCGACGAGCTGCTGCGGCACAGCGACATCGTCACGCTCCACACGCCGCTCGACGCCGGCACGCGGCACCTCCTGGACCGGCGGCGGCTCGAGCTGATGAAGACCGGCGCCTTCGTCGTCAACACCGGGCGAGGCCCGCTCCTCGACACCGAGGCGCTCGTCTCGGCGTTGGAGACCGGCCGGCTCGGCGGCGCCGCGCTGGACGTCCTCGAAGGGGAAGAAGGCGTCTTCTACGCCGACTGGCGGGGGCGGCCCGTCGAAAGCGAGCTGCTGGTGCGGCTGCAGAAGCTGCCGAACGTGCTCGTCAGCCCGCACACCGCCTACTACACGGATCACGCGTTGCGCGACACCGTCGAAAACACCATCGTCAACTGCCTGGAATTCGAAAGCGGGGAACGGCATGGCCAGGATCAAGGTCGGGATCGTCTTCGGGGGCGTCTCCGAAGAACACCCCGTCTCGGTCAAGTCCGCGCGGGAGGTCGCGAAGCACCTCGACGCCGGTAAGTACGAAGCGTTCTGGATCGGGATCACGCGGGACGGAGCGTGGAAGCTCGGCGACGGGCCGGGCGAAGACTGGGCAGCCGGGCGGCCGGTCGTTCTCTCGCCGGACCGGAGCGTGCCCGGGCTGCTGGTCCTCGACGACGGGAAGTACGAGACGATCGGCCTGGACGTCGTGCTGCCCGTGCTGCACGGCAAGCTCGGCGAGGACGGCGCGATCCAGGGGTTGCTGGAGCTCTCCGGCATTCCCTACGCCGGCTGCGACGTCCAGAGTTCGGCCCTGTGCATGGACAAGTCCCTGGCTTACGTGGTCGCCGCGAGCGCGGGGATCGCCACTCCGCAGTTCCGGACCGTCTCGGCGGGCGAGAACGTCGACGGGCTCACTTACCCGGTGTTCGTGAAGCCGGCCCGGTCCGGTTCGTCGTTCGGGGTCAGCAAGGTGTCCACAAAGGACGAACTGGCGGCTGCCATCGGCGCCGCGGCGCAGTACGACTCGAAGGTGCTCATCGAGGAGGCCGTCGCCGGGAGCGAGGTCGGCTGTGCCGTCCTGGGGCACGGTTCGGAGCTGTTCACCGGGGAGGTGGACCGAGTCGCGCTTTCCCACGGCTTCTTCCGGATCCACCAGGAAGATTCCCCCGAAAGCGGGTCCGAGAACTCGACGTTCGTCGTGCCCGCCGACATCCCGGCCGAAACCCGCGCCCGCGTCCAGGAGACGGCGAAGGCCATCTACCGCGCGCTGGGCTGCGGGGGACTGGCCCGGGTCGACATGTTCCTCACCGACGACGGCACGGTGGTCCTCAACGAGGTCAACACCTTGCCCGGCCTGACGTCCTACAGCCGCTACCCGAGGATGATGGCCGCCGCCGGCGTGCCGCTCGGAGACCTGATCGACCGGATCGTCGCCGGGGCACGCCGGTGAACGACGACTTCGCCTTCGTGGACGAACTGGTGCCCGGCATCCGCTGGGACGCCAAGTACGCCACCTGGGACAACTTCACCGGCAAGCCGGTGGACGGGTACCTCGCCAACCGGATCGTCGGCACCACGACCCTGTGCGCCGCACTGGGCGAAGCGCAGGAGAAGGCCGCGTCCCTCGGCTTCGGCCTGCTCCTGTGGGACGGCTACCGGCCGCAGCGCGCCGTCGACTGCTTCCTGCGCTGGATCGACCAGCCGGAGGACGGCCGGACCAAGCTGTGGCACTACCCGAACATCGACCGGGCCGCGATGTTCGCCAAGGGGTACGTGGCGGCCAGGTCGGGGCACACCCGGGGCAGCGCCGTCGACCTGACGCTGTACCTCCTGGACACCGGTGAGCTCGCGTCGATGGGCGGCGGGCACGACCTGATGGACCCGATCTCGCACCACGGTGCGCGCGGGATCCCGCCCGCCGAAGCCGGGAACCGCGCCTGTCTCCGGTCCATCATGGAGGGTTGCGGGTTCGTCGCCTACGAGCGCGAATGGTGGCACTACCGGCTCAAGGACGAGCCCTACCCGGACACGTACTTCGACTTCCCGGTCAAGTAACGCCGAGGCAGCCGGACGGTGACGCCGAGGCCGCCGTCCGGCCGCGGGGCGAGGGCTAGCGTCCCGTCAGTGTCAGGGTGGTGTTGCCGCTGTTGCGGTGGTTGGGATCCTGGCCGCTGGTGACCTGGCTCGTAGCGTCGCTGCCACCTGCTTGCGGGTTGGCGATCATGCGTTGTGCCGGTCACCGGTGAGCCAGGGCCGACCGGCGTGACTTGATAGGAGCGTGGCAGCGCCCCCACTGAGGTGTGTCCGCCGGCCGGCCCAGCCGTCCCTTCGAGCTGGAAGGAGACCATCCCCATGGTGGTGATGCTGGGTATCGATGTCCACAAGAACACCCACACCGCGGTCGCGGTCGAGCAGGTAGAGCGCAAACTCGACCAGAAGACGGTGCGCGCGACCGATGCCGGTCACCGGCAGCTGCTGCGCTGGGCACTGCGCAACTGGCCAGACACCGAGCTGACGTTCGCGGTGGAGGACTGCCGGCACGTGTCGACCCGGCTGGAACGAGCGCTGCTCGCCGCAGGCCAGACCGTGGTCCGGGTCCCGCCGAAGCTGATGGCCGGAGCTCGCTCCTCGGCGCGCACGCGCGGCAAGTCAGACCCGATCGACGCACTGGCCATCGCCCGGGCCGCGCTGCGCGAACCGAACCTGCCGGCCGCCACACACGACAGCGTCTCCCGCGAGGTCAAACTGCTCGTCGACCACCGCGAAGACCTGGTCAACACCCGCACCCAGATGCAGAACCGGCTGCGCTGGCACCTACACGAACTCGACCCCGAACTCGACCCCACCGCCCGCAGCCTGGACCGGCTCTGCGAACTCGACCGGCTCACCGCCTGGCTGGCCCAGCAGCCGGCATCGATGGTGGTGCGCATCGCCACCGAGCTGGTCACCGACATCCGGGCACTCACCGTCCGCGCCAACGCACTGGAGCGGGAACTCGCCCAGCGGATGGCTCACCTCGCACCCCGCCTGCTCGCCATACCCGGCTGCGGTGCCCTGACCGCAGCGAAAATCGTCGGCGAAACCGCCAACGTGACCCGGTTCCGCTCCGAAGCCTGCTTCGCCATGCACGCCGGCGTCGCCCCCATCCCCGCCTCCTCCGGCAAGACAAACCGACACCGCCTCGCCCGCGGCGGCAACCGACAACTCAACGCCGCGCTGCACCGCATCGCCGTCACCCAAACCCGCCTGGCCGGCCCCGGCCGCGACTACATCCACCGACGCCGAACCACCGGAGACACCACCATGGAAGCACTCCGCGCCCTCAAACGACGCCTCGCCCGCGTCGTCTACAACACCCTCCACCACGACACGACCCAACAACCAACCACGCTCCCCGCAGCGGCTTGACATAGGAGCAACTCGTGGGCGTGGGTGATGCTCTTGACGATCGCCAGGCCGAGGCCGACCCCCGCCTGGTCGGTCCGGATGCGCTCGGTGCCGCGCTGAAAGGGCTCGGCGAGGGTGGCGACCAGGGCCGGGGCGAGGTGGTCGCCGGTGTTCTCGACGGTCAGGACCACGGTTCCGGGCTCGGTGCGGGTCGTCACCCACACCGCGCCCCGCTCGGGCAGGTTGTGGACGATCGCGTTGTGCACCAGGTTCGTGGTCAGCTGCAGCAACAGCGCCGGCGAACCGAACGCGGGCGCGGCTTCGCCGGCCGTCTCGACCGTGACGCCCCGCTTCTCGGCCAGGGGCAGGAGCGTTTCGGCGGCTTCCTCGGCGACCAGGGACAGGTCGACGACGTCGCGGGTGAACGACCGTTGTTCCGCGCGGCTGAGCAGCAGGAGCGCCTCGGTGAGCTCGATCGCCCGCGCGTTGACGGCGCGGAGGCGTTCGTCGAGGTCGCCGGTGGCGCGCTCCGGGTCCTTGCGGGCGACGTCGAGCAGGGTCTGCGTGATCGCCAGCGGCGTGCGCAGCTCGTGGGACGCGTTGGCGGCGAACCGGCGCTGCTCGGCGACGTGTGCCTCCAGGCGCGCCAGCATGGTGTCGAAGGCGTCGGCGAGCTCGCGGAACTCGTCGGTGCGGCCGGGCAGCCGGATGCGGTGGGAGAGCGAACCGGTCGCGGCCACGCGGGTGGCGTCGGTGATGCGCGTCAGCGGGTCGAGCATCCGGCCGGCCAGGACCCAGCCGCCGAGCAGCCCGAACACCAGCAGGAAGACGATCACGACGGCCATGAACGGGACGAAGGCGCGCACCAGGACGCTGCGGTTGATCCAGAAGTTGCCCTCGGTGGTGATCCACCCGCTGGGCAGGAAAAACAGGTAGAAGGCCAGCACGGCACCCATGAGCAGGATGCCCGCGAGCATGACGAACCCGGCGTAGCTGAGGGTGAGCTTGAGGCGGGCGCTCAGGCCGGGTTCCCTAGCCACGGTCCTCCCCGCCGGTGTCGATGCGGTAGCCGACGCCGGGCACGGTGGCGATGATCCCGGGTTCGCCGAGCCGCTTGCGCAGCACGGAAACCGTGATGCGCACGGCGTTGGTGAACGGGTCCGCGTTCTCGTCCCAGGCCCGCTCCAGCAGCTCCTCGGCGCTGATCACCCCGCCCTGCGCGGCGACGAGGACTTCGAGCACGGCGAACTGCTTCCGCGTCAGCGCCACGTACCGGCCGTCGCGGTAGACCTCGCGGCGGAACGGGTCAAGGCGCAGGCCGGCGATCTCGTGCACGGGCGGCCGGTTGTGGGCGCGCCTGCGGTCGAGCGCCCGCAGCCGCAGCACGAGCTCCCGCAGCTCGAACGGCTTCGTCAGGTAGTCGTCGGCGCCCAGCCCGAACCCGGTGGCCTTGTCGTCGAGCCGGTCGGCCGCGGTGAGCATGAGGATCGGCAGGCCGCTGCCGGAGGCGACGATGTGCCGGGCGATCTCGTCGCCGGACGGGCCGGGGATGTCGCGGTCGAGGACGGCGATGTCGTAGGTGTTGACGCTCAGCAGCTCCAGCGCGGTGTCGCCGTCGCCCGCGGTGTCCGCCGCGATGGCCTCCAGCCGGAGGCCGTCGCGGATGGCGTCGGCCAGGTAGGGCTCGTCCTCGACGATCAAGACACGCACCTGCCCGATGCTACGAGCGGCCGCATATCGGCCGCATATCGGAAAGCGCGTACGTGCCGGCAACACCGCGCTGCCTTGACTGGGCGCCATGACCTCCAGCCAACGCACGTCCCTTGGCCGGGGCCACGGTGCCCTCCCGGCCGGCCTGCCGGTCTTCGACGACGAGTCCCCGGCTGTCGCCAACCTCGACCCCGACCTGCTCGACGCCCTCCGCCGGGCCGCGACGGACGCCGCGGCCGACGGCGTCGTGTTCGTCGTCAACGGCGGCTGGCGCTCCTGGGCCTACCAGGAGCAGCTCCGGCGCCAGGCGATCGCGAAGCACGGCTCGGAAGCCGCGGCGGCCCGCTGGGTGACCACCGCGGACAAGTCCGCGCACGTGCGGGGGCAGGCGGTCGACGTCGGCCCGCCCGCGGCCCGGGCGTGGCTGGCCGAGCACGGCGCCCGGTACGGGCTGTGCCAGGTCTACCGCAACGAACCGTGGCACTACGAGCTGCGGCCCGAAGCCGTCGTCCACGGGTGCCCGCCGATGTACGCGGACCCGTCGCAGGATCCGCGTACGCGGTGATCACGCGAAGTCGGCCGCGTGGTCACGGGCCCATTCCGCGAGGGTGCGGGCGGGTCGTCCGGTCAGCTCCTGCACGGCCGGCCGCACCACGTCGGGCGTCTCGACCGTGTCCGACCAGTAGTGCAGCAGCATCGAGACGATGTCGTCGCCGACGCCGTAGGAGCGCATTTCGGCGCGGAACTCGTCCGGCGTGATCTCGGTGAAGTGCAGCTCCCGGCCGATGGCCGCGCCGATCGCGGCGAGCTGCTCGATCCGGGTCAGCGCCTGCGGGCCGGTCATGGGGTAGTGCTTGCCGGCGTGGCCGGGCTCGGTCAGCGCGACGGCGGCGACGGCGGCGATGTCGGCCTCGTGGATGGGCGCCTGCGCGGACGTGGGGTAGGGCCCGCGGACCCCGCCGGTGTAGCGGATCGGCTGGGCCCAGGGCAGCAGGTTGCCGGCGAAGGTGCCGGGTCGCAGGATCGTCCAGGCCGCCCCGCTGTCGCGGACGGCGTCCTCGATGGCGGCGTGGTGCACCTGGCTGGCCGACCCGTGGTCACGCTCGTGCTCGAGGGCGGCGGCGAGCGAGGAGAGCAGTACCAGGTGGCTGGTTTCGGGGACCGCCTTGACGAAGCCGGCCACTTCCGCGGCCGGGAAGACGAACACGCTGTCGACGCCGTCGAACAGGCCCTCCGGCGGCGCCGCGGCCAGGTCGCCGGCGACCAGCTCCACCTCCGCGGGCAGGCCGGCGTTTTCGGGCGAGCGGGTCAGGGCCCGGACCTGGTGACCGCCGGCGAGCAGTTCGCGGACGAGGTGGCGGCCGACGGTGCCGGTGGCGCCGGTGACGAGGACGGTTTTGATGGTCATGAAGCCGAGCTTGCCGGGTATTGCGGCAAGATCCTTGCCTTGATCCGGTGCATTGTGGAGCCATGCCGAATCCGACGTCCCGCCTGCTGGCGCTGCTGACCCTGCTGCAGACCCGCCCGTCGTGGACCGGCGCGGAACTGGTCGAGCGGCTCGAGGTCAGCTCGCGGACCGTGCGCTACGACATCCGGAAGCTGCGTGACCTCGGCTATCCCGTCGAGGCGATTCCCGGCGTGGCCGGCGGCTACCGGCTGCGTGCCGGGACGGCCATGCCGCCGCTGCAGCTCGACGACGACGAGGCCGTGGCCATCGCCATCGCGTTGCGGACGGCCACGGGCAACGCCGAGCTGGGCCAAGCCGCGGGGACTGCTTTGGTGAAGCTCGAACAGGTCCTGCCACGGCGGCTGCGGGGCCGGGTCGCGGCGATGCGTCAGCACACGGAGGCCGCGCGGAGTTCCGGTGGCGTCGACCCCGACCTGCTGGTCTTCCTCGCCGGCGCCTGCCGCGACCACCGCCGGGTCCGGTTCGGCTACCAGGGGAACCGTCGTGAGGTGGAGCCGCACCGCGTCGTCCAGGTGGGGCGGCGGTGGTACCTCGTCGCCTTCGACCCGGCCCGTGCCGGCTGGCGGCAGTTCCGCCTGGACCGGATGACAGTGCAGCGCCCGGAAGGGGCGAGGTTCGTCCCGCGCGAGGCGCCTTCCGCGGCCGACGTGGTGCGGGGGATCGACGCGGTCTTCGCGCGTCATCGGGCTGTTGTTCTCGTCGACGCACCGGCCGCGGAGATCACCGCCAGGGTGCCGCCGGCCGTGCCCGTCGAGTGGGTGGACGAGCGGCGGTGCCGGGTGCACGCGACGGGCGAGTCACCGGGGGCGCTCGCGCTCAACCTGCTGATGCTGGACGCGGACTTCGTGGTGGAGAAGTCCTCGGCCGAGCTCGACGCGGCGTTGGACACCCTCCGGCGGCGGCTGGACGGCGGCCGCTAGGCGGGGGTGCGGTAGCGGTGCAGCAACGTGGTGAAGTGCCGTAGCTTCTCGACCGTGTCTTCGGAGATCGCGTCCGGGTGGAAGTGCATCACGCTGTTGCGGATCTGCCGGATCTCGTTCAGGCGGGCGATGAACGCCGGCCGGTCCAGTGGCCAGCCGAGCCGGTCCCAGACGGCCTTGTTCTCCAGGATCCGCTGGTAGTCGCCGAAGGCCAGGTGGTCGAAGCTGTCGATCGACCGGCCGCACAGGGGCTGGACGGTCGCGAGGTCCAGCGCGCACCGGATGATCCAGCGGAGCGTCTGGTCCAGCTCGCCCAGCTGGAAGAACGGGGTGGCCAGCTCGCCGTAGCGCCGGGCGACGTCCGCCGTCGTGACGATGCCCTTCACGGCCCTGCTTTCGTCGGTGACGAGCACGAACTCCCCCTGCTGCAGGGCGGGGAGGACGTCGAAGAGGTCGCGGTCGTAGGCGACGACCTCGGCGTGGACGATCGCGTCGGCGAGCCCCGCCCCGGGCTTCCGGTGCATGGCCTGGGCGATCGAGCGCCACGTCACGGCTCCGCGGGGGTTGCGCGGCCCGCTGAGCACGGCCAGCTGCGAGAAGTCGTTGAGGAGCATGGTGGTGATCGCTTCTTCGAGCGAGCTGTTGGGCCCGACGGACGCCAGGCCTTCGAGCGACTTCAGGTTGCCCACCGTCAGGCGGACGTCCAGGTCGCCGCCGCCCTCGTCGTCTTCGGTGGCCGGCAGGACCTCGGTGGCCGCCGGTTCCTCGGGCTCTTCCGGTGGTGTCGTCAGGGTGACGACGGTGTCGAGCGTGACCGCGCGGAAGCCGGGGGACGTCACCAGCCCGTGGTTGGCCAGGCCCGCTTCGATCCGCCCGACCTGGTCGCCGCGGTCGGTCACGCCCCACAGCTTCAGGAGCTCGCGGACCGTGATGCGCTCGGGATCGCCCTCGTCGGCGCGGGCGCGTGCCTGGCGCAGGCGCTCGTGGACGCGCTGGTCCCCGACCTGGCGTCCGGCGGTCGAGACCGCCCGGTCCAGGAACTCCTGGCGCACCGAATCCAGCAGGCGCTGCTGATCCACCACGACCCAGGCCCGCCACCCGTCGACCGCGCGCATCCCGGCGGCCACCATCGCCGCGCGGGAGGGCGACCGGAACTCCTCGCCGTCGGGTTCCAGCCGGATCCGGCCCGCGGTGGTGACGGTCGCGTCGAAGGTGTCGCCGATGCGCTTGCGCTCGAACCGGAGCTTCGTCCCGGCTTCGAGCAGGCCGGCTTCCAGCAGGTCCGACACCATGACGCGGCGGCCGTCGATCAGGTACATCGACCGGCCGTCGCCGGTCACCACTTCCGCAGCCCGGCGAACTTGCGCCGGGCCCCGATGGCCTGCTTGAGCACCCGCCGCTCGAGTTCCTTCCGGCTCAGGCGGTCCACCCGGGTGAGCTGCAGCTCGGCGGCGACGGCGAGCAGGCTCTCCCGGTCGAGGTGCTGGGCGTCCAGGTAGGCCGCGCCTTCCGCTTCGGTTTCGGTGCTCCGCAGCTGCGCGGCGATGGCGGCCGCGTCGACGCCAGGTCTCGCGACGGCCGCCGGGGGCGGGCTCGCGACCGGCCGCACGGGAGCGGGAGCGGCTGGAGCGGGAGTCGGCGGTGCCTCGGCGCCGTTCCCGGTGAGCAGGGCGACGAGCTCGGCCTTCCGCAGCTTGCCGTATCCGCGCACCCCGCGGTCCGCGGCCAGCGCCTTCAGTTCCTTCACCGTCAGTTTCGACAGGTCATCCGGAAGCCCGGTCACGGCCAGCCGGGCCGTCCCGCCGAGGATCGCGTCCAGCGTGGCTTCGTCCTGTTCCGCGAGGAACTCGTACACCCGCGCCTGCAACGCGGCCAGCTTCTTCAGGTCGGTCACCGGCGATCACCGGACAACGCCAGTGCGCCGAGGACCTCGTCGGCGAGCTCGTCGAACTCCCGCACGACTTCGTCGCGGCGGGTGGCGCGCAGCATGGCGGGCACTCCGCTCTCGCCGGCGTCCCCGAAATACGTGGTGTTGTTGCGGATGTAGCTCTTCAGCACCGGAACCTGGGAGTTCGCCTGCACTTCGTCGACGTAGCGCTGCTGTGCGGCCGTCAGCCGCTGGGCGTAGACCTGCACCATGGTGAACACCACGCCGAGGAACCCCGGATCGATCGGCTCGTGCGCACTGCTGCCGCCCTTGTGCTGGACGAAGTCGTTGAACTGCTGGACGAGGTCGGCGCAGTTGCCGCCCAGGTAGTCCAGCCCCAGGGTGGACAGGTAGTCCGCCTTGGCGGGCACGAGGATGTGCTCGCTCGCGACGATCGCCGTCTTGGTGACGATGCCGAAGTTGGGCGCGCAGTCGATGAGTACCAGGTCGTAGCCGGCGAAGAAGTCGTCCCGCAGCGCGCGGCGCAGGCAGTCGTGCAGGTCCAGGAACTTCCGCTTCGACGTCTCGAGCGTGGTCGCCCCACCGAGCCGGGCGGCGAGCTCCAGGTCGATGTCGATGAGGCCGAGGTGCGACGAGATGAGGTCGACGCACCCACCGGTGCCGTCGAGGGCCTGGTTGACCCGCTCCGGCGTGACGACGAGCCCGGCCAGCGGTGTTTCGCGGCCGGGCACGTCGTCCTCGTACCACTGCTTGATCGTGCGGTGGGTGTCCTTGAGCCGGTGGTGCCAGTCGTCGATCGAGAAGAACGAGAACGTCAGGTTGGTCTGCGGGTCGAGGTCGAGCAGGAGGACCCGCAGCCCGCGGCTCGCCGCCACCGCGCCCAGGTTCGCGGTCAGCGTCGTCTTCCCCACCCCGCCCTTGTAGTTCATGACCGCCACGACCCGCATGCGCACTCCCCGGTGGTCTCGTGCCCGGTGCCGTTCTATTACGCGGGCGGGCGGCGGAGCACGGATCGCCGCCAACTGTCCGGGAACTGTCCACGATCTGGCCAGTACCACCGGCGTGTCAGCGGGGGACCACCGTCATCGGGAGGCTGTCGGGGTACGCGGCGGACGTGAACTTGATGCGGACCGGCCTGCCCGCCACCGGAACCAGCTTCCAGCGGGCGGCCAGCGTGGCCACCGTGATGACGATTTCGTTCTGGGCGAAGCGGTTCCCGATGCACTGCCGGTTGCCCGCGCCGAACGGCACGAACGCGCCCTTCGGCACCGCGTCCACCCGGTCCGGTGCCCAGCGGCCGGGGTCGAAGCGGTCCGGGTCGGCGAACGACTTCGGGTCGTGGTGGAGCGCGTGCGGGCTGACGATCACCTCGGCGCCCGCCGGCAGGCGGACGCCGCCGAGGTCGACTTCGGTGAGGGTGCGGCGCATCAGCATCCACAGCGGGTACTGCCGCAGCACCTCGTCGACCACCTGCCGGACGTAGGTCAGCCGCGGGATGTCCTCGATGGTGACCGGACGGCCGCCCAGCACCTCGTCGACCTCGGCGTGGACGCGCGCCTCGACGTCCGGGCGCCGGCCGAGCTCGTGGAACGTCCAGCCCAGCGCCAGCGCGGTCGTCTCGATGCCGCCGGTGAGCAGGGTGAGCACCTCGTCGCGGGCCTGCTCGTCGGTCATGCCGGCCAGCAGCAACGTCGAAAGCAGGTCGCCGCGGTCGGTGCCTGCGCGCCGCCAGTCGCGGATCACCTCGATCACGATTCCCTGCATCCGGGTGATCGCCTCGTCGAACCGCCGGTTCCCGGGCACCGGCAGCTTCTCGACGAACTTGGGCGACAGCGCGCGAATCATTCCCTGCTGGATGATCACGTAAATCGAGCGGCGGGCTTCGGTGATCGCCGCTTTTCCCAGTTCCGTGGAAAACAGGGCCTCGCCGACGATCGTCACCGCGAGGCTCTGCATGTCTTCGTCGATCTTCCGCACTTCACCGGCTCGCCACGAGTCGCTCAGATCCGTCGCCGCGCGCCGCATGATCTCCGCATAGGCGGCCAGGCGGTCGCGGTGGAACGCCGGCTGCATCAGCCGGCGCTGCCGCAGGTGGAAGTCGCCGTTCGAAAGCACCAAGCCATTTCCGACGAACGGCCGGAACTTGTCGAACATCGCGCCTTTGCGGAACTTCGGACCCTCGTTGACCAGCACTTCGTGCGTCAATCGCGGGCTGGCGACGAAGTAGACGGGCGCCGGGCCGAGGTAGAGCCGGACGATCTCGCCGTGCCGGGGCAATGTGTCGGTGAATGCGAAGCGTTGCCGCAGGAGTGCCGGAGTGTGTCCGAGAAAAGGCCACCGGCCCGGGGCGATCGGGACGCTCATGGTGCTCCTCGTTGCGCCATTGTGTGGATTTCGCAAGGAGACGGCTGACGGTAGGCGCGTCCGGTCGAACGGGACAGTGCCCGATCGGGTGGTGTGGGCTCACGCGGATGGCCCAGTAGCCGAACCGCGGGGAATCGCTAAGCTCTTTCCGATCCTACTGACCGAGGCTTGTTCGGTGCAGCCCGCCGACGGTCGGACGAGTCTTACCGAGAAGGTGTTTTTCGTGACACGATCACCGGAATGGGCACCGCGGGGTGTCGTCGAGGAAGTGGACGCGGTGATCAAGGCCGGGTTTTCTGCGGTTTCCGCCGGATTCGATATCGTCGAACCCCACCGCGAGATCTGATGCGGGTGTCCCCCATGCCGATGACCGAACCCCAGCCGAACCAGCCCGCCACGCCCGACGCGCGCCGCGGGCGGACCGTGCTCGCGCGGAAGTGGGCGTACCTGCTCAGCGGCGTGACAGTCGTGTCGCTCAGCCGCGAGGAACTCGACGCGGAGCTCGGCGAACTCCTGGGCACGCTCTGCGACTCCCTGCACCGCGCCACGCCGGACCTGGCCCCGGCCGAGCGGATCGGCGCGCGGCTGGTCGCACTGGGCTACGTCGGCGAACCGGGGCTGCGGTGCACGCTCGACGTCCTCGGGAAGGGCCTGCCCGCGCTGCCCGAGCTCCAGGCGGTCGACCGCGCCGCCGACCGCGTGGTGGCGGCGCTGGGCGCGCTGTCCTGCGGCTTCCTGCTCGCGCACGAGCGCAGCGTCCTCGACCAGCAGGAGATCATGCACCTGTCGCTGCTCAAAGCGGTGCGGGACGCCCAGTGGAACCTCCGGCAGAGCGAAGCGCGCTTCGAAGAGGTGGTGACGTCGTCGGCGAGCGGCATCGCCGTCGTCGCGCTCGACGGCCGGATCGTGCGGGCCAACGCGGCGCTGGCCGAGATGCTCGGGCACCCGGCGGGCGAGCTGGCCGGCTCGGTGCTCTACGACGTCGTCCACCCCGAGTCCGTCGAGATCCTCCGCGCCGCGATGCTGGCGCTGCTCGACGGCGGCAAGGAGCGGGTCCGGCAGTCGGAGCGCCTCCTGCGCAAGGACGGCGACGTCGTCCGCATCTCGCTCACCGCGTCGCTGCTGCGCGACGCCGAAGACCGGCCGTCCCACTTCGTCGTCGTGATCGAGGACGGCACCGAGCTGATGCTGCTGCAAGGCGAACTGAGCCGCCAGGCGCTGCACGACGTCCTCACCGGGCTGCCGAACCGCCAGTACTTCGGCACCCACCTGGAGACGGCGCTGCGGCGCGCCGACCCGGCGTACGGCGTCACGCTGTTCCACCTCGACCTCGACGCGTTCGGCATGGTCTGCAACAGCCTCGGCCGGCGGGTCGGCGAGCAGCTGCTGGTGCACTTCGCGCAGCGGCTGCGGGCGGTGATGGCCGGGGAGAACGCCATGATCGCGCGGTTCCACAGCGACGAGTTCGGCATCCTGGTCGAGAACACGGCGTCGACGCCCGACATCGACACCATCGTGCGGGCGATCAACGACGAGCTCGCCGAACCGTTCTTCGTCGACGGGCACGGGCTCGCGCTGTCGGCGAGCGCCGGGGTGGTGCACCGGCCGTCGAAGGGCATCGACCCGCTGGAGCTGCTGCGCCAGGCGGACCAGACGCTGCGGCGGGCCAAGGAACGCCGGCGCGGCCAGTGGATGATGTTCGACCGCGAGGCCGACGCCCACGACCGGCGGACGCAGGCGGTGGCCGTGGGCATGGCAGGCGCCTGGGAACACGGCGAGATCGGCGTCCGGTACCGGCCGATGGCCCGGCTGGCGGACGGCGAGGTCGCCGGCGTCGAAGCCCGCCTGCACTGGGACCGCCCGGAAGACACGGCGCTCTCGCACGAGTGCTGCGTGGAGCTCGCCGAGACGACCGGGCTGATGCTGCCGCTCGGCGACTGGCTGCTGCGCGCGGCCGGCCGCCAGGGCGAATGGTGGCGGCAGCGGGCGGGCTTCGGCCTCCCGATGGTGGCCGGCCTGACCGGGCACCAGGTGTCCGACGACGCGCTCGGCACGCGCGTGACGCGGCTGCTGCACGACACCGGCCTGCCGCCCGAGCAGCTGATGCTCGGCGTCCCGGCGCCCGCGCTGCCGGTGTCCGGTGTCATCGAGAACGTCACCGCACTGGCCGACCTCGGCGTCCACGTGATGCTCGACGACTTCGGGCTGGGCCCCGACGACCTGCGGGCGATCGAGGACCTGCCGGTGGACATCGTGCGCGTCGACCGGCGGCTCGCGGAGTGGCAGGCGTGGTCGGACTCGACGTTCCTCGGCGCGCTGGTCCCGCTGGTCCGCCAGGTCGGCGCCACCCTCGTCGTCGACGGCATCCACACCGAAGACCAGGCGAACTGGTGGCGGACGGCCGGCGCGGACCTGGCGACGGGGGATTACTTCGGCGTCGCCAGGCCGCCGGCCGAGCTCGCCGGTCAGTTCGCCGGCACCTGAGCCGCGGCATCGGGAACGCGGCGCCGCTCGCGCCACAGCCTGCCGCCGGTCAGTGCCAGTGCGGCGGGCAGCAGGACGCCGCGGACCACCGTGGCGTCGAGCAGGACGGCGAAGGCCATGCCGAGGCCGAGCATCTTGTACTCGATCGCGGCGAGGCTGAGGAAGACGCTGAAGACGCCGGTCATGATCAGCGCGGCGCTCGTCACCACGCCGGAGCTGCTCGCGGTGCCCTCGACGATCGCCTGCCGGGGCGGGGCACCCGCCCGCCACCGTTCGCGGATCCGGCTGAGGATGAACACGTGGTAGTCGGTGCTCAGGCCGAACAACAGCACGATGAGGAACATCGGCAGCCAGCCGAGCACCCCGCCGTAGGGCGTGAAACCCAGCAGGGGCGCGAGAAAGCCGTCCTGGAACACCAGCGTGAGCACGCCGTAGGCCGCGCCGGCCGAGAGCAGGTTGAGCAGGATCGACACCAGCGGCACGGCGACCGACCGGAACACCACGAGCAGCAGCACGAACGCGAGCAGCAGGATGAACCCGAAGGTGTAAGGCGCCCGGGCGATCGCCTGCGCGGTGAAGTCGTGCGCCTCGGCGGTCCGGCCCGCCACCGCGTAGCCGACCCCGTCGATCCGCCCGACCGTCCGCGGCAGCAGGGTTTCGCGCAACGCCGTGAGCGTGCGGCCGGCCGCTTCGTCGTTGCCGGTGCCGCCGAGCGGGACCCGGACGACGAGTGCCTCGTCCACCGGGACTACGACGGCCGGCCGCGGCACTTCCGCGGTGAGCTCGTCGATCGCGCGGCGCAGCGCGGGTGAGTCGACCGGGCCGCCGCGGGTGTTCCAGAGGACGACGTGCGCGGGCATCGTGACGCCGGGAAACGCTTCCTGCACGCGGACGGCCGCGTCGATCACCGGGATGCTGCGCGGCAGGCTCTCGGCCGGTGCCGGGTCCTGCAGCCGCATGCCCAGCGCGGGCACCGTGAGCAGCACCAGCAGCGCGGTGGCGAGCCCGGTCCAGAGCGCGGGCCGCCGGGTGACGACGGTCGCCACGCCGGCCCAGAACGCCGACCGGGTCCGGCGGCGGCCGAGCCACGGGATCCGGCCGCGGTCGACGCGCGCGCCGAGCAGCGAGAGCGTCGCCGGCAGCACCGTCACCGCGGCCAGGACGGCCAGGCCGACGACGAGGACCGTGCCCGCGGTCAGGCCCTGGAGGTTGTCGAGGCCGGTGAACAGCAGGCCGGTGACGCACAGCACCACGGTCAGGCCCGACACGACGATCACGTGCCCCGACGTCCGCGCGGCGATCCGGATCGACTCGTCGACGCCGTGGGCGCGTTCCTCCCGGACCCGGCGCAGGAAGAACAGCGAGTAGTCGACGCCGACCGCCATGCCGATCAGCAGCGTGATCGCGGAAGTCGCGCTGTTGACCGGAATCCAGTTGTCCACAAGGGACAGCAGGCCGAACGTCGCGGCCACCGCGGTGCCCGCGAGCAGCACCGGCACCGCGGCCGCGACCAGCGAGCCGAACACCACCAGCAGGATCAGCACGGTGATCGGGAGCGAGCGGGCTTCGGAGCGCCCGATGTCCTCCTTGATGCTCTTGTCGACCGCGCCGGACACGCTGAGGTCGCCGGCCTGGGCGAGCCGGACGGCCGGGTGGCGGGCGGCGACCGCGTCGACCGCCGCGGTGGCCGTCGCCAGGTTGGCCCGGATTCCGGTGCCACTGCCGGTGATCCGGAAGGTGACCAGTTCCGACCGCCCGTCGGCGGAGACCGCGGAGCGGACGTCGGCCGCCGCGCCCGACGACGTCAACGTGGTCGCGAGGTCGGCCGTGGCCGCCGGGGAGCGGGGCTGGACGAGGACGTTTTCCCAGAACGGTTCGCGGGTGTGCTGGCGGTCGAGGACGGCTTGGCCGGTGCCGGCGTCGCCGGCCGGGCTCGAGCGCGCGTCGGTGCCGGGGACGAACGTGCCGAGGGCCCAGGCGAGCGCGACGAGCGCCAGCCAGCCGAGGATCGCGGCGGCGCGGTGCCGCAGCGACCAGTTCGTCACGCGTTCGACCACCGGCCCCCGCCGGTGAGCCGGGGTGCCAGAAGGCAGCATGAACTAAGGTCCTTCCGTGAAGGAGTGATCCGATGAGAGCTCGCCCTCGGGCGAGTGGGTGCTTCTTCCTCCTGGGTCGCCGAGTTGCCGCTCGGCGACCCAGGGCCTCAACTCAGTCGACCTCCTTGAGCACGCGTTCGATGGACCGCAGCCGGTCCTGGACGTCCCGCAGTTGTCGCTCGGTCTCTTCCTGCGTCCGGACGGCTTTCTCGGCCAGCGAGCGGTATTCGTGCTCCCGCGCCAGCTTCGCCTTGGCGCGCCAGGTCGCGGCCAGCTGCACGATCGCGATCGAGAGCACGACGGTGATCAGGACGAAGATCCCGACCACGCCGAGGATCTCCTGCCACTGGTGCCAGTTCATTTCCGTCCCTCCCCGTCCCCCTGGACGGAATCCGGTGTGGTGAGCGTCGGCGCGGCGGCCGCGATCGCCTCCGGCGTCAGCACGACGGCGAACGGCGTGACCTCGTAGAACCGCATGGTCTTGCCGTCCGCGCCGACCTCGGAGCTGGCGGTGACCAGGCCCGCGGCTTCGAGCTTGCGCAGGTGGACCTGCAGCAGCGCGCGGCTGATCCGCAGCTCGCGCGCCAGCTTGCTGACGTAGGTGCGTTCGGCGGACAGGGCCGCGACGATCCGCAGCCGGTGCGGGTTGCCGAGGGCGCCCAGCTGCCGCAGGAGCTCGTCGCCGGTCGTCCACATGCAAACAAAAGTTAGCAGGTGGTGGACGAGGACGCCATCAGGGTGATCCCCGAGATCACATCGGGTGGTCCATCCACACGTTCGGTTCGACGTAGGTCGCCGTGTCGTGGGCGACCGAGGCGTGCACCGGGGCGATGCCGCCCGGGATGACGTTCTCGCCCTCCTGGAGCTTCACTCCCGTCCAGTCGTGCCAGTCCGCCAGTGAACCCGACAGCGTCACCGCGAACGGGCACACCTTCACCACGCGGGCGCCCAGGCGCTCGTGGGTGCGCAGCCAGCGGTCGGCCAGGAGGCCGTCCGCGCGGCGGCGGGCCGCGTACTCCGGCATCGGGACCGTCGGCTCGGCCTCCTTGCCGATCGGGCGGACCGAGACGATCAGCTTCCGCAGGCCCGTTTCCGCCGCCCGCGCCTTCAGCGCCTTCAGCATCGGGGCCGACAGGCCGGTGCCGCGCAGGTGCGGGGCGATCACGACTTCCAGCGCGCACAACGCGTTCGGCGCGCGACCGTCCATGACGTCCTGGGCGGCCCACTCGATCGCCTGGTCCCAGCCGTGGTCCGGCAGCTCGGTGCGGTCCGGGGCCGGGTACGCCAGCGGGACCGACAACGCCCGCGCCATCGGCGTGCCGTCGTCGTCCAGCGCGATCAGGAAGTAACGCGCCCAGTGGCGCAGGAACCGCTCGCCGGTGATCATCCGGCCGCTCGCGCCCTGGTAGATGAACTGGCCGCCGACGTCGCCGAGGGCCAGTGCGGCGTCGAGGAGGTCGGGGCGGCCGGCAAGATCGACAACGCGCATGCGCCCATACAAGCGGACGCGATCACCGCCGCGATAGCGGCAACCGGGCGACTCAGCGCAGGGCTTTGCGACGCCGGGTCAGCGCGGCCGGGTCGAGGTTGGCCCGGGTGCCGGCGTCGTGGCCGTCGAGGTAGCCGCTGCCGGACAGCCGCCGCGGCGAGGCGGCGCGCAGGTCGCCGTATTCGGCGTCGAACGCGTGCTGCACCAGTTGCGCGCGGTCGCGGACCACCAGCTCCGCCGAGCGCTCGCCCGGCACTGCCGTGCGGACGGCTTCCTGCTCCGCGCGCGAAAGCCGTTCGTGGACCGCGCGCGCGAAGCCGTGCAGCCAGGTGCGCCGGTACGCGGCCAGTGATTCGCCGGGGAAGAAGCCGTCGGGGCGGACGCGGGTCAGCTGCGTGCTCGCCTGCAGCAGCAGGCTGGTGAACAGCAGTTCCACCCGGCCGAGGTCGGAGCGGAAGCCGAACACGGTGACGCTCTCGACCTTCTGGCCGAGGCGGTGCAGCAGGGTCCGGCAGCGCAGCGGGTACGCGACCGACGTCAGCAGGCTCGCCTTGTCGCGGCTGTACGGGTCGTCCATCGGGATCGTCAGCGTGCCGATCTCGTCGTCACGCGCTCCCGACGCGGCCAGCATCGCCTGGTCGATCCCGTACCGCGCGACGAGTTCGGCGGCCTTCTGGTTGTACGCCTCGGCTTCCGCCTCGGTGACCGCCGGGTCTTCGGCCTTCGCCAGCAGCTTGCGGATGCGCTCGAGCTGCGGGTCTGACTCGGTCATGCCGAGAGGGTATTCGATCAGGTGTTCGGGCGCGTGGACCGGGTCGGCGTGTCGAGGTACGCGTCGAGCGTGACGGCCAGCGCCGCTTCCGGCGAGGGCGCGAAGCTCGCCCCGGCGAGGCCGCCCCACAGCCACAGCTGGGCGAGGCCGTGCAGGGCGGCCCACAGCGACGCCGCGACCAGCCGCGGGTCGGCGTGGCCGACGCCGGCCGCCGCCACCAGGGCCGCGAACTCGTCGAACACCGCGCTCGACGCCGCTTTCAGCGCCGGCTCGTCCGGGTCGATCAGGTCGCGGCGGAACATCAGCTCGAACATCGCCGGGTTCTGCAGCGCGAAGTCGACGTAGCTGTGGCACGCCGCGGTCAGGCGTTCCCGCGGGCCGGCCTCCGGCAGGCGCGTGCGGCGCTCCAGCAGCTCCGTGAAGCCCCGGGTGGCCACGGCCGAGAGGAGCTCGGCGCGGCCGGCGAAGTGCCGCAGCGGTGCGCCGTGCGAAACCCCGGCGGCCTTGGCGATCCCGCGCAGGGTGACCGCGCCGACGCCGTCGGCGGCGAGCAGTTCCGACGCCGTGGCGATCAGGCGTTGCCGGGTGCCCATGCCTCGTCCGGCGTCATCGGGAGCAGGTCGGGGCGCTTGGGGTGGAAGCCGTCGCCGGGCTGGCGGCCGACCAGCCGGTTGCGCGTGCGCGTCACGGCGACCGGCAGCACCTCCCGGACGAGCCACCGCAGGTCGGCGCGCCGGCTGCCGGGCGCCGCGGTGCCCGGCAGCGGGGCGAGCCAGGCGGGATCGTGGTCGAGGCCGAGCAGGCCGAGGACGTAGGCGGCGAGCCGGCGGTGCCCGTGCGCGGACAGGTGGAGCCGGTCGGCGCCGAAGTAGCGCGAATCCGTGACGGCCTGGTCCGGCCACAGGTCGACGAGCCGGGCTCCGTAGCTGACGGCCGCCTCCCGGATGGCCTCGTTGAGCGCGACGATCCGCGGCCGCATCCGGCTGCCCAGCGGCATCCGCCGGGAGACGTCGCTGAGCGTGAAGGTGACGACCACGGGCGAGATCTCCGTGCACGCGCGGATGGCGGCGTCGACCCGGCGGGCGACCGTGCGCGCGTCCCAGCCGCGGCTCATGACGTCGTTGCCGCCGCCGAAGAGGGCGATCAGGTCGGGTTCGAGCCGGGCCGCGGCCGGCACCTGCTCGGGCACGATCTGGTCGAGCCGGCGCCCGCGGACGGCGAGGTTGGCGTAGCGGAAGCCGGGATTGTCCTCGGCCAGGCGCGCGGCGACGAAGTCGGCCCAGCCGCGGTAGTGGCGCTGGTCCGGGTACGGGTCGTCGAGTCCTTCGGCGCAGCTGTCGCCGAGGACGACGAAACGGTGGTGGCTCATCCCGATCTCCGTAACCCGTGGTTCACCTTGTAGACACTGTCTATCAAACTGACGTAGACGCTGTCTACTTGCGGTTCACCCGAGCCAGGACCGCAGCTTCTCCGGGTTCCGTATCGCCCAGATGCGGGCGATCCGGCCGTCTGCGACGTCGAAGGACCAGACGGCCGCGAGTTCGTCCCCCCGTCGCAGCAGCAGCCCGGGCTCGCCGTTGACCGTGCTCTCCACGAGCGTCAGCACGCCGGTGGCCGCCAGGTCGGCGGCGTACCGGGCGACGAGTTCGCCGCCTTCGACCGGCAGGAGTGCGGCGCGGACCACGCCGCCGCCGTCGGCGGTCAGCGTCGCGGCCGGGTCGAGGAGGCCGACCAGCGCGTCGATGTCGCCCGCTTCCCAAGCCTGCTTGAAGTCACGGACCAGGTCCGCGTTCCGGGCCGCCGGGGCGGCCGGCCGGGCGTCCCGGACCCGGCGGCGAGCCGACGACGCCAGCTCGCGGCACGCCGCCGGCGTGCGGCCGGTGATCTCGGCGACCTCGGCGAACGCGTACCCGAAGACGTCGTGCAGCACGAGCGCCACGCGCTGGGCCGGCGTCATCGCTTCGAGCGTGACGAGGAAGGCCATGGTGACCGACTCGTCGAGGGTGATCCGGTCGGCCACCGAGTCGTGCTGGTCGGGCAGCGGCTCGGGCAGCCACTCGCCCACGTACCGCTCCCGCCGGACCCGCGCCGAGCCCAGCACGTCCAGGCAGATGCGCCCGGCGACCGTCGTCAGCCAGGCGCCGGGCGAGGAAACCGCCTCCTGCTGCTCCCGCGTCAGTGCGTACCAGCGGGCGTAGGTCTCCTGGACGGCGTCCTCGGCCTCGGCCAGCGAGCCGAGCAGCCGGTAGGCGAGGTTGATCAGGTGCCGTCGCTCGGCGACGACCGGTTCCGATGGCGTGCTCATGACTCCTCCGACGACGCAGCCTGCCGGAACGTCAGGGCCTGACGTTTCCGCGGGCCGCTTCGTCGTACCACTCGAACCGACCGAACAGGGGAGAAACGATGACCAAGATCGGAATCGTGCTGGCGAGCACCCGCCCGGGCCGCGTGGGGGACCAGGTGGCCCGCTGGGTCCACGAGCGCGCCACCGGCCGGGGCGACGCCGAGTTCGCCGTGCTCGACCTGCGCGACCACCCGCTGCCGCACCTCGAAGAGCCACCGGGCTTTTCGGGGCGGTACCAGGACGAACGCACCCGGGCCTTCGCCGCCGTCGTCGCGGCGTGCGACGGGTTCGTCTTCGTCACGCCGGAGTACAACCACTCCGTTCCCGGCGTGCTCAAGAACGCCCTGGACCACGTGTACGTCGAGTGGAACACCAAGGCGGCCGGGTTCGTCTCCTACGGCGGGGTCGGCGGCGCCCGGTCGGTCGAGCAGCTGCGGCTGGTCTGCGGGGCCCTGCAGCTGGCCGACGTGATGCCGCAGGTCACGCTGCCGCTGGCGACGGAGTTCGAGAACCGCACGGTCTTCACCCCTGGCGACCACCAGCTCGCCGCCCTGGACACCACGCTCGACCACGTCGTCGCCTGGAGCACCGCGCTGGCGCCGCTGCGGGCCGGGGACGCGGAAGCCGCGGTCCGCGGCCGGCTCGACGAAATCATCGAAGCGTTGCGGGCCAAGGACCTCGACGCGCTGCGGCGGGTCTACGCACCCGACGTCGTGTCCTTCGACGTCGAACCGCCGCTGCAGCACGTCGGGGTCGACGCGAAGCTGAAGAACTGGGCGAAGGTGTTCACCATCTTCGAAAAGGTGGACTACGAGCTGCGCGACCTGACCGTCGCGGTGGGCGCCGGCCTGGCCGTCGGGCACGGCTTCGGCCGGGTCAGCGGCACGCTGCCGACCGGGGAGGCGGTCACCGGCATGTGGGTCCGGGCCACGTTCGTCTTCCGGCCGGTCGGCGGCGAGTGGGTGATCGTCCACGACCAGGCGTCCGTGCCGTTCGACATGGCGACCGGGCGGGGCGTGGCCGACCTCGAGCCGTGACGCACGCCGCTCACCGGATCCCCCGCCGCCGGTGGGCGACGACCAGTGCCGCCACGCTCAGGCACGCCGTCAGCACCAGGTAGTACCCCGGCGAGACCGGCGAGCCCGTCATCGCGATCAGGGCCGCCGCGATCGTCGGGGTGAAGCCGCCGAAGATCCCCACCGTCGCGTTGTAGCCGAACGACAGTCCCGTCGCGCGCGTGTGTGCCGGGAACGCGTCGGCCATCACCGACGGGAGGGCGCCGAAGTACGCCGCCTTCAGCAGGCCCAGGACCGTCATCGCGATCGTGAGCGTCAGGAACGACGGCGCCTTCGTGACCCAGAGGTACAGCGGGACCGCGCTCACCCCGATCAGCACCGCGGACCCGGTCATCAGGCGGATCCGGCCGTGGCGGTCGGCGAACCAGCCGGCCACCGGGGTACCCAGCGTCAGGACCGCGCCGGTGATCACCAGCGCCACGAACGAAAGCGAGTCGTCGAGGCCGAGCGTCTTGATCGCGAACGCCGGCAGGGACTGCAGGATGAAGTTCAGCGACGTCGACACCACCAGCGCGCCACCGGCGATGAGCAACCCGCCCCAGTGGTTGCGGAACAGTTCCTTGATCGGCGCCTTCTCCGCCGGAGTGACGGGCGACTCGTCGACGTGCCGGCGGATGTAGTACCCGACCGGCCCGACGAGCAGGCCGAAGACGAACGGGACCCGCCAGCCCCACGACGTCATCGCGGCGTTCGACAGCACCGCGGTCAGCCCGGCCGCGAAGCCCGCCGAGAGCAGCGTGGAGAAACCCTGGCTGGCGAACTGGAAACTGCCGAGGAAGCCCTTGCGCCGGTCGTCCTGCTCGATCAGGAACGACGTCGCCGCACCGAACTCGCCGCCCGCGGCGAAGCCCTGGAGCAGCCGTGCCACGATCACGCCGAGCGGGGCGAGCACCCCGATCGTCGCGTAGCCGGGCATGATCGCGAGCAGCAGCGTGCCGAGCACCATCAATCGGATCGTCAGCACGAGTGCTTTCTTGCGACCGTGCCGGTCGGCGTACGCGCCGAGGACGAGCCCGCCGAGCGGGCGGATCAGGAACGTGATCCCGAAGACCGCGTACGCCTGGACCAGCTGGATCGCCGCGTTGCCGCCCGGGAAGAACGTCTTGCCGATGTAGGCGGCCATCAGCGCGTACGCGGCGAGGTCGAACCACTCGAGCGCGTTGCCGATGGTCGCCGCGGCGATCGCGCGCCGGTTCGTGACGCGTGGCCGGGTCCGCGTCTCGGTCATCGGCGCTCCCCGAGCGCGTGGAACAGCGCCGTGGCGAGCACGAGGCCTTCGCGGGCGACGGGCGCGAGCAGGTGCTCGTCCGGGGCGTGCTGCCGGCAGCCGGGGTAGGAGTGCGGCAGCCACAGCGTCGCGAGCCCGAGGACGTCGGTGAAGACGTGGTTGGGCAGGCCGCCGCCGAAGTTCGGCAGGATCGCGACCGGCTTCTCGGCGACCTCGTCCACAGTGGACTTGGCCCAGCTCACCCACGGGTCGTCGACCGGCGTGCGGCTGGCCCGGAAGTTGCCGTCGACGGTCACCGAAACCATCGGGAACCCCTGCTCGGCCAGCCGTTTCGTGACAGCGTCCGCGATCCCGCCGACGTCGGTGCCCACGACGTACCGCAGCTGCAGCACCGCGCGGGCCCGGCCGGGGATCGCGTTGACCGGGCGGTCGACGTCGCCCGCGCCGAGGGAAAGGACTTCGAGGGTGTTCCAGCCGTAGAGCCGTTCGGCCGGGGTCAGCCGCGGGTCGCCCCAGCCCTCGTCCGGCACCGGGTCGCCCGGGGTGTTCGCGACGACGACGCCTTCGAGTGCCGCGCGGACGCCGTCCGGCAGCGACGGCGGCAGCAGCTCGGGCACCTGGATGCGGCCGTGGCCGTCGACCAGGCTCGCGACGGCCGCGGCGAGCGTCGTCGCCGGGTTGCGCAGGATCCCGCCCCAGTTCCCGGAGTGGTGGGAGCCCGGGCGCAGGTCGACGTCGAGCGCGATCCGGACGCTGCCCCGCGCGCCGAGGAACAGCGTCGGGGTCGCGGCGTCGAGGCGCGGGCCGTCGGAGGCGATCAGGACGTCGGCGCGCAGCAGGTCCCGGTGCGCTCCGGCGAACTCCGTCAGCCCCGGCGAGCCGATCTCCTCGCCGGTTTCGAACAGGAACTTCAGGTTGAAGCCGAGCGCTCCCTTGTCCGCCAGCAGCAGGCGCAACGCCGTGAGGTTGACCAGGTGCTGGCCCTTGTTGTCGGCGGTGCCGCGGCCGTACCAGCGTTCGCCGTCGGCGGTCAGGGTCCAGGGATCCCGCCCTTCGCTCCACGTTCCGGCCTCGCCAACGACGTCGGCGTGGCCGTAGCAGAGCAGCGTCGGCAGCGCGGGCGACTCCGTGCGGGTGCCGACCAGGAACGGACCACCCGCCGGGTCCGGGTTGGGGTGGGTCTCCACGGCGCAGCCGAGCGCCTCGAGCATCGGTGTCAGCACGTCGTCGAGGTATGCCTTGATGGCAATGCGGTCCTCGGGAGCGTCGCTCACCGTCGGGTAGGCCACGAGGGTGGCGAGTTCGGCGAAGAAGGCACCGGAGTCGACGTGGGCCTGTGCTTTCGCGAGCAGTTCGGCAGGGATCACGGGGCCTCCCGGGTCGTGTTCGGGAAAGCGTAAGGCGCTGTCAGGCGAGTGACCATTGCCGTTTCGGCTGTTGTGCGTTCTCATGAAGGCAAATCGGGAGGATCGATGCGCCTGCTGCCCACCGGGCTGACCTACTTCCTCGAGGTGGCCCGCACCGGCTCGGTGTCCGAGGCTGCCGTCGCGCTGACGGTCGCGCCGTCGGCGATCAGCCGCCAGATCGCCAAGCTCGAAACCGCGATCGGCGTGCCGCTGTTCGTCCGGCACCCGCGCGGGATGATCCCGACCGACGCCGGCAACCGGCTGCTCGACCACGTCCGCCGCAGCGAGGCGGAGTCGGCGGCGCTGCTCGACGAGCTGCGCACCGGGCGCGGGCTGCAGACCCGCTCGATCACGGTGGCGTGCTCGGAGGGGTTCGCCCGCCGGGTGGTGCCGCGCGCGATCGCGCGGTTCCGGCGCGACCACCCGGAAGTCGTGTTCCACGTCGACGTCGTCCGGCGCGACGAGGCGACCCGGCGGGTGCTCGACGGCGAGGCGGATGTCGCCGTCACCTACACGACCGGTCCGCAGCACGGCGTGCGGGTGGAAAGCGCCGTGGTGGTGCCGGTGTACGCGATCGTGCCGGTCGGGCACGAGCTGGCCGGCCGGGCGCGGGTGAGCCTGGCCGAGCTGTGCGCGTACCCGGTCGCGTTGCCGACCACCGGCCAGAGCCTGCGCGAGCTGTTCGACATCGCCGTCCGGATCGAAAACCTCGCCGTCCGGCGGGTGCTGGAGTGCGACGAGCTCGCGCCGCTCTACGAGTTCGTCCGCGCGGGCGGCGGGGTCGCGCTGGTCGGCGGGCTCGGCGACGTCCACCGGGACGCCGAGGCGGAAGGCGTCGCCTACGTCCACCTCGGCAACCGCGCGTTCCGGCAGCGGGAAGCGCAGGTCCAGACGATGGCGGGCCGGACGCTCTCGCTCTCGGTGACCCGCTTCACCGCGATCCTGGTTTCCCTGGTCCGGCCCGCCGAACCGGAAAGTTGAACGAACGATCGTGCTACCTTCGGCTCATGAACGTCGACGGTGTGTTTGTGGGGGAACCGAGCGTCCTGGGCCACCGCCGGGACCGGCCGGTGCTGAGCGCGATCACGAAGGCGCGGGTCACGGCGCCGGAGCTGGCCTTGACCGAGCTGAACCTCGACGGCGACCGGCAGGCCGACCTGACCGTGCACGGCGGGGTCGACAAAGCGGTTTACGTCTACCCGGCCGAGCACTACCCGGCCTGGGCGGCGGAGGGGTTCGACGCCGAGCCGGGCGGCTTCGGCGAGAACGTCTCGCTGACCGGCGTCACCGAGGACGACGTCCGGATCGGGGACGTCTGGGCCTGGGGTGACGCGCTGGTCCAGATCTCCCAGCCGCGGCAGCCGTGCTTCAAGCTGGCGATGAAGACCGGCCGCAAGGACGTCACGCCGCTGATGATCGACAGCGGGCGCTGCGGCTGGTACCTGCGGGTGCTGCGGCCCGGCACGGTGCCGACGGCCGGGCCGGTCGAGCTCGCCGAGCGCGCGGACGGCCCGACGATCACCGAGGTGTACCTCGTCTCCTTCGCCAACTACGGGCAGCTGCCGGAGGACAAGGTCGAGGCGGCGCTCGACCTCGCCGACCGGGTGCTGGCCACACCCGCGCTCTCGGCGTCCTACCGCGACGGCGTCCAGTCCACTGTGGACCGCTGGCGGGCGCGGCGTGCCGGGTGACGGCCGCATCGCCCGCGGCGACGCGACCCGGCGGCTGGTGCTGCGCCGGGCCGTCGACGTCGCTTCGGTGGACGGCCTCGAGGGCCTGTCCCTCGGCAGGCTGGCCACCGAGCTGGAGCTGAGCAAGAGCGGCGTGTTCGCGCTGTTCGGCTCCAAGGAGGACCTGCAGCTCGCGACGATCGAAGCCGCGCTGGAGATCTTCCGTTCTTCCGTGACGACCCCGGCCCGCGCGGCCGAGCCGGGCCTGCCGCGGCTGCGCGCGGTGTGCGAGAAGTGGCTGGACTACTCGGAGCGGCGCGTCTTCCCGGGCGGCTGCTTCTTCTTCAACGTCGGCGCGGAGTTCGACGCCCGCCCGGGCCGGGTACACGACGCGGTGGCGGCGGCGAGCGGCTCGTTCGCGGCTTTCCTACGGGAAACCGCGGAGGAGGCGGTCGCGCTCGGGCACGTCCACGCGGACGCCGAGCTGCTGGCGTTCGAACTCCACGCGCTGGGCCGCGCGGCCAACGCGGACGCCGTCCTGAACGGGGGCACCCGGGCCTACGCACTGGCCAGGCGGGCGATCCGCGCCCGCCTGGCCGGCTGACGTCACTTCCAGTCGACCTGCGGGGAGCGGTAGAAGTCGATCCCCTGCGCCACCCAGCGCGGGGCCTGCTTCGCCAGCCGCGGCCGGTAGGCGTCCCAGTTGTGCGTCGACCGCGGCGACCAGCCGATCTCCGCGATCCCCGGCAGGCGCGGGAACGCCATGTACTCGATGTCGTCGCTGGTGCGGATCGTCTCGGTCCACAGCGGCGCTTCGACGCCCGCGATCTGGCTCTCGCCGACGCCGTCGACCAGGGTCGCGGGGTCCCAGTTGTAGCCGTCGCGCACCTCGATCAGCGCGGCCCAGTCCTGACCCAGCGGGGTCGAAGCGTCGTACTTCATGTCGAGGTACGCGTAGTTCGCCGGCGACATGAGGATCTTGTTGCCGCGCGCCGCGGCCGCCGCGACGTCCGGGTTGGCGCCGCCGAAGTCCCAGTACTGCGGGACCGCCGACACCGGCGGGACCGACTTGGCGATCTCGTGCCAGCCGGTGACCTTCTTGCCGTACTTGGCGACGATCGGCTGCACCTTGCGCTCGAACGTCAGGTAGTCCGCGGGCGGCGTCGAGTGGGCCTCGTCGCCGCCGATGTGCAGGTACGGCCCGGGCGTCAGGGCCGCCAGCTCGCGCACGACGTCCTCGACGAACTTGTACGTGATCGGCGAGGAGATGCACAGCGAGCTGTAGCCCACCTCGGTGTCCGTGCGTGGCGGCACCGCGACGCCGTCGCAGTTCAGCTCCGCGTACGTCGACTGCGCCGCGTTCGTGTGGCCCGGCATGTCGATCTCCGGGATGACCGTGATGTGCCGCGAAGCCGCGTACGCGACGATGTCCTTGTACTGCGCCTGCGTGTAATAGCCGCCCGGGTCGCCGTCGACCGCGGTCCGCCCGCCGACCGTCGCCAGCTTCGGCCAGCTCTTGATCTCGATCCGCCAGCCCTGGTCGTCGGCCAGGTGCAGGTGCAGCGTGTTGACCTTGTACTGGGCGATCTGGTCGATGTACAGCTTGACCTGGTCGGGCTTGAAGAAGTGCCGGGCGACGTCGAGCATCGCGCCGCGCTGGGCGAAGCGCGGGTAGTCGAGGATCGTGCCGCCGGCGACGGTCCACGTCCGGTGCTGCACGCGCTTCGCCTCGATCGCCGACGGCAGCAGCTGCCGCAGCGACTGCACGCCTTCGAAGAGCCCGTCGGCGGTGTTGGCCGTCAGCGTGACGCCGTCGCGCGCGACCTGCAGCCGGTAACCCTCGGTGCCGATCCGCGGGTCGTGACCGAGCTTCAGCGCGACGGCGGGCAGGCCGGCGGCGTGCGGCACGACCGGCAGCGGGTAGCCGGTGGCCGGGCGCAGCAGGCCGCGCAGGTAGTCCGCGACCTGGCCGGCCCCGCGGTCGGCCGTGATCACGGTGCGCGGCGTGAGCCGGAATCCGGCCTTGGCGTCGGCCTTCGCCGAGACGGGCGCCGGGACGACGTCGGTCACGCTGCGTTCGGGGGCGGCCGCGGCGGAAGCGGGCAGGCCGGCGGCCGTGAGACTCACGACGGCCGCGGTCAGGACGGCTCGGGACAAGCGCATCGAAGCACCTCCGGTCGGGGACTCCCTGCAAAGGTACAGACCAGCCGGTGCATTTGGAACAGCTCTTAACGAAGGGCGGCCCGGATGGCCTCCAGGACGCTCGGGTCCTCGATCGTGGAGGGCACCGCCTCCTCGCGGCCGTCGGCGATCGCGCGCATCGTCTTGCGGAGGATCTTCCCCGACCGCGTCTTCGGCAGTGCGTCCACAATGGACACGTCACGGAACGCGGCCACCGGGCCGATGTCCCGCCGGACCATCGCCACGAGTTCGTCGCGCAGCTGGTCCGAGGCGATGTCCGCGCCCGCCTTCAGCACCACGAAGCCGCGTGGCAGCTGGCCCTTGAGCTGGTCGGCGACGCCGATCACGGCGCACTCGGCGACCGCCGGGTGCGCGGCCAGGACGGCTTCCATCGATCCGGTGGAGAGCCGGTGGCCGGCGACGTTGATGACGTCGTCGGTGCGGCCCATGACGAAGAGGTAGCCGTCTTCGTCGAAATACCCGGAGTCGCCGGTCAGGTAGTGGCCTTCGTAGCGGGAGAGGTAGGCCTCGCGGTACCGCTCGTCGTCGCCCCAGAGCGTCGGCAGCGAGCCGGGCGGGAGCGGCAGCTTCACGGTGATGGCGCCTTCGCGCCCGGCGGGCAGCTCGTCGCCGGCCTGGTCGAGGATCCGGACGTCCCAGCCGGGCACCGGCCTGGTCGCGGACCCGGCCTTGACGGCCATCGGTTCGAGGCCGCGTGGGTTGGCGGCGATCGGCCAGCCGGTCTCGGTCTGCCACCAGTGGTCGACGACCGGGACGCCGAGTTTCTCGTGGGCCCAGTGGTAGGTCTCCGGGTCGAGCCGTTCGCCGGCCATGAAGAGCGTCCGGAACTGCTTGAGGTCGTACTTCTCCAGCTCGCGGGCGTCCGGGTCGACCTTCTTGACGGCCCGCAGCGCGGTGGGCGCGGTGAACAGGGCCTGGACGCCGTGCTCGGCGATGACCCGCCAGAACGCGCCCGCGTCGGGCGTGCCGACGGGCTTGCCTTCGTACATCACCGTGGTCGCTCCGACCAGCAGCGGCGCGTAGACGATGTAGGAGTGCCCGACGACCCAGCCGACGTCGGAGGCGGTCCACCAGACGTCGCCGGCGTGGACGTCGTAGACGGCGGCCATCGAGTAGGCGAGCGCGACGGCGTGGCCCCCGGTGTCCCGCACGACGCCCTTCGGCTTCCCGGTGGTCCCGGACGTGTAGAGGATGTACAGGGGATCGGTGGCCGCGACCGGCACCGGTTCGGCGGGCTCGGCGCCGGCGGCCAGCTCGCGCCAGTCGAAGTGGCGGCCGCCCGTGGCCGGCGCCTGCTCGCGCTGCAGCATGACGACGTGGTCGGGCTGGTGCTCGGTCATGCCCAGCGCGGCTTCGATGATCGGCTGGTACTCGACCACCCGCGTCGGCTCGATGCCGCAGGACGCGGCCAGGATGACCTTGGGTTTGGCGTCCTCGATCCGCGCGGCGAGCTCCTTCGGCGCGAACCCGCCGAAGACCACGGAGTGCACGGCCCCGATCCGCGCGCAGGCCAGCATCGCGACGGCGGCTTCCGGCACCATCGGGAGGTAGACGATGACCCGGTCACCCTTCGTGACCCCGAGCGAGCGCAGCGCGCCGGCAAAGCGCGCGACGGTGTCCCGAAGCTCCTCGTACGTGTAGGTGCGTTGCCGTCCGGTCACGGGAGAGTCCCAGATCAGCGCGGCCTGGCCGCCGCGGCCGGCCTCGACGTGCCTGTCCAGCGCGTTGTAGGACGTGTTCAGTTCGGCGTCCGGGAACCACCGGTAGAAGGGCGGACGGGAGTCGTCCAGTGCCCGCTCCGGCGGCCTGGTCCAGCTGATCGACTCCGCCGCGGCCAGCCAGAACGCGTCCGGCTCGGCCAGGCTGCGCCGGTAGGCTTCGGAGTACGCGGCCATGCTCCGCTCCTTCGCGTGGACGTTGCGCCGATCCCCATCATGGCGCGGGAGCGGCGGGCGTGCCGGATTCCGCGGCGGAAAGACCCGGCAACCTCACGGAGGCCGGGAGCGTCCTAAGCTGGACCGCGGGAAAACGCCGCGTGACGGCCACGAAGTGAACACGGACAGTGAGGGGAGCCCGGCGGTGAACGGACTCGCGAGCGCGTTGCTCTCGCTAGCCCATTCCTTGTTCGGCCCGGGTTTCTGCCCCGGCGACTGGGTCTGGGCCACGAGTGCGGCCGGCGCGCTCGTCGCGCTGCTACCGCCGATCGGCGCGGTCGCCGTGTCGGTCATCCGGAAGGGCACGGGCAACCGCTACGACGCCACGACGCTGTCGGTGTTCGGCGCGATCGGCCTGTTCAGCGCGCTGGTGCTGCCCTGGCTGCTGTCCAACGGCGTCTCCGGCGTCTACCGGGCGGCGTTCGCGGGCGAGAAGACCGGCCTGAGCAAGACCGAGCTCTCGACGCTGAACGGCGCCGGCGGCTGCTGGGTCGACAACCAGAAGGACTACCTCGGCGGCGGCCAGACCGTCTACGACGTGCTGTTCTCGAAGAACGGCAGTGACCTCCCGTTCTTCGTCTACCTGCTGGCCTTCGTCGTGCTGGGCGCCGGCTCGCTGTTCTTCGTGATGCTGCAGGGCCGCACGGCCTTCCGCCGCGGCCCGAAGTGGCCGTCACGGTTCTTCTGGATCCCGTTCGCCGCGATGCTGGTGTTCAGCGTCGGCATGGAGGCGAACACCGCGCTGCACTTCTGGCTCGGTTTCCTGCCGTTCAGCGTGCTGGGCCTGATCCCGGTGGCGATGGTCGGCCCGCCGCCGTGGTCGGTGATCAACCGGTCGGACCGGTCGGACGAGCCGCCGCCCCGCCGGCCGGAGCCGCAGGGCCCGCCGCCGTCGCAGGTGCAGCCGCGCCCGACCCCGCCGCCTCCGCCGCCCCCGGTCAACCGCCCGTACCCGAAGACGGCGCTGGCGTCGGCGCCCGAGCCGCCGTCCCCGCCGGGCGGCATGCTGGCCGCGGCCCCGGGCCCGATCCCGCCGCCGCCCGGTTCCCGCAACGCCGGTGGCAGCCGCTACCGCCGCGTCAAGCAGCTGGGCGCGGGCGGGTTCGGCACGGTCTGGCAGGCCGTCGACACCCAGCTGAACCGCACGGTCGCGCTGAAGATCGCGCACGCACCGGACCGCGACACGGCCGAGCGCATGCAGCGCGAGGCCCGCGCGCTGGCCGTGGTCAGCCACCCGAACTGCGTGAAGGTCTACGACCTCGCCGAGGAGCCGGACGGCCTGGCGCTGGTGATGGAGTACCTCGAAGGCCGTCCGCTGGCCGAGCTGGTCGACGGCCAGGGCCCCCTCGACGACGTCGCGGCGGGCCGCCTCTGGGCGACGATGGCTGGCGCACTGGCGGCGGCCCACGAGAAGGGCGTCCTGCACCGCGACATCAAGCCGTCGAACATCGTGCTGGACCCGAGCGGCCTGGCCCACCTGATCGACTTCGGCATCGCCCGCAGCCAGGGCGACTCGAAGATGACGGCCACCGGGATGATGATCGGCACGCCCGACTTCGTCGCCCCGGAGCAGGCCATGGGCTCGCCGGCCTCCCCGGCGTCGGACGCCTGGCAGCTGGCGGCGACGATCAGTTACGCGCTGTCGGGCCAGCCCCCGCGCGGCACCCGCGAGACGCCGATGGCGGCCCTGATGGCGGCCGCGCGGGCGGACCCGGTGACGCGGCTGCCGCAGCGGAGCGCCCACGCCCGCCTGCTGGCGGCGTCCCTGGACCCGGAGCCCCGCCGCCGCCCGACCCTGAACGCGGTGCGCCGCGAGGTGGAGGGCTGGCTGTCGCGGGCGGGCAAGTCCGCCGACGGCCCGGTGACGCGGGTGGTACCGCGCCAGCCGGGAAGCCAGCTGCCCCGCCGCTAGCCGGGCTGCACGGCCGAGAAGCTCACGAGCTCCTTCGGCCGTGCCTTCACCGCGACCTGCTCGAAACCCGCCTCCTCCAGGCGTCCCGGCAGGGTCGACGCGTCGAGGACGTTCATCGTGTCGCCGATGTGCAGGAGCCGGAAGCGGAAGCTGAGCTGGCTGTCCGTACCGCAGAACCGGCCGCCCGGCCGCAGCACCCGGGCGGCCTCGGCGAAGATCGCGTCCTGCAGCGACGTCGTCGGGACGTGGTGCAGCATCGTGAAGCACACCACCGCCGAAAACCGCCCGGCTGCGAAGGGCATCTCCGCGCCGCTGCCCCCGACGACCTCCGCGCGGGCGCCGAACTTCTCCCGCAGGAGCGCCGTCGAGGCCGGGTCGATCTCCAGGACCGTCAGCTTCGGGACCACGTCGAGCAGCACCTTGGTGGTGGCCCCGAAGCCGGGGCCGATCTCGAGGACATCGTCGCCCAGGTCGTGTTTCGCGAGCCAGCCGGGCAGCACGTCCTCGACCATCGAGGCCCACTTGGCCGAGCTGCAGATCTTGCGGTGGATCAGGTTCATCGGCATGCGTCCGACGCTATTTCGGCCCGCCGGTGACCGGTAGCCGATACGCTGCCAACCAATGTCGCGAAACAGCCAAGCCATGCTCCTCGGAGCGTTCGACCTGCCCGCGGGCACCTGGTTCCCGTGGCACGAGCACCCGGTCCACCAGCTGGTCTGGTCGGCCCGCGGGGTCGTCGCGGTCAAGGCGGGCGACGCGGCCTGGGTGCTGCCGCCGACGCGCGCCCTCTGGATGCCCGCCGGCGTCCGGCACCGCACGGGCGCGCTCGGGCGGGCGGCCCTGCGGGGGATCTACGCCGACCCGACGCTGTCACCGGTGTCGTGGCCGGAGCCGCGGATGGTCGTCGTGCGGCCGTTGCTGCGGGAGCTGCTGGAGTACCTGACCGGTGACGGCGTCGGGCCCGACGCCCGGCTGCGTGCCGAAGCCGTGGCCTTCGACCTGCTCGAACCGCTGGACGTGGTGCCGATCGTGGTGCCCGCGCCGAGCGACCCGCGCGCCCTCGACGTGGCGACGGCGGTGCTCGCGAACCCGGCGGACTCGCGCACGCTCGCCGAGTTCGGCCGGGACGTCGGCGCCGCCGAACGCACCCTCGCGCGGATCTTCGTCCGCGAGTGCCGGATGCCGTTCGGGACGTGGCGCACGCAGGTGCGGCTGCGTGCGGCGTTGCCGCTGCTGGCCCAGGCGACGCCGCTGGAGACGGTGGCCTACCGCGTGGGGTACAGCTCGGCGAGCGCGTTCGTCGCGGCCTTCCGGCGGGCGGTCGGTGTCACGCCGGGGGCGTACTTCGCGGGCTGACGCTCGGCTCATGCGCCCCAATGTGGCGTTCGGTGCGTCAGACGCACCCAATGTGGCGTTCGGTGCGTCGAGCGCACCCAATGTGGCGTTCGGTGCGTCGAGCGCACCCAATGTGGCGTTCGGTGCGTCGAGCGCACCCAATGTGGCGTTCGGTGCGTCCAGCGCACCCAATGTGGCGTTCGGTGCGTCAGACGCACCCAATGTGGCGTTCGGTGCGTTGGACGCAACCAACGCCACATTGGGGCGCTTGTGGCCCGGACGAGTTACCGCCAGGACGGCAGCCAGCGCTCGGCTTCCCACTGGCCGTTCGTGATCGCGATGCCGTTCAGGATCGGCCACAGCCAGGCGAAGTTCGCCACCACCAGCCCGACGTACAGCGACACCACGAGCAGACCTGTCCCGCGTCGCTCGAACCCGCGCCGGGCGCTGCCCAGGATCTGGCCCAGGCACAACGTCAGCCCGAGCACCAGGAACGCGGCCAGCGGGGTCGCGTAGAAGAAGTACATCTGGCGGTCGATGTTGGTGAACCAGAAGACGTACCCGCCGAGGTAGCCGACCAGCACGGCCGCGTAGCGCCAGTCCGCGCGGAAGATCGAGCGCCACGCCGCCCAGCCGAGCATCGGGATCGCCAGCCACCACATCGCCGGGGTGCCGATCAGCATCGTCGCGCTGATGCAGCGGGCCTCGCCGCAGCCGGTGACTTCGCCGTTGTAGCTGTAGAGCATCGGGCGCAGCCCCATCGGCCACGTCCACGGCTTCGACTCCCACGGGTGCGGGCTGTCCTTCGGCGTGACCAGGGTTTCGTGGAAGTGCAGGACGTTCGCCGTGTAGTCGCCCAGCGAGCGCAGCGCCGGCGGCATCCACGACCAGAAGCCCGGCGCGATGTCCTTGATCTCGGTGTAGTGCCGGTCGGTCGCGGTTTCGCTGGCGAACCACGCCCAGTACGCGGCGAAGTACATCAGGAACGGAATGACCAGGATGGCCCACAGCGCGGGCGCCACGTCCCGGCGGATCGTGCCCAGCCATGGCCGTTCGACGCCGGCCGCGCGCCGCGCCGCGACGTCGAAGAAGACGGTGAGCAGCCCGAACGCGACGATGTAGTACAGCGCCGACCACTTGACGCCGAAGGTGAGCCCGATCATCAGCCCGGTCGCGAACCGCCACCAGCGGAAGCCCAGTTTGGGGCCCCAGACCGACTCGTTGATCCAGCCCTCGCGGACCGCCGTCGCGAGCCGTTCGCGCACCTGGTCGCGGTCGGCGAGCACGCAGGCGAACGCGGCGAGCACGAACAGCGCGATGAAGATGTCGAGCATGCCCATGCGCGACTGCAGGTGCAGCACGCCGTCGCTGATCACCAGGATGCCGGCGATGCCGCCGAGCAGCGTCGAGCGCGTCAGGCGGCGGGCGATGCGGATGACCAGCAGCACCATCAGCGTGCCGGCCAGCGCGGGCATGATGCGCCAGCCCCAGCCGTTGTAGCCGAACAGCCATTCGCCGATCGCGATCAGCTGCTTCGCCAGCGGCGGGTGGACGACCAGTTCGTAGCCGTAGTTGTCCTCGTAGCCGCCGTTGCGCAGCACCTGCCACGCCTGCGGCACGTAGTGCTTCTCGTCGAAGACCGGGCTGCCCTTGTCCGTCGGCTCGCCGAGGTTCTGCAGGCGGACGATGCCGCCGATCAGCGTCAGCACGAGGGTGACGACCCAGCCGCGGAGCCGGTCCGCCGGCATGCCGCGGCCGAGCAGAGTCAGTTCGCGGTCGGTGGGCGGCCGGAGCGCCTCGACCGGGTCCGGCCGGACGCTTTCGTCGTCGGGACGGGTCAGCACGGCGGTCACGGGGGCGATCCTACGGGCGAGGCAGGGCGTGCGTCGTCCGGATCCGCTGATCAGCCTAGGCTGGCGTGGTGACCCAGGGCCGCCTCATCCTCGCCGCCACCCCGCTCGGCGACGTCCGCGACGCTTCCCAGCGCCTGGCCACGGCCCTGGCGGAAGCCGACGTCGTCGCGGCCGAGGACACCCGCCGGTTCCGCGCGCTGGCGGCAGCGCTGGAGGTGACCCCGCGCGGCCGGGTGGTGAGCTTCTACGAAGACGTCGAGTCGGCTCGCCTGCCGAAGCTGCTCGAAGCGTTGCACGCGGGCGAGACGGTGGTCCTGGTGACGGACGCCGGCATGCCGAGCGTGTCCGACCCGGGCTTCCGCCTGGTGGCGGCGTGTGTGGCGGCTTCACTGCCGGTGACGTGCCTGCCGGGCCCGTCCGCGGTGACGACGGCGCTCGCGTTGTCCGGGTTGCCCTGTGACCGGTTCTGTTTCGAGGGTTTCGCCCCCCGCAAGCCGGGCGAGCGGACACGCTGGCTGACGGCGTTGCGCGACGAGCCCCGGACGGCGGTGTTCTTCGAGTCCCCGCACCGGTTGGAGTCGCTCCTGACGGATGCGGTGTCCGTTTTGGGCGGTTCCCGGCAGGCTGCGGTGTGCCGCGAGCTGACGAAGACGTACGAAGAGGTGAAGCGGGGAACGCTGGCGGAGCTGGCCGCGTGGGCCGAGGAGGGTGTCCGCGGCGAGATCACGGTGGTGCTGGCCGGGGCTTCGCCACGGGCGGTTTCGGTGGCGGACCTGGTGGCCGAGGTGTCGGACCGGGTGGCGGCCGGCGAGCGGCTGAAGTCGGCGGCGGCCGAGGTCGCCGAGGCGGCCGGGGTGTCCAAAAAGGAGCTTTACGACGCTGTACTGGCCTCCCGGAAGTCGTAGTGGCGCATATCGGAGGCACCTGGCAGCGCCTCGGAGCCGAACCAGTGGAGTACCCGTGACCGGCAAGATTTCGATGCGGATGCACCGGGCGGACGGCCGCCAAGTGAACCTCGCCGATCTGCTGAACCTGATCCCCGGCGATGATTTCTGCTGGTCGTTCCTGGATTTCGAAGGGGTCGGCGGTACCGGGCCCCGAGGGGAAAGCATCCTCGAATTCGAGGAGCTGGTGGAAAACGGCGGGGTGGGTTATGTGCTTTCGTGGCCTGAACTCGTCTGGTTCGCCGGGCAGCTGAAGCAGGTCATCAACTGCTGGCTCGTGGCCGTCCGTGTCGCCGCGGACCTGGAACATGTTTCGGAAGAGGGCGGAGCCGAGGTCGTCGTCGAGGCCTTCGACAGTACGACCTGGGAAGTGCAAGCCACGGATCAGGAGCTGGTTCGCCGGTTCTCCGGGTTTGCTGCCGTCGATCGAGCCGACTGAGGGAAGCGGCGCACGCGAGCTAGGTCAGCAGCGCCGTCACGGCGGCATGCGCCTTCTCCGCGTCAGGCGCGTCCCCGGTGATCACGTCCGTGTACACGAACGACTCGCCGATCCGCACCAGCAGGTAGGCCAGGTCCGGCACCGGCAACGGCGGATCCAGCCGGCCGGCGGAAACCTCGCCCGTCAGCAGGGTCTCCAGCTTCTCCGTCGTCCTGCGCTGGCAAACGCTTGCGCGCGTCGTCAGCAGCCGCAGCGCTCGCTCCGGCTCGCGGCGCAGGAAGTCGCGGAACGGGGGTGAGTCGTTCGCCATCCGGACGTACCCGCTCACGAAGTCCGCGATCCCCGCGGCTCCGCGTCCGACGCACGACGGCCACAGCCGGGCGATCGTGACGTCCGACAGCGACCACAGGATCTCGCCCAGCAAAAGATCGCGGGAGCCCACCCGCCGGTGCAGCGTCGCCCGGCTGATCGACAGCTCCTGGGCCAGTTCCCCCATGTCGACCCGGCGGCCGGCGAGGAACCAGTCACGAGCGACCTCGAACTCCTGAGACATATGTCAGAATGTCTCACAACCACTGGGCTGTTGACGGAGAGGGAACGCGACATGCGCGCAGTGCAGGTGACCGAGTTCGGCGGACCCGAGGTGCTCACGCCGGTCGAGCTGCCCGACCCGGTGGCCGGGCCCGGCGAGGTCCTCATCGACGTCGACCGCGTCGGCGTCAACTACGCCGACACCCACCAGGCCGAAAACAGCTACCTCGCGCCGAGCAAGCTGCCGCTCGTCCCCGGTGGCGAGGTCGTCGGGCGCACGCCGGACGGCAGGCGTGTGGTCGCCCTGCTCAACGGGGGCGGGTACGCCGAAAAGGCCGTCGCCCCGGAAGCCACGACCTTCCCGGTGCCCGACGGCATCGACGACCTCACCGCGCTGTCCATGCTGGTCCAGGGCACCACCGCCTGGGTCCTGCTGCGCAAGAACGCCCACCTCGAACCGGGCGAATCGGTCGTCGTGCACGCCGCCGCCGGCGGGGTCGGGACCGTCGCCGTGCAGCTGGCGAAGGCCTGGGGCGCCGGCCGCGTCATCGCCACGGCGAGCAGCGACGAGAAGCGCGCGCTCGCCCTCGAGCTCGGCGCCGACGTCGCCATCGACTCCCGCGCCGAGGACATGACGGCCGCCCTGAGCGAGGCGAACAACGGCCGCCGCGTCGACGTCGTGCTCGACATGGTCGGCGGGAAGACGACCGACCAGAGCATCGCCGCGCTGGCCCCGTTCGGCCGCCTCGCGTTCTACGGCATGGCCGGCCGCGAAAACCCGAAGCCGGTCGAGCTGCGCAACGTCCTCGGCCACAGCACCACGATCAGCGGCATGTGGCTGCCGCACGTCTTCCGCCTGCCGGGCAACGTCTTCGGGACCGCCCTGACCGAGCTGTTCGACCTCGTGAAGAGCGGCAAGCTCAAGGCCGTCCCGGGCGGCGAGTACGCGCTGTCGGACGCCCGCGGCGCCCACGAGGCCCTGCGCTCCCGCAAGACCGTCGGCAAGCTACTGCTGGACCCCGGCAAGTAGCGGATTCGCCAGGAGGTGTTCCAGGGGTGCCGCCTTGTGGAGGCACTCCTGCCACTCCGCCTCCGGGTCCGAATCCGCCGTGATGCCGCCACCGACACCCAGCGCGATGGTGCCGGACGCGATCTCGAACGTCCGGATCGCGACGTTCAGCTCCAGCCCTGCCACCGGTGACACCAGCCCGATCGCGCCCGTGTAGACCCCGCGGCCGCACGGCTCCAGCGAAGCGATCAGGTCCAGGGCGCGGATCTTCGGCGCGCCCGTCACCGAGCCCGGCGGGAACGTCGCCGCCAGCAACGCCGCATCCGAGACCGGCGGCCGCAGCACGCCCGTTACCGTCGAGTCCAGGTGCCAGACCCCCGGTGCCGGCCGGACCTGCAGCAGGGACGGCACCGTCACCGAGCCCACTTCGCACACCCGGCCGAGGTCGTTGCGGACCAGGTCGGTGATCATCACGTTCTCCGCGACGTCCTTCGCGGACCGGCGCAGCAGCTCGGCGTTCCCGTCGTCCGCGGGCCCGCGGCGGGGGAGCGTCCCCTTGATCGGCGTCGAGCGCACCGCGCGGCCGTGGCGGGCGAGGAACAGCTCCGGCGAGAACGAAACCACCGAGCCCCACGGTCCCGACAGGTAGGCCGCGCGGCGAGGCGCCAGTAGAGACACTCCCGCGGCGAACAAGGCCGCGGGCGATCCCGAGAACGAGCCGGTGAACCGCGTGCAGATGTTGGCCTGGAACAGCTCGCCCGCCTCGATCGCGTGCACGCACGCCTTCACCGCGTCCCGGTGCTCCGACGGCAGCGGACGTCGCAACGGCCCCGCGGTCCAGGACGAAGGCGGCGCCGGTGCGGCCAGCAGGGATTCCATTGTGGACACCGATGGGCCGCCGCCGTCGAGGGACTCCAGGTGGCACGTGCCGGCTGCGGACCACCGGAGCACGTGGTCCGTCCAGCCCCACGCGGAGGCGGGCAGCGCGCCCGTGCGGCCCGACGGGTCCGCCAGGTCGTAGGCCAGGTACCCGAACCAGCCGCCGCCGATGACGCCCGGCGGTGCGTCGAGCTCCGGCGCACCCGCGGGGAACGCGCCCGGGGCCACCGCCAGCGAAGGCGCGATCACCGCCTGCGAGCCGAACCACTCGCCGGACAGCATCGCGGGCGGCGGCAACCCCCGCGAAGCGGCATGGTGGGCCAGCACCGCGAGCGCGCGCGACGGCGTCACGTCCGTCCGGAGTGGCCTGCTCGTCACGCGCATGGCGACATTGTCGCCGCTCCTACAGCAAAAGGTCGCCCAATGTGAACGGGTACACGACGGCGTTCTGCTCCACCGGACCGGCGATGCCGGGGACGTCCGGCGTGAGCGCGTGCTGGTGCACGCCGAGCCGCGAGTGGAACCAGCCCGCCCGGCCCGGGATGCCGTTGTGCCGGATCAGCCACAGCACGACTTCGCTGTCGGCCCAGCGGTCCGGGTGCAGGCGGTGCTGCCAGCAGTCGTAGTCGGCGTAGACCAGCACCCGCTCGATGCGCGCCGCGTGCCGGACGTGCTTGATCCACGCCTTGACGAACCGGTCGTCGACGCTCGGCGCCGCCACCTCCAGCGCCGGCGCGAGCGAGCCGGGGGCGAACGCGCCGAGCCTGCTCGCCGTGCGCACGAAGAAGTCGGCCTGGTCGTGGACCGCGCCGGGGCGCGCGTAGTGGCGGCCGCCGGCGTGCAACCCCGCTTCCTGGGCGCCGGCCAGGTTGCGTTCCGCGGCGGAGTTGCTCCAGTTGACGTTCTCGCTGATCGTCACCGACACGAACCGGGTGTGCGCGCTGCGCACGGCCTGCCAGTCGGCCACGTGCTCGCGGTGCGACAGCGAAATGCCGAGCTCACTCTCCGGCTCTGTCACTGTCCGCCCCCGGCACGTCGGTGGAGAGCACACCATACGTCGCCGGAGGCGGACCCGCAGTGACACACACCGTGATGATCAGGCGTTTTCCTTCTGGAACGTCCGGGTGCCCCACCACACGGACAACACCGCCATCACCAGCACCACGACACCGCCCGTGAACAGGGCGTCCATCGTGAAGTCGCCGCGGAAGGTGTTCCGCTCGACGTCGACCACGTGCCGGAAGGGGTTGATCTGCGAAACCGTGTACAGCCAGTCCGGGGCGACACCGGACGTGATCGGCAGCAGGATCCCGGAGAGCAGCAGCAGCGGGATGAGCACCGCGTTGAGCAGGGCCGGGAACGTCTCCTCGCTCTTGAGCGTCAGCGCCAGCGCGTAGGAGCACGACGCCAGCGACACCGCCAGCAGGAACACGATCAGCAGGCTCAGCAGCACGCCGCCGACCGGCGCGGCCAGGTCGAACGCCAGGTAGGCCAGCGCGATGATCAGCAGCGCCTGGACCACCGCCTGCAGGGCGTTGGCCAGCACCTTGCCCAGCAGCAGCGCGACCCGGCTGACCGGCGTCACCCGGAACCGCTCGACGACGCCGGAGCGGTACTCGGCCAGCAGGCCGAAGCCGACGAACGAGCTGCCGAACAGGGCCAGCTGGGCGATGAGCGCCGGGGTGAGCAGCATCCAGCCGTCCACTTCGGACAGGCCCTGCCCCTGCATCGCCTTGACCATCAGCGGCCCGAACAGGAACAGGTACAGCAGCGGCTGCATGATCCCGATCAGCACCCAGGTCGGGTTGCGCAGCGCCGCCGTCATTTCGCGGCGGAAGATCAGCCAGGTGTCACGCAGCACGGCCGGCCTCCTCCGCTTCCCGCAGCGATCGCCCGGTCAGGGTCAGGAAAACGTCGTCGAGCGTGGGCCGGTGCACCTGGACCGACAGCATCGCGATGCCCTTGGCGTCCAGCGCGCGCAGCAGCTCCGGCAGCGCGACGTCGCCGCGCGGCACCCGGAACCGGACCTCCCCGCCGTCGACGGACAGCTCCTGCGCCCCGGTCAGCCGCCCGGCGATCTCGGCGGCGTCGGTGGCCTGCCCAGGTTCGACGCCGACCTCGACGCGGTCGCCGTTGACCCGCGCCTTCAGCGCGTCCGGCGTCCCTTCGGCGACGATCCGGCCGTCGTCGATGACGATCAGCCGGTCGGACAGCGCGTCCGCCTCGTCGAGGTAGTGGGTCGTCAGGAACACGGTGACGCCCTGCTCGGCGCGCAGCCGGCGGATGTGGTCCCACAGGTTGGCGCGGCTCTGCGGGTCGAGGCCGGTCGACGGCTCGTCGAGGAACACCAGGCCCGGCGAGTGGATCAGCCCGAGCGCGATGTCGAGCCGCCGCCGCTGCCCGCCCGACAGCGTCTTGGTCAGCCGCTGGTCCAGCCCGGTCAGGTCGAGCTGCTCGGCGAGCTCGGCGCCGCGCGCGATCGCGTCGGCCTTGCTCATCCGGTAGAGCCTGCCCTGCAGCTCCAGCTCGTCGGCGACCTTGCTTTCGGGCGCGCTGCCGCCACCCTGGGCGACGTAGCCGATCCGCTTGCGCACACCAAGAGGGTCGGTGAGCAGGTCGCAGCCGCCGACGGTCGCGGTGCCCGCCGTCGGCCGCAGCAGCGTGGTCAGCATGCGCAGCGTGGTCGTCTTCCCGGCGCCGTTGGGCCCGAGGAAGCCGACCAGCTCGCCCGCGTCGACGTCGAGGTCGACGCCCTGCACCGCGTGGACTTCGCCCCCAGTGCGGCCCTTGCGGCGGAACCGCCGCTCGAGACCGCGTGCCGTGATCATGGAGAACCCCTCTCAATTGTGGTCAAAGCCGGTAATCAAACTTGACTAGTCGAAGCCGACACCTTGCCCGACGCATCGTCCACTAGTCAAATTTGATTACGCAGGCGGATCGCCGAACGCCCGGCCGGCGTCGCCTGCCATCTCGTAGTCGCCGGCCGCCAGCCGCGCGATCAGCGCCCGGGTCCACTCCAGGCCGGTGCGGGCCTGCGCCGACCACAGCCGGAACAGCTCGGCGACGTGCTCGGCCTGCCCCCAGTGCGCGGTGTCCTCGATCATCAGGCTCGCGCTCCGCTCCTCGGACTCGAGGATGACGAGCCGGTGCTCGAGCAGGCTGATCGCGCGCTTGCGGGGCAGGGCGGTCAGGAACGAGACGCCGGCGGCAACCTCGGCCGCGGCGGCGGTCGGCTCGGACAGCGCCTTCGCCAGCAGCAGGTGGAACTCCTGGTCGCCTTCTCGCGTGATGCGGTATGCGGTGCGGTCCGGGCCGCCCTCGCCCGGCTCGACGTCGACCTGCTCCAGCAGGTCCTCGGCCGTCATCTTCTTCAGCGCGTGGTAGATCGACCCCGGCTGGACGTTGGCCCACTTGTCCGCCGACCAGGTCAGCAGCTCACGCCGCACCTGGTAGCCGTGCGCGCGGCCGTACATGCGCACCACCCCGAGCACGAGCAGCCGTGTCGCCGACAACCGGACCTCCCTCTGGAATACGCGCGTGACGCCCTCCGTAGGCTAATAAGGTATGAGCACCCCTGTGTTGACCGCGGTGGCCTGGCCCTATGCCAACGGCCCCCGCCACATCGGCCACGTGTCCGGATTCGGCGTCCCGTCCGACGTCTTCTCCCGCTACCAGCGAATGGCCGGCAACCGGGTGCTCATGGTGTCCGGGACCGACGAGCACGGCACCCCGATCACCGTCCAGGCGGACAAGGAGAACTCGACCCCGCAGGAGACGGCGGACAAGTACACCCGCCAGATCGGCACCGACCTGCAGGGCCTCGGCCTGTCCTACGACCTGTTCACGCGGACCACCACCGGCAACCACGCCCAGGTCACGCAGCAGATCTTCCTGGCGCTGCACCGCAACGGCTACGTCGTGCCGAAGACCACCCGCGGCGCGATCAGCCCGTCCACCGGCCGCACGCTGCCCGACCGCTACGTCGAGGGCACCTGCCCGATCTGCGGGTACGACGGCGCGCGCGGCGACCAGTGCGACAACTGCGGCAACCAGCTCGACGCCGCGGAGCTGATCAACCCGAAGTCGCGGATCAACGGCGAGACGCCGAAGTTCGTCGAGACCGAGCACTACTTCCTCGACCTGCCGGCGTTCACCAAGACCCTGGGTGACTGGCTGGGCACCAAGACCGACTGGCGCCCCAACGTCCTCAACTTCACCAAGAACCTGATCGACGACATGCGGCCGCGGCCGATCACCCGCGACCTCGACTGGGGCGTCAAGATCCCCCTCGACGGCTGGCGCGACCAGCCGCTGAAGCGGTTCTACGTCTGGTTCGACGCGGTGATCGGGTACTTCTCGGCCAGCGTCGAGTGGGCCCGCCGCTCCGGCAACCCGGACGCGTGGCGGGAGTGGTGGGACAACGCCGACGCGCGCTCCTACTACTTCATGGGCAAGGACAACATCACCTTCCACGCCCAGATCTGGCCGGCGCTGCTGTTCGGCCACAACGGCGAGGGCGACAAGGGTGGCGAGCCGGGCACGTACGGCCGCCTGCACCTGCCCGACGAGATCGTCTCCAGCGAGTTCCTCACCATGAGCGGCTCGAAGTTCTCGACCTCGCGCGGGCGCGTGATCTACGTCGAGGACTTCCTGCGCGATTTCGGCCCGGACACGCTGCGGTACTTCATCTCGGTCGCCGGCCCGGAGACCCAGGACACCGACTTCACCTGGGACGAGTTCGTCCGCCGGACCAACTTCGAGCTGGCCAACGAGTGGGGCAACCTGGTCAACCGGTCCATCTCGATGGCGCACAAGAACGTCGGCGCCATCCCGCGCCCGGAGGCCCCGACCGCGGCCGACGAAGAGCTGAAGGCGTTGTCGCGCAAGGCGTTCGACACCGCGGGCGCGCACCTGGCCCGGTCCCGGTTCAAGCTGGCGGCGGCCGAGGCGATGAAGGTCGTCACCGCGGCGAACAAGTACATCTCCGACCAGGAGCCGTGGAAGCTCAAGGACGACCCCACGCGGCGCGACACCGTGCTGCACACCGCGCTGCAGGTCGTCTCGGACGCCAACACGCTGCTGACGCCGTTCCTGCCGCACTCGGCCCAGAAGGTGCACGAGGCCCTCGGCGGCACCGGCGTCTGGGCCGCCCAGCCGGAGCTCAAGGAGGTCGAGGACCTCGACATCGACGGCCGGGTCAACCCGATCCTCACCGGCGACTACGCGGCCGAGCAGGCGAAGTGGGAGTCGACGCCGATCGAGGTCGGCAAGCCCCTGGCCAAGCCGTCGCCGCTGTTCACGAAGCTCGACCCGGCGCTCGGCGAGACCGGCCCGGAGTGGGCGCCGATCATCAAGGAGTAAGAAGGACGCATGGGTGATCAGAAGCGCGAGCTGCCGCCGGTCCCGGACAGGCTCCCGGTGTCGGTGGTGGACGCGCACACCCATCTCGACGCGTGCGGCGCGGTCACCGCGGCCGATGTCACGGCCATGGTCGACCGCGCCGAGCGCGCCGGCGTCGCGCGCGTCGTCACGGTCGCCGACGACCTCGCCTCGGCCCGCTGGGCCGCGGAGGCCGCCACCTGGGACCGCCGGGTCTGGGCCGCCGTCGCGATCCACCCGACCCGGACCAAGGAGTTCGGCGAGGCCGAGCAGGCCGAGATCGAGCGGCTGGCCGGGCACGAGCGGGTGGTCGCCGTCGGCGAAACCGGCCTCGACTACTACTGGGACTACTCGCCGCACGACGCCCAGCAGGAGGCGTTCCGCTGGCACATCGACCTCGCGAAGCGGCTCGGCAAGCCGCTGATGATCCACGACCGCGAGGCCCACGACGACGTGTTGCGCATCCTGGCCGAAGAGGGTGCGCCGAATGCCGTAATTTTCCATTGTTTTTCCGGGGACGCGGAAATGGCCCGCAAGTGCGTCGACGCGGGCTTTGTCCTTTCCTTCGCGGGCACGGTGACGTTCAAGAACGCGAAGGGCCTCCACGAGGCGGCCCGGCTCTGCCCGCCGGGGCAGTACCTCGTCGAGACCGACGCGCCGTTTCTGACCCCCCACCCGTTCCGTGGGCGGCCGAACGAGCCGTTCGGCGCCGCTTACACCGTCCGTCACCTCGCGGCGCTCAGGGGCGAAGCTGTCCACGAAGTCGCCGAGGCGGTCCGGACCACCGCCGAGCGGATCTATCGACTCCCCAGCGTCACATCGGGGTGAACGCATTGCGACAACAGGGTTTCCGGCTCGTCCACCTGATGGAGTGACCCAGATCACGACACTCCGGGGGGTGTTTGCGCAACCCGCCTCGACCCGTTACTGTCCCGTGATCGTGCCGGTCGGTACTGCACTCAGCAGTTGCCGATTGTCACGCCCAGTCGTAGAGGCGGCGCCCCCGACCGTCGTCTCGTGAAAGGGAACGATCCCCGGTGACAGGTAGCAGACAGGCTGGAGCGCGCTCCGCGGCCGTCCTCGATCGGCATTACGAGGACACCGCATACGGCCAGCTCGACTTCTCCGACGACCCGAACATCACGCAGCAGGACATCCTCGCCGCGCTCGGCCCCGACGCCGACGCGATGATGGCCGAGATCGACGTCGACGTCGACGAACTGATCCGCCTCATCAACGCCGAGACGACCTACCTGCCGCCGATCGTCATCCCGGACGGCCTCGAGGAGGACCGCACCGCTTCCCCCGAAGCGCGTCGTGCGGCTCTGGACGAGGGCCTCCGCCAGACGACCAAGGTCTGGAAGCGCCGGTTCCTCAAGGGCGCCGTCCTCAGCGTCATGATCAGCGTCGCCGGCGGCGGCGCGGCCGCGCTGGCGATGAACAAGAGCATCACCGTCGACGTCGACGGCCACCAGCAGACCGTGCACTCCTTCGGCGACACCGTCGGCGAGGTGCTCGAGGACGCGGGCCTGTCCGTCGGCGAGCACGACTCCCTGTCGCCCTCCCCGCAGGCGGAGGTCGGCGACGGCGGCGTCATCAAGCTCGAGCGCGGCCGTCAGCTGAAGCTGATCGTCGACGGCACCGAGCGCACCTCCTGGGTCCGCGCGACCCACCTCGGCGACGCGCTGACCCAGCTCGGCATGGCCGAGATGGACAAGCCCGGCACGTGGATGTCCATGCCGAAGGACGGCGAGCTGCCCCTGCAGGGCGCCACCGTCGAGATCAAGACCCTGAAGAACATCACCCTGTACGACGGCGGCAACGCGCCGAAGCAGGTGAAGACCACCGCGGTCACGACGAAGGAGTTCCTGGGCGAGTACAAGCTCACCCTGGGCCCGGAGGACGCCGCCGAGGGTGGCCTGGACGTCAAGCTGACCGACGGCGCCGAGGTGCACATCAGCCGCACCGGCGTGTCGACGGTCGTCCAGAAGGAGACGATCGACCCGCCCGAGCAGCGCGTCGACGACCCGGACCTGGAGCAGGGCAAGACCAAGGTCGACGACCCCGGCACGCCCGGCGAGAAGGAAGTGACCTACAAGGTCACGCAGAAGAACGGCAAAGAGGTCGGCCGGGAGAGCATCTCCGAGAAGATCATCACGCCGGCCAAGCCGAAGATCACCCGCGTCGGCACCAAGAAGCCGGCCGACCCGCCGATCGGCGACTCGTCCTCGTGGGACCGCATCGCGCAGTGCGAGTCGGGCGGCAACTGGTCCATCAACACGGGCAACGGCTACTACGGCGGCCTCCAGTTCGACAAGCGCACGTGGGACGCCTACGGCGGCGACCAGTACGCCGAACTCCCCAGCCAGGCCACCAAGGCCCAGCAGATCGCGATCGCGGAGAAGGTCCGCGACGCCCGCGGCGGCTACAGCGCCTGGCCGGTCTGCGGCAAGAAGGCCTGACAGCGGTTTCGAACCGGCCCTCACCTCTTCGCGAGGTGGGGGCCGTTTCGCGGGTGCGGGATGCCGCATCGGTAAGCTCCACCGGTGGTTGAACTGCTGGGACCGGCCGAAATCCGCGGGCTGGCGGCCGAACTCGACGTGCGGCCGACCAAGAAGCTCGGGCAGAACTTCGTGCACGATCCCAACACCGTCCGGCGGATCGTCGAGCTGGCGAACGTCGGCGAGGGCGACGTCGTCCTCGAGGTCGGGCCCGGGCTCGGGTCGCTGACGCTCGGGCTGCTCGACACGGGCGCGCGGGTCGTCGCCGTCGAGATCGACCCCAAGCTCGCCGAACGGCTGCCCAAGACGGTCGCCGAGCGGGGCCCGGCAGCCGCGGACCGGCTGACCGTCGTCGGCGCCGACGCCCTGCGCGTCACGCGCGCCGAACTGGGCGAGCCGACCGCTCTCGTCGCCAACCTGCCCTACAACGTCGCCGTGCCCGTCGTGCTGCACCTGCTGGCCGAAATCCCGTCGCTGCGGACCGGCCTCGTCATGGTCCAGACCGAGGTGGCCGACCGGATGGCCGCCGGCCCCGGCAGCCGGATCTACGGCGTGCCCAGCGTCAAGCTCGCCTGGTACGGCACCGCACGCAAGGTCGCCGCCGTGCCACGCTCGGTGTTCTGGCCGGTGCCGAACGTCGATTCCGCGCTCGTCGCGTTCGAACGCGGCGACTCGACGGCGTCCGAAGACCGGGAGCTGCTCTTCGGCCTGGTCGACGCCGCTTTCTCACAACGCAGGAAGACGCTGCGGGCCGCGCTCGCGGGCTGGGCGGGCTCGGCCGAGCGCGCCGGCGAGCTCCTGACGGCCGCCGGGATCGATCCCCGAACCCGTGGTGAGCAGCTGAACGTGCACGACTTCGCCCGGATCGCCGCCGCCCGTTAGCAATCCACAGTGGAAGCGTGAAAATACGCCCTCTCCGCCCGTGATCCCGCCATTCGGACACCGCCACTCGTGTGATCTGGGCCAACAGGCTTGCGTTCGCTCCTCGGGATCGGTTTTACTCAGTACGTCCATCCCGAGCGACTGAGAGACCTGGCTCGCCGAAGTCGCAGCAACCACCCTCCACAGGGCAGGTGCTACCGCCAGGACCGATGGAGGCCGTTTTCGATGAAGAGGGTAGCCCGCCCCCTGCTCCTGACCAGGCGTCGCGTTGTCGACGAAGGCCGCCGCTCCGTGACCGCATGTCGACGCTCCCACTGAGCTCGTCCTAGCCGGTCCACCTCTTCTTCATGCACCGTCCGAACAGGACGGAACTCGCTTGCGGCCGGGTGCCGCGCGCTGCGCGCACCCCGTTTTCTGGAGCCTTCGTGATCACCGTCGAAAACCTGTCCAAAACCTTTGCCACCAACGGAAACTCCGTCATCGCCCTGCACGACGTGAGCGTCGAGGTCCAGGCCGGCTCGCTGTTCGGCGTGGTCGGTCCCGCCGGGTCCGGCAAGTCCGTCCTCGCCCGCTGCATCGCGCTGCAGGAGCGCCCCGACCGCGGCGTCGTCCGGCTCGACGGCCTCAACACCGGCACCCTCGACGGCCGCCGCCTCCGCGAAATCCGCCGTCAGCTCGGCGTCGTCTCGACGAAGCCGGAGCTGATCGCCGAGCGCACCATCGCCGGCAACATCGCCTCCCCGCTGGAGCAACTCGGCGTCGACGGCCCGCAGCGCCGCAGCCGGGTCGGCTCGCTGCTCGACCTCGTCGGCCTGACCCAGCGCGCCGCGCAGCGGCCCGATGAGCTGTCCGCCGGCCAGCTCCGCCGCGTCGCGGTCGCGAAGGCGCTGGCGGCGGCACCGGCCGTGCTGCTGGCCGACGACCCGACCGCGGGTGTCGACCCGGAGGAGGCCGGCGCGGTGCTCGCCGTGCTCGACCGGGCGCGTTCCGAGCTGGGCACCACGGTCGTCGTCACGACGCCGGACGCGGGCGTGGTCCGCCGGGTCTGCGACGACGTCGCGGTGCTGGAGGACGGCACGGTCGTCGAGCGCGGCACGGTGCTCGACCTGATCTCGAACCCGGCCAGCCGCACCGCGCAGGCGCTGCTGCCCGCCATCGAGACCACCCGCGCGCAGGTGGCGCGCTACGACCGCTCGGCCGACGTCGTGCTGGTCGGCTTCGCCTCGGTGGGCGCGCTGCTGCCCGAGGCCGCCGGCCGCTTCGACGTCGAGTTCGCCACCATCGGCGGCGGCCTGACCCGCATCGGCGACACGCCGGTCGGCCGCTTCCGCCTGGGTGTCCGCGGCGAGCGCGCCGACGCGGCGCTGGCCTGGGTCGCCGAGCGCGGCGGCCACGTCACGCACACCGCGCGCGGCCCGCAGGGCGTGGCGGCTGCCTGACCCGGCCTGGCCTGGCCCCAAGCGCCCCAATGTGGCGTTCGGTGCGTCAGACGCACCCAATGTGGCGTTCGGTGCGTTGGACGCAACCAACGCCACATTGGGGCGCATTGGCGGGCACGTAGGCTGGTCGGGTGCTCGCCGTAGTTCCGCCCCCAGTCACCGTCCGGGTCCCGGCCAAGGTCAACCTGCACCTTTCGGTCGACGACCTGCGCGAAGACGGTTACCACGAGCTGGTCACCGTGTTCCAGGCGCTGTCGCTGACCGACGAGGTGACCGTCGCGGTCACCGAAGAGCCCGGCATCGAGGTCTACGGCGAGGGGGAGGGCACGGTCCCGACCGGCCCCGAAAACCTGGCCTGGCGCGCGGTCGAAGCGCTGGCCTCGCACGTCGGGCGCACCGAAGAGCCGAAGGTCCGGGTGGTGCTGCGCAAGGGCATCCCGGTCGCCGGCGGCATGGCGGGCGGCAGCGCCGACGCGGCGGCGACGCTGGTCGGGCTCGCGTCGCTGTGGGGTCTCGACGTCACCCGCGACGAGCTGGCCGAGATCGCGGCCGGCCTGGGCAGCGACGTCCCGTTCGCGCTCTACGGCGGCACCGCGCTGGGCACCGGCCGCGGCGAGCAGCTGGTCCCGGTGCTGTCACGGCACACGTTCCACTGGGTGCTGGCCTTCGCCGCCGAAGGGCTGTCGACGCCGAAGGTGTTCGGCGAGCTCGACCGCCTGCGCGCGGCGGGCAACCCGCCCCGCATCGGCTCGCACACGCCGGTCGTGGAGGCGCTGGCCTCGGGCGACCCGCGCCAGCTGGCCCTCCTGCTGGGCAACGACCTCCAGGCGGCGGCGGTCTCGCTGCGGCCCGACCTGCGCCGCACGCTCCGCGCGGGCGTCAACGCGGGCGCGCTCGCCGGCACGGTGTCCGGTTCCGGCCCGACGTGCGCGTTCCTCTGCGAAGACGCACAGTCGGCGGTGGAGGTCGCGGCCGAGCTGTCGGGCGCGGGTGTGTGCCGCACGGTCCGCGTGGCCCACGGTCCGGTCCCCGGCGCCCGGGTCGTCGGCGGCGACGACGCGCCGCGGCCGGCGCCGCCGCGGGTGCACGCATGAAGCACGCCGAGTTCGCGTTCCCGGGCCCGCTGCGCGACAAGCTGGTGGCGGCGGTCCTGCGCGGGGAGAAGACGTCGACCACCGGCCTGGTCGCCGAGTACGAGAAGTACGGCGAAGAGCTGCCCGTCGTCGGCGAGCGCGAGTTGATGATCGACTCGGCAGGTGAGGGGGTCGCGGTGCTCGAGACCACCGAGGTCCGCATCCTTCCACTGTCCGAAGTGGACCTCCAGCACGCGCTCGACGAGGGCGAGGGCTTCACCAGCGTCGCCGAATGGCGCGCCGACCACACGGACTACTGGCAGGGCGCCGAAATGCGCGCGGCCATGGAAGATCCGGAGTTCACCGTGGACGACACGACACTGGTCGTGGCGACCCGTTTTATCATTGTGGAAAGGATCGGCTGAGCGGATGGCCAACCTGGTCAACCTGGAGGCGGTGAGCAAGTCCTACGGGGTTCGCCCGCTCTTGGACGGCGTTTCCCTCGGCATCGCGGCCGGGCAGCGCGTCGGCGTCGTCGGCCTCAACGGGGGCGGCAAGACCACCCTGCTGGAAGTCCTTTCCGGACTGTCCGAACCGGACTCCGGACGGGTGAGCCACGTGCGCGACCTGCGGATGGCCGTGGTCACCCAGCGCACGGAACTCCCGGACGGCAGCACGGTCGGCGACGTCGTGCTCGAACGCTACGGCGCCGAGCACGAATGGGCCGCCGACGCCCGCGTCCGGTCCATTGTGGACGGCTTGGGTATCACGGCGATCGGCCTGGACACGCCGACGGCGAACCTGTCCGGCGGCGAGCGGCGCCGGGTCTCGCTGGCCGCCGCGCTCACCGGCGAGCTCGACCTGATCGTCCTCGACGAGCCGACCAACCACCTCGACGTCGAAGGTGTCCGCTGGCTGGCCGACCACCTGCTGGCCCGGAAGGTCGCCGTCGTGGTCGTCACGCACGACCGGTGGTTCCTCGACACCGTCGCGACGCTGACGTGGGAGGTCGCGAACGGCCGCGTCGAGCAGTACGAAGGTGGTTACGCCGACTGGATCTTCGCCCGCGCCGAGCGCGCGCGGCTGGCCGCGACGGCCGAGGAGAAGCGGCAGAACCTGGCCCGCAAGGAGCTGGCGTGGCTGCGCCGCGGCCCGCAGGCGCGCTCGTCGAAGCCGCGTTACCGCGTGGAGGCGGCCGAAGCGCTGATCGCCGACGTCCCGCCGCCGCGTGACTCCGTCGAGCTGCAGGCGTTCGCGAAGCGGCGGCTCGGCAAGACCGTGCTGGAGCTGGAGGACACGACGTACCAGGTGGGCGAGCGGAAGCTGCTCGACCACGTCACCTGGCGGATCGGCCCCGGTGACCGGATCGGCCTGGTCGGCGTCAACGGTTCGGGCAAGACTTCGCTGCTGAAGCTGCTCGGCGGCGACGTCGAGGGCACGACCGGCCGCCGGATCGAGGGCAAGACGGTCGCGCTCGCGCACCTGCGCCAGGAGCTCGACGACCTGCCCGGCGACCTGCGCGTGCTGCAGGCGATCGAGCAGGTGGCCGGCCGCGTGGTGTTCGGCAAGCAGGAGATGACGGCGTCCCAGCTGGGCGAGAAGCTCGGCTTCCCGGCGGCCCGCCAGTGGACGCCGGTCGCGGACCTCTCGGGCGGCGAGCGGCGCCGGCTGCAGCTGTGCCGGCTGCTGATGGCCGAGCCGAACGTGCTGCTGCTCGACGAGCCGACGAACGACCTGGACATCGACACGCTGCAGCAGCTGGAAGACCTCCTCGACGGCTGGCCGGGCACGATGGTCGTGGTGTCCCACGACCGCTACCTGGTGGAGCGCGTCTGCGACACGATCGTCGCCCTCTTCGGCGACGGCCGCATCACCCACCTCCCGGGCGGCATCGAGGAGTACCTGAACCGCCGCGCCGCGGCCCAGCCGGTTTCCGGTGCGGCGCCTTCGGTGGAGAAGGTCGAGGCGAAGAAGTCGGCGGCGGACCTGCGCGCGGCCCAGAAGGAACTGGGCAGGCTGGAGCGCAAGCTCGACCAGCTGCACGCCAAGGAGGAGAAGCTCCACGCGTCGTTGCTGGCGGCCGCGACGGACCCGGCGAAGCTGATGGAGCTCAACGCCGAGCTGAAGGGTGTGCAGGGCGAGATCGAGGACGTCGAGGCGCGCTGGCTGGAGACGTCCGAACTGCTGGAGTGACACAGCTCCCAGTAATGTCTGCACCATGAGCAGGTTCGTGGACACGCTCGTCGCCACCGCGACGGAGCGGGGACAGCAGCGGGGCATGGTCACCGGGGAGCCGAAGGAGCCGGTCCGGCGGACCTGGGCCGAGGTGCACGCCGAGGCGCGGCGGATTGCCGGCGGCCTGGTGGCCGGCGGGTTCGAGCGCGGGGGTGCCGTGGCGGTGCTGGCCGCCGCGCCGGTGCTGATCGCGCCCACCGTGCAGGCCGTCTGGCTGGCCGGCGGCAGCGTCACCATGCTGCACCAGCCGACGCCGCGCACCGATCTCGCCGAGTGGGCCGAGGACACCGTGCGGGTGCTCGGGATGATCGGCTCCGACCTGGTGCTGCTGGGCGAGCCGTTCGACCAGCTCGCGCCCGTGCTCGAACAAAAGGGCATCGGGTTCAAGCTCATCACCGAGCTGGCCGGAGCCGAGCCGCTCGCCGACGTCGTCACCACCGACGAGGGCGACACCGCGCTGCTGCAGCTCACCAGCGGGTCCACCGCCGACCCCAAGGCCGTGCGGATCACCTACGGCAACCTGTACTCCAACGTCAAGGCCATGGTCGACCGCGCGGAGTTCGACTTCGACGTCGACGTGATGGTGTCCTGGCTGCCGACCTTCCACGACATGGGGATGGTCGGCTTCCTGACCGTGCCGATGACCTTCGGCGTCGAACTGGTCAAGATCACGCCGGTCGAGTTCCTCTCCGGGCCGTTGATCTGGCCGGAACTGATCACGAAGTACCACGGCACGACGACGGCGGCGCCGAACTTCGCGTACGCGATCGTCGGGCGCCGGATGGCCCGCGTCGACGACGACACCGCCTACGACCTCTCGAAGCTGCGCATCGCGCTGAACGGCGCCGAGCCCGTCGACGAGGCCGCCGTCCAGACCTTTGTGGACGCCGGCGCCCGGTTCAAGATGCCCGCCGAGTGCGTCTTCCCGGCGTACGGCATGGCCGAAGCGACGCTCGCGGTGTCGTTCGCGCCGCTGTTCACCGGCCTGACCCTCGACGTGGTCGAAGCCGACGCGCTCGAGGCGGACAACCGCGCGGTGCCGGTGCCGGCGGGCGACCCGCGGCGCGGCACCGACAGCGTCCGCTCGTTCGCGCTGCTCGGCCGTCCCCTCGACGGGCTCGAAGCGGAGATCGTCAACGACGCGGGTGTGCGTGTCGGCGAGCGCGAGGTGGGCGAGATCCGGCTGCGCGGCGAGGCCGTGACACCCGGCTACCTGACGATGGACGGCCCGCTCGCGACCCAGGACGAGAACGGCTGGCTCAACACCGGCGACCTCGGCTACCTGGTCGACGGCCAGATCGTCATCTGCGGCCGCCGCAAGGACGTCATCATCATGGGCGGCCGCAACCTGTACCCGACGGACATCGAACGCGCGGCGACCTCGGTCGAGGGAGTGCGCGCGGGCAACGCGGTGGCCGTCCGGCTGGACGCGGGCAGCCGCCGCGAGCGGTTCGCGGTCGTCGTGGAGTCGAAGCTGGCGGGCGACGCCGAAGCCGAGAAGAACCTGATGAAGCAGGTGTCGGCGCGGGTCCGCGACGCCGTCGACATGCGGCCGTACGCGGTCGTGGTGCTCCCGGCGGGCAGCCTGCCGAAGACGCCGTCGGGCAAGGTCAAGCGCGCGGCGACGGCCCAGCAGTTCGCGGACAGGATCAGGAAGAACGCGGACGCCTGACGGGCACTTTCACGTGAAAGTGCCCCAGCTGGGAGGCGGGCACTTTCACGTGAAAGTGCCCCTTCAGCGCTGCTGGACGCGGACCGCGCGGAGCGTCGGCGGGGTGGCGCGCTCGGCGGTGGCTTCCGAAGAACTGCGGGCGCCCGGGAGGTCGGGGGCCTGGCCGGTGCGGGCGGCGAGCTGGTCTTCCACCGCGTCGAGGAACTCGTCGACCTCGCGCTCGTCGTAGCCGCGCTTGCCGATCAGCGGCTTCGCGAACATCACGTGGTGCACTTCGGCGGCGGTCAGGTCGTCCTCGTCGGCGAGCGTCTTGGCGATCCGCCGGACGAACGCGTCGACCTCGTGCTTCGCGTAACCACGGCGGCCGATCGGGGCGTTACCGAAGGTGACCACGGCGAGGTCTTCGGCGGTGAACGACATGGAACTCTCCGATTCCGGGGTAGGCGGGTGCGAAACTCCCGTACACCGTCCTAACCCGTTGACAGGCTCCCCCGGAAGAGCCTGCCCGCAACCTCACCCCGACGGGCAACCGCGCGCCCGCCTTCGGGTGAGTTTGCGCTACCGAACGCTGTGTGGCCGGGCTCACAGGCTCGTCAGCTGCGCCCGAACCACTTCCGGGGGCCCTGCGGCCGCGGCGGTTCCTCGACGACGACCGGCTTCGGGTTGCGCAGTTCCACCAGTGCCGCCTCGGCTTCGTCGAGGAACAGGTCGACCTGGGCCTGGTCGTAGCTGCGCATGCCGACCGGCATGATCGTGAACTCGACGTAGTGGATGTCGTCCGGCGTCAGGATGTTGCGGCCGGCCAGTGCCTCGGCGATGAGGTCGAGGAACGCGTCCACCTCGTCCTCGTTGTAGCCGCGCCGGCCGAACCGGGGTTTGCCGAAAGCGATCGCCCGGACTTCGTCGGGGGTCATGGCTTCACCTTGCCACCCATGTCAGCCCGCGTGGAAGGCGTTCTGCGCGGCCGCGAGGCCGGTGCCGATCAGCGCTTCGGTCGCGTCCGCGCACCGGTCCACCTCCAGCGGGAGTTCCTTGCGCTCGACCGTCGAAAAGTCCTTCAGCACGAAGTCCGCCGGGTCCTGGCGGCCGGGCGGGCGGCCGATGCCGAACCGCACCCGGTAGTAGTCGCGGGTCCCCAGTGATTTCGTGATCGAGCGGAGTCCGTTGTGCCCGTTGTCGCCGCCACCCAGCTTCAGCTTCAACGCGCCGAAATCGACGTCGAGCTCGTCGTGCACCACCACGATGCCGGACGGCTCGACCTTGTAGAACCGCGCCGCGCCGACCACCGGCCCGCCGGAGAGGTTCATGTACGAACGCGGCTTCACCAGCACCACGCGGCGGCCGGCCAGCCGGCCCTCGAGGACCTCGCCGCCGGTCTTGTGCGTCTTGAACTTGCCGCCGATGCGGGCGGCGAGCTCGTCCAGCACCATGAACCCGACATTGTGTCGGTTCCCGGCGTACTGGGGTCCGGGATTGCCGAGGCCGGCGAGCAGAATCAGCTCGCCGGCCCCGGGCACATCTTCGGTCATGCAGCGATGTTATTCGGCCGACTCGGCCGACTCTTCGCCCGCCTCGGCCTCGTCGCCGGTCTCTTCACGCTGCGGCTCGTTGACGGCCACGACGAGCGACTCCGGGTCGGTGACCAGGGTGGCGCCCTGCGGCAGCTGGATCTGGCCGGCGAGGATCTGGGTGCCGACCTCGAGGCCCTCGATCGAGACCTCGACCTGCTCCGGGATGTGCAGCGCCTCGACCTCGACCTGCAGGGTGTCGACGTCCTGGTTGACCAGGCCGCCCGGGCCGGGGTTGCCGGTGACGACGACGGGGACGTCGACGGTGACCTTCTCGCCGCGCTTGACGACCAGCAGGTCGACGTGCTCGATGTAGTTCTTCAGCGGGTGCACCACGATGGTCTTGGTCAGGGCCAGCTCGCTGGCGCCCTCCAGGTCCAGGGTGATGACGGCGTTCGAGCCGTTCTCGCGGACGACGCGGGCGAACTCGATGGCCGGCAGCGCGAAGTGCCGCGGGTCCGCCCCGTGGCCGTAGAGGACGGCGGGGATCTTGCCGGCGCGACGCGTGCGGCGCGCGGCGCCCTTGCCGAACTCGGTGCGCGGCTCGACGGACAGACGTACCTCGGACACGGTGTGGCACTCCTTCAAATCAAAGACAGCATGCTGCGGCGGGGGAAGCCGATGTGTGTTCTGTTCAAGGAAGTTTCGGCGGCGAGTTTCCGGGCGTGCACGACGACGGGGGCTACTCGAGCCGCCGCGTCGATCACGCCGGGCACCCCAGAAGGGCCCCGCCTCGCCGAGACAACCTCAAGAGTGTAAACCAACCTCATCACGGTGGGTTGCGGCGGGTGCCCGGCCCAGGCTAGAACCCTCCTGGAACCCGGTACGTGACGACACAAATCCGGTGGCGGGTCGACGCCGGCCGAGGTGTGCTCGGTAGCGGGAGAGCAGGGGGCGGAAAATGCGGGCTCGGTGGAGCAAGGTGGCAGCGGTGCTGCTGCTGGGCGGGTTGCTGGCCGGCTGCCAGGTGGCGGTCGCCGGCACCGCCGGTGTCTCCGCGGCCGACCAGGCGGTGGCCGAGCGGCGCGCGGCGCAGCGCACCGCGGTCGACGCGGCCCTCACCGCGCTGGGCCAGGCGCCCGCGGTGGCGCTGAAGGCCACGGTCAAGGGCGCCGAGCAGCAGTTCCGGATCACCCGCGGCGGCTACGCACTCGGCGGCCTGCCGCTGGACGGCCGGTTCGTGCAGGTGACGGCCGCCGCGAGCCAGTTCTACCTGCAGGCCGACGCCGACTACTGGAAGGCGCACGCCATCGACGAAGGCACGCAGTTCGGCACGAGCTGGGTGCGATCGCTCGGCACCGAGCTGCCCTTCGACCCGGCGGCCCGGTTCGCCCCGCCGGCGCTCGCCGAAGGGCTGCGCAAGGCGCTGGCCGGGCTCGACCGGATGGGCGACCCGGTGAAGGCGAAGCTGCCGGACGGCACCGAGGTCTACCAGCTCGGCGCCGCGCCGAGCGTCCTGCGCGTCACCACGGCCAAGCCGAACCGCGTCGTCAGCTTCGCCCCGGCGCTGCTCGACCCGCAGAAGGGCCCCGAGTACGGCGCCGAGTTCGCCGTCACCGCGCTCACCGGCGACGCGGTCAAGACGTTCCACACGGACCTCGACGCCGCGATCGCCGGGCTGGGGCAGCCGTTCGAAGGGCTGGTGCAGGCCAGCGCCGTCGTCACGAACGACAAGCTCGACTGCAAGGACTTCGTCGGCTCCTGCACCACGACGGTCGACGTCTCCAACAGCGTGGTCGGCACGCCGGCGTCGGGCGAGAAGAGCGTCGTCCACATCACCCTGACGGTGGAGGTCAGCGCCGAGTCGCTGGGCGCCCAGACGTGCACGGCGGCCGGCGACGCGGAGCCGTACAAGACGATCCAGCTGTCCTGCGCGGTGAAGTTCAAGCTGCCCAACCGCACGGCCAGCTACCAGGTGCTGTCGAAGCCGAACGCGACGGCGGAGGTCCGCGCGGGCCTCGACGTCAACGCGGTCAAGCAGAAGGTGGCCGCGGAGTTCGCGGGCCTCGGCGGCTGACCTGGACACCTACCCCCGGGTGTGTTGCTTCCGTTGAAGTAGGTGATCTTCCGTTCCTAGCATCGGCCGTGACCGGCCGATGACGAACGAGGAGATCCAAATGGCCAAGCTGGTGGTTTTCGGGGCGACGGGGTACGCCGGAGGCAGGATCGGCGCCGAGGCGCTGCGGCGCGGGCACGAGGTCGTCGGCGTCGCGCGCCACGCGGGTTCGGTCCCCGAAGGCGTCGAAGCCCTGCAGGGCTCGCTGCACGACGAGGACTTCGTCGCGCAGGTCGCGAAGGACGCGGACGTGATCGTGGTGGCCACCCCGGCCCGCGAGATCGAGGGCAGGAAGCTGATCGACGCGGTGCCTGCCCTGGCCCGCATCGCGAGCGAGAACGGCGTCCGCCTGTCGTTCGTCGGCGGCGCGGCCAGCCTGCACGTGGCCGAGGGCGGCCCGCGGCTGTTCGACACCCCGGAGTTCCCCGACGAGTACAAGGCCGAGGCCGGCAACCACGCCGAGGTGCTGGGCCTGCTGCGCGAGCAGCCCGAAAGCCTCGACTGGTTCTACGTGAGCCCCGCGGCCGAGTTCGGCGCCTGGACCCCGGGTGAGCGCAAGGGTGAGTTCCGCATCGGCGGCGACGTCCTGCTGACCGACGAGAACGGCAAGTCCCACATCGGTGGGGACGACTTCGCGATCGCCTACGTCGACGAGATCGAGCAGGCCAAGCACCGCCGCGCGCGCTTCACGGTCGCTTACTGAGGCCGCGGGCAGCGGAAAGCCCGCTCTCCCGGCCGGGAGAGCGGGCTTTCCTCGTGAAACCTCAGGCGTTGCCGTCGAAGAGGGACGTGACCGAGCCGTCGTCGAAGACCTGCTGGATCGCCTCCGCCAGCATCGGCGCGATCGACAGCACCGTCAGCCCCGGGAAGCGCTTCTCCTCCGGGATCGGCAGCGAGTTCGTCACGATGACCTCGCGGGCCTTGCACGACGACAGCCGCTGGGTTGCCGGGTCCGACAGGATGCCGTGGGTCGTGGCGATGACCACGTCCGCCGCGCCCTCTTCGATCAGGGCCTCGGTGGCCTTCACGATCGTGCCGCCGGTGTCGATCATGTCGTCGATCAGGACGCAGAGCTTGCCCTCGACCTTGCCGACCACGCGGTTGGCGATCGCCTGGTTGGGCTTGTCCGGGTCGCGCGTCTTGTGGATGAACGCGATCGGGCGGTCGCCCAGCGTCTGCGCCCACTTCTCGGCCAGCCGCACGCGGCCGGAGTCCGGCGAGACGACCGTGATGTCGGCGTCGCCGTAGGTCGCCTTGATGTGTTCGGCCAGCACGGACTGCGCCATCAGGTGGTCGACCGGGCCGTCGAAGAAGCCCTGGATCTGCGCCGTGTGCAGGTCGACCGTCATGATCCGGTCGGCACCCGCGGTCTTGAACAGGTCCGCGATCAGCCGGGCCGAGATCGGCTCGCGGCCCTTGTGCTTCTTGTCCTGGCGCGCGTACGGGTAGAACGGCATCACGACCGTGATCCGCTTCGCGCTCGCCCGCTTGAGCGCGTCCACCATGATCAGCTGCTCCATCACGAACTCGTTGATGGGCGTGGTGTGCGCCTGGATGACGAAGGCGTCGGTGCCGCGGACGGACTCCTCGAACCGGACGAACAGCTCGCCGTTGGCGAACGTGTGCGCCGTCTGCGGGGTGATCTTCACGCCGAGGTGGAGGGCGACCTCTTCGGCGAGCTCCTGGTGTGCCCGCCCGGAGAAGAGCATCAGGTTCTTCTTCGGCGTGCCCTGCTTCTGGCTCATGCTGACGACTCCCCGTCGGTTCCTGCTGCTGAATCGGCGTCGAGGGCGGCCTGGGCCGCCTCCGCCGCGGGCGTACCCGGCCGGCGCCGGATCGCCCAGCCTTCGATGTTGCGCTGCGGCGGCGCCGACACCGCGAGTGTGCCCGGCGGGACGTCTTCGCGGATCACGGCACCCGCACCACTGTAAGCGCCGTCACCGATGTGCACCGGGGCGACGAAGGTGTTGTCCGCGCCCAATCGGACATACGACCCGATAACGGTCCGGTGCTTGTTCACGCCGTCGTAGTTCACGAAGACGCTGGAGCAGCCGATGTTGCTGTGCTCACCGATCGTGGCATCACCCACGTAGGTCAGGTGGGGCACCTTCGTGCCGGCGCCGATCTCGGCGGCCTTCGTCTCGACGAACGCGCCCAGCTTCGCCTTGACGCCCAGCTTCGTGCCCGGCCGCAGGTAGGTGAACGGGCCGACGTTGACGCCGTCGCCGAGTTCCGAGTCCGACCCGTGCACCCGGACGACGCTGGCGCCGGCGCCGATCGTCACGTTGGTCAGCGTGCTGTCCGGGCCGACCGTGCTGCCTTCGCCGACCGACGTCGTGCCCTTGAGCTGGACGCCGGGCTCGATGACGACGTCACGGGAGAGGGTGACGCCGGCGTCGATCCAGGTCGTGGCGGGGTCGGTGATCGTGACGCCCTCGCGCTGCCAGCGCTGCACGATCCGGCGGTTGAGCTCGGCGCCGAGCGCTGAGAGCTGCACGCGGTCGTTGACGCCTTCGGTCAGCCACGGGTCGTCGACGATCAGGGCGCCGACGTGCAGGCCGTCGCCGTTCGCGATGCCGAGCACGTCGGTGAGGTACAGCTCGCCCTGCGCGTTGTCGGTCGAGAGGCGCGAGAGGCCGTCGCGCAGCACCGCCGCGTCGAAGGCGTAGACGCCCGAGTTGATCTCGTCGATCTCGGCCTGCTCCGGGGTGGCGTCCTTGTGCTCGACGATCCCGGTGACCTTGCCCGCGCTGTCGCGCACGATCCGGCCGTAGCCGGTCGGGTCGGCGACCACGGACGTGAGCACGGTGACGGCGTTCTTCGCCTCGGTGTGCTCGTCGAGCAGCGCGCCCAGGGTGGCGGTGTCGAGCAGCGGGACGTCGCCGTAGCTGACCAGCACGGTGCCGGTGAGGTCGGCGGGCAGGGTCGCGAGCGCGCAGGACACGGCGTGGCCGGTGCCCTTCTGCTGGTCCTGCACGGCGGTGCCGACGCTGCGGCCGAGGGTGGTGCCGAGCGCCCCCAGGTGGGCGCCGACGGCTTCGCGGCCGTGCCCGACGACCACGACGAGGTGTTCGGGGTTCAGCCCGGCGGCGGCCCGGACGGCGTGTTCGACGAGGGGGCGCCCGGCGATCGGGTGCAACACCTTCGGGGTCGCGGATCGCATGCGGGTGCCCTCACCCGCGGCGAGGATCAACGTGCTCAGCGGGCCGGTCAACGGCGCTCCCAACGGTTACCAGCGGGTGGCTTCTGTCGGGCACCGATCCTAACTGTGGTCGTCGGCGTCCCACGCGGGGTCGGTCGGAGGCGCTTCGCTGGCCCACGCGGCGGCCGTGGAGCCGGCGGGGTGTGGCTTGGTTGTTGCCGGCGCGTTCGGCCTGGTGGAGCGGGTGAGGACGCTGGCCAGTGCGCGTGTCCGAGGTTCGTCGACAGCGGCCGGGCGATGCGCCCCAATGTGGCGTTCGGTGCGTCAGACGCACCGAACGCCACATTGGGTGCGTTGGACGCAACCAACGCCACATTGGGGCGCTTGTGACACACGGCTTCGGCCGCGCCGGACGGCGAACGACTTGCGGCGCTAACTGTGGTCGTCGGCGTCCCACGCGGGGTCGGTCGGAGGCGCCTCGCTGGCCCACGCGGCGGCCGGGTCGGCGGCCATGGAGTTCGCCGACGCCACCTGGTTGCCGCCGCCGCGTTTGGCCTGGTACATCGCCGCGTCCGCGCGCGCCAGCACCTGCTCGCCACGCTCCTGCGGCCGCAGCGACACGAGCCCGATCGACAGCGTGACGCCGTGCGAGAGGTGGTGCGGCAGGTTGGAGACGGACTTCACGGCCCGGCCGAGCGCCATCTTCGCCGCCGACGCCGGGGTGCCCGGCAGCAGGACGATGAACTCGTCGCCGCCGTAGCGCGCTACCAGGTCGTCGCCGCGCAACGCGTCACGAAGCGTGCTTGCCACGACACGCAGGACGTTGTCGCCTTCGGCGTGGGATTGCTTGTCGTTGACGCCCTTGAAGCCGTCGAGGTCGACCAGGGCGACCGCCAGCGGCTGGGCGTCGGCCGAGGACGCCAGCTGGCGCAGCTTCTCGTCCAGCGCGCGCCGGTTGGGCAGGCCGGTGAGCGGGTCCTGCAGCGCCTGCTGGGTGATCGCGCCGTGCTCGGCGGACAGGCGTTCGTGCTCGCGGCGGGCGTTCAGCGTGGCGATCTGCGACTCGCGCAGGCTCCACATCTCCGACTCCAGGCGCCGGGCGTAGTCGATCAGCGACTCGCTGGCCCCGGAGGCGTAGTCCGGGCTCGTGTCGAGCCGGGCCAGCTCGCGGGCGATGTTCAGCCGCATCGACGGCTGCGAGGTGTCGTCCGAGATGGACTGGCGGGTCTCGCGCAGGACCGCCAGTGCCTCGTCGCGGCGGCCCTCCTTGTCCAGGCAGCGCGCCAGCGCGATCGCGACGATCTCGCGGTCGTGCCCGAACGCGCGCTCGGTGTAGAGGTTCTGCAGCCGCTCGACGTGCTCGGCGCCCGGCTGGTTCAGCGCCGGCGCCGCGGCCAGCACGCCGACCTGGTCGATCGCCTTGACGTCCGCCTTGCGCGGGAACAGCGACTCGGCGAACGGGCCTTCGGCGGCCGCGCCCATCGAGGCCGCGGTGCGGAACTTCTCGGCGCTCTCGTCGTACTCGTCGATGCGCTCCAGCCGCAGGCCCCAGCCGAGCAGCATCTTGATGCGGTTGATCAGCTGCAGGGCGATGTCGTGCGGGCTCGCGCTCTCGCGGATCGCCGCGGCGGCCCGGCCGATCACCTCCTCGGCCGCTTCGTAGACGCCGAGCTGGTTGAGCACCAGCCAGCAGTCGATCAGCGTCGAGGCCAGCAGCCGGTTCCAGTTGCGCAGCCCGACCTGCCGGTCCGGGATGGTGGAGTCGTCCAGGATGGCCAGCGCCCTGGCGATCTCGGTGAGCGCGGCGTCCTCCTGCGCGGCGATCACGAGCCGGCGGCCGCGCAGCGCGTGCGCGTCGGCCCGCAGCAGGGCGATGCCGTGGCGCCGGGTGTGCGCGAGCATCTCGTCGAGGCGGGGCTCGGCCTCCGCGGCCAGGCCCTTCGTGGCCAGCCGGGCGAGGGCGGACGAGCGCAGCAGCTGGGCCACCAGCAGGGGCTCACCACGCCGCTGGGTCTCGTCGAGCAACTCGTCGAGCATCGCGACGATCTCGAGCTGCTGGGTGTACTCGTGCCGCTGGACGGCGGCGTTCAGCTCCCGCGCGCGCCCGACGATCCAGGCGTCGGACATCTCGGCCAGCGCGGGCCGCCTGGCCGTCACCGGGTCGGTCGCCTCGTCGGTCAGCGCCAACCTCCCGGTGTCGTGGGTTTCCGGTTCCTTCTGCTGCTCCGCCGCCAGGATTCGAACCTGAACTGTCAGAACCAAAATCTGAAGTGCTGCCGATTACACTACGGCGGATCGATCCTGGTCAGGATAGCGACGATCGGGTGTCGTCCGCGCGGGGGATGCGTTAGGGGCCCCAGAACCGGGTACGCGGGTGTGGGTTCGGGCACTCCCCAGTCGCCCGAACCTCCTGTACCGTAACTTACGGCATCGTAGGTTAGGGCGCCCTTGGTAGGAAGGCGTGCCCGTGTAGGAAGAAGTGAAGCGTATGACGGCCACGCTCGACCGTTCTCAGCCCGCCGGGGAGCCCTCGGCTCCCAAGGGGCCCAAACCTGTCATCGACGGCAAGCGCGGCATCGGCGTGCAGCTGTCGGTCTACTTCGGCGTGATCGCACCGCTGCTGGCCCTGCTGGTTGCGGTGCCCTTCGCGTGGGGCTGGGGACTGAGCTGGGTCGACGTCGGCATCTTCGTGGTGTTCTACGCGGTCAGCGGGCTCGGCATCACGGTTTCGTACCACCGGTACTTCACGCACGGTTCGTTCAAGGCCAAGCAGTGGCTGCGCGTGTTCATGGCCATCGCGGGCAGCATCGCCCTGCAGGGCCCGGTGATCACCTGGGTCGCCGACCACCGCCGCCACCACGCCTTCTCCGACCGCGACGGCGACCCGCACTCGCCGTGGGCGTTCGGCACCTCGCCGTGGGCCATCGCCAAGGGCTTCTGGCACGCGCACATGGGCTGGCTGTTCGAGCGCGACCAGACCAACGCGGAGCGCTTCGCGCCGGACCTGGTGAAGGACCCGGCCATCAAGAAGGTCGACGACCTGTTCTGGCTGTGGGCACTGCTCAGCCTGACGCTGCCGGCGCTGCTCGGCGGGCTCATCTCGTGGTCGCTGTGGGGCGCGGTGACGGCGTTCTTCTGGGCCGGCCTGGTCCGCATCTGCGTGCTGCACCACGTGACCTGGTCGGTCAACTCGATCTGCCACATGATCGGCGAGCGCCCGTTCGCCGCCCGCGACAAGTCGGCGAACTTCTGGCCCCTGGCCATCTTCAGCTTCGGCGAGTCGTGGCACAACCTGCACCACGCCGACCCGACGTCCGCGCGCCACGGCGTCAAGCGCGGCCAGATCGACATCTCGGCGCGGCTCATCTGGATCTTCGAGAAGTTCGGCTGGGTGCACGACGTCCGCTGGCCGACGCCGCAGCGCCTGGCCCGAATCGCCACGGAAAAGGGCTAGTCACGGTGCTGACTGTTGCCGATCCGACCACAGCCACGGCCGCATGGCTTCGTCACAACGGTCACGTGCCGTGCGGGGGGCGGCCTACTTTTGGCCGCCTCGGCAACTAGGCTGCCCCGATGGCGGGGAGACGACGTTCGAAGCGTGAGCAGGTCACCGGGGCGCGTCCGGCAGCCCCGGTGACCCGCGTCCGCATGACCGGAACCGAGCGGCGTCAGCAGCTGCTCAACGTGGCGCGCGCCCTGTTCGCCGAGAAGGGCTTCGACGGCACGTCGATCGAGGAGATCGCGCACCGCGCCAACGTCTCGAAACCCGTGGTCTACGAGCACTTCGGCGGCAAGGAAGGCATCTACGCGGTCGTCGTCGACCGCGAGACGCAGCTGCTGCTCGACCGGATGGTCTCGACGCTGCACGGCGGCCACCCGCGGGCGATGCTGGAGCAGGCGGCGACGGCGCTGCTGTCGTACGTCGAGGATTCCCACGACGGCTTCCGGATCCTGGTCCGTGACTCCCCGGTGGCGAGCTCCACGGGCACGTTCTCCACGGTGCTGAACGACATCGCGAGCCAGGTCGAGCACATCCTGGCCCAGCAGTTCGGCTCCCTGGGCTACGACGAGAAACTGGCCGCGCTGTACGCGCAGGCACTGGTGGGCATGGTGGCGCTGACCGGCCAGTGGTGGCTGGACGCGCGCAAGCCCAAGCGCGACGAGGTGGCGGCGCACCTGGTCAACCTGGCCTGGAACGGGTTGTCGCACCTGGAGCACAAGCCGAAGCTGCGGCTGGGTTAAACGGCTCGACAGCCCTGCGACAGTGGTGGCATGGCCGACCTTCCGACCTTGCGGCTCATGCAGGGCCTGGCGCAGCGGATCACCGCCACCCACCCGGAGCTGGTCAACAGCGACGCCTCGTTCGGCGAGCTGGCCTGGAACTGGGGCCGGACCCGCGGCGAGGGCGAGAGCCGGCTGTGGTTCTCCGACGGCGAGCTCGTCGCCTGGGGCCGCGCCGAGCTGCCACGCCGGGTCCGGCGCACCGACGGTTCGGTCAAGGACATCACCGGCGCGTACCTGGCGTACCAGGTGCATCCCGGGCACGCGGAGCTGGTCGACGAGGTGATCGCCTGGTTCGAGGCCACGGCTCCCGGCGTCTCCCGCACGGTGCTCCCGGCGGCGGCCGACACGTTCGGGTTGCGGCGCTGGGCGGCGCACGGCTACGAACCCGACGCGCCCGACGCGTGGTCACAGCTCAACGAGCGCGAACTCGCCGACGTGGCGGAGCCGTCGCTGCCGGCCGGGTTCTCCTTCCGCACGGCCGCGGAGGTCTCGCCGGAGGCCGTGGTGCAGGCGCATGTGGACGCGTGGGCCCCGACGTCGTACTCGCTTTCGTCGTACCTCGGTGTCCGGCAGGCGCCCGGCTACCGCGGCGACCTGCACGTCCTGGTCGAAGCGCCGGACGGGACGATGGCGTGCTCGGCGATCATGTGGCTCGACGAGGTGAACGCGACGGTCGAGTTCGAGCCGGTCGGCACCCACCCGGGCTTCCGGCGCCTGGGGCTGGCGCGCGCGATGTTGCGGCACGGCATGCGCTTGGCCGCCGCGGCGGGCGCCCGGCACGCGACGGTCGCGTGCATGGGCGAGCCCGAACCCGCGCGGGAGTTGTACTACGGCGTGGGGTTCCGGGCGTTTTCGCGCGACGCGCCGCTCATCAAGGCCAACTGACCGGTCGTCACCGCAGCCGGCCGACGGCGTGCAGGTGGTCGAAGATCTGCTGGGCCACCAGGGAAACCCGCGGCCGGTCCGCGTAGGCGAGCCAGGCGATCTCCTCGATCTCCGCGCAGGCCCGCGGTGTCCCTCGGAATTCGGCCGAGTAGGCCGTCGTGCGGACGAGCGTTCCGGCCGCGTGGCCGTGCGCCTGGCCCTCGAACGTGCCCGCCGGGACGATCGACTCGGCGTCGATCTCCACCCCGAGTTCCTCCCGGATTTCCCGGACCAGCGTCTCGGCATCGGTCTCGCCCGGCTCGCGTTTGCCGCCGGGCAGGTAGAACTTGTCCTTGCCACGGGACCGCGCGGCCAGGATCCGGCCGTCCGCCACGTGGATCCAGGCGATCTTGTCGATCACGCCAGCGCCGCCAGTGCCTCTTCGGTCGTGTCGTAGCCGTGGTCGGCGGCCGCGCGCAGGGTCGACTCGCCGCGGTAGGGCGTGGTGGGCAACACAACGATCCGCTCCTGCAGGTCAACCAGCACGAGCGCGGTGGTGGCCGGGTCGATCTCGCTCATGCCCCGATCCTAGGCACTAGGGTCGGGTTCATGGCGAACAACAGGGAAATCGTGGTGACGGGCGGCGGCACGGGCATCGGGTACGCCGTGGCGGCGGCCTTCGCCCAGGCCGGCGAGCGCGTCACGATCACCGGGCGCCGGGAGAAGGTGCTCACCGAAGCGGCGACGCTGGCGGGTGCGCGGCCCGTCGTGTTCGACGCCGCCGATTCCGCGGCCGTCGAGGCCGCACTGGCGGAGCTGCCGGACCGTGTCGACGTGCTCGTCAACAACGCGGGTGGCAACACGGACTTCTCCGACGGCGCAAGCGAACCGGGTCTCGCCGGCTTCGCGGCCGCGTTCGAGCGGAACCTCCGGTCCAATGTGGTCAGTGCCGCGCTGGTGACGCACGCGCTGCGTGACAGGCTCGCCGACGGCGCGCGGATCGTCACCATCGGGTCGATCGCCGCGCACCTCGGCGCCGGGTCCTACGGTGCCGCGAAGGCCGCGGTCGAAGCGTGGAGCAAGAGCGTGGCCCGAGAGCTCGGGCCGCGCGGGATCACCGCGAACGTCGTCGCGCCGGGGTTGATCGGGGACACCGAGTTCTTCCACGGGCAGCTCAGCGACGAGCGGCGCGAAACGCTGATCGGCAACACGATGAACAAGCGCCCGGGCACCCCGGACGACGTCGTGGCCGCGGTGACGTTCCTGGCGAGCCCCGCCGCCGGCCACGTCACCGGGCAGGTGCTGCACGTCAACGGCGGCGCCTACCTGGGCAACTAGAGCCGATCGGCCGATGCGCAGGCCGGGTTGTCCGCCGGATGGCCGGAACAGCCCGGCTCATCGGGTGATCCCCGCGCCCCGCCTCCGCCATAGCTTCGGATTCCTCACGGATCCGGCGGAGGTGACCTGGTGTTCAAGCTCGACGACGTCAAGGTGCGCGTGGCCATCGCGGCCGTCCTCGTGGTCGGCGGCGTGATCACCGCCGTCGCGTTGAACAGCGGTTCCGGGAACGACGGCTGGCGCGCCGCGTGCGGCTCGGCGCCGGCCGCCCCGGCGGGCCGGCAGGCGAGCATCGTCGCCGAAGCCCGGAAGGCGCTGCTGAGCACCGGGAACGATCCGCGCCTCGGGATCGAGATCGTCGACCTCGATGCCTGTGCGGTCGAGACGAGCTGGAAGGCCGACCAGCCCCAGCCCGCCGCGTCCGTCGTGAAACTGCTCATCGCCCTCGACCTGATCGACCGCTCCGGCGTGCCTTCGGACGGCGAAGCGACGGCCGTCCACGCGATGCTTTCGGCCAGTGACGATCGCGTCGCCAGCCGCCTGTGGCAGCAGAACGGCGGTCCCGAGATCGTCCGGCGGCAGACCCGGAAGCTGGGGCTGGCGCGCACGGAGCCGCCCGCCGACCCCGGCAAGTGGGGCTCCACCCGGATGTCGCCCACCGACGTCGTCGCGACCTACCGGTACCTCACCGCGGGACTGTCCGCGGAAGGCCGCGAGTTCATGACCGAAGCGATGGCGAGCGCCCCGCGCGCCGCGGCCGACGGTTTCGACCAGCACTTCGGGATCCCGAGCGCGTTCACGGGCGCGGCCTGGGCGGTCAAGCAGGGCTGGGGCAGTTCCGAGGGCAGGCGGGTGCTCAACACCACGGGCCTGGTCCGGACCACGTCCCGCACCTACGCCGTCGCGGTGATGGCGTCCTGGAGCGACACCATCGACTGGCCCACGGCGACGGCCGCCGTGACCACCGCCGTCGGCGCGCTGAAGGGTTCGCTCAAGGCCGCCAAGGTCTGAAGCGGCCGGTTTGGATACCGGTCCCCGGGTCGCCAGGTCGGCGATGGCGCCCGGGGACCGGCGCGGTGCTGCCGCGGGAACGCACTCTTCGGACCGCGTCCAACACGCGTCGAGGGTGGGCGAAACTCTTGGTGCACACCATGTTCCGCGATCCGCCCCCCGCGGCGGAAGTGTCCACGGCACGCCACGGCCGTGCGTTCTGCACGGTCAGGCGGGCGTGACCTTCAGCAGCTTGTCGTCGCTGCCGTCCGACGTGGTCACGTACAGGGCGCCGTCCGGGCCGGTGCGGGCCGCGCGCAGGCGGCCGAACTGGTCGTCGAATTCGGGCGGCAGCGTGACGTCCAGGACCTTGCCGGCCGGATCCAGGTGGTACAGCAGCAGTTTCTGGCCCTTGAGCGCCACGACGACGAGCGCGCCGTCGTTCGGGCCCCACTGGGCGCCGGTCAGGAAAGCGCTGCCGCAGATCGCCTCGGTGATCTTCCCGGACGTCCACAGTGGACTCACCGCGTCCGGGAAGCGCTGGAGGTCGGTCATCGGGACGCTCTCGTCGTAGCTCGTCTCGGTGCCGCCCTTCGACGGGTCCCAGCCGTAGTTGCCGCCGGGCTTGAGCAGGTTGACCTCGTCGTCGAACGTCGGGCCGTGCTCGGCGGTGATCACCTGGCCGCTGCCCGGCCGGATCGCCACGCCCTGCACGTTGCGGTGGCCGTAGGTGTAGATCAGGCGTTCGCGCGGGTCGGCCGAGGAGATGAACGGGTTGTCCGGCAACGGGTTCCCGGTCTTCGCGTCCAGCCGCAGCACCTTGCCGCCGAGGGAGTGGCGGTCCTGCGCGACCGACGCGCGCGCGGTGTCGCCGGTGCCGACGAGCAGCGCGCCGTCCGGCGCGAACGTCGGGCGGCAGCCGGAGTGCCGTCCGCTCGGGTTGACCGGCAGGCCGGTGAGCAGGTTCTTGACCTTCGTCGCGCTCGCGCCGTCGTCGGCCAGCTTCCAGGTGACCAGCCGGATGTCGACGGCCTTGCCGCCTTCCTGGTGGTCCTGGCAGGTGATGAACTCGCGGCTGGTCGCGAAGTCCGGGCTGACGACCATGCCGAGCAGGCCGCCTTCGCCCTTGACGAGCACGTCGGAGAAGTCGGCGCGCACCTCGGCGGCCTGCCCGTTGCGGACCAGCGCGAGCTTGCCGGGCCGCTGCGGCACGAGGATGCCGCCGTCGGGCAGGAAGCCGACGTCCCACCCGTGTTCCAGCCCGGCGGCCACCGTCTCGACCTTGAACTTCCCGCTCGCGGCGGCCGGGGTGGCCGCCGGCGGGACGCTCTGCACCGGCTCGCTCGCCGCTCCCGAGCAGCCCAGGAGCAGCAGGGACATGACTCCGATGAGACCCAGCGCACACCGCATAAGGCTCATCCTGCCACCAAGCGGTGAAATCGCCGTTCGCCGCCACGCGCGTGCGGAGCGCCAGGGCGGCCGGTCACCCGGCGGCGCTGGTGCCGTGCAGCCGTTCCGCGGTCTCGGCGTCCGCGGGCAGGAACGTCTCCAGCTTCAGTTCGGACACCGTCACGTCCGCCGCCGTCGCGAACGTCGTGATCGCCGTGATCAGCCGCAGCTCGCCGATCGACGTCGCCAGGCGGACCGGGACCGCGAACCCCAGGTGCTCCGGGCCGGGCGCCGCGGGCGGCGGCAGATAGCCCTCGAGCTCGGCGAGCTGGGCCGCCAGCCGCTCGTCCGGGGTGCGGGCCAGGTCGTTGCGGATGCGCTCGAGGATGTGCCGCGCCCAGTCGTCGAGGTTGCGCACGCGCGGCGCCATCCCGCGCGGGTGCAACGCCAGCCGCAGCGTGTCCACCGGCTCGTGCAGCAGCTCCGGCGCGACCCCCTCGGTGAGCAGCCGGAACCCGTCGTTCGCCGCGACGAGCACGCCGTAGCGGTCGACGACGATCGCCGGGTAGGGCCGGTGGCCGTCCAGCAGGCGCCGCAGGCCGTCGAGGACCGGCCGGATCGCCGGGTCGTCGAGCCGGGTTTCGGGGTACGTCGGCGCGTAGCCCGCGGCGTGCAGCAGGCCGTTGCGCTCGCGCAGGGGCAGCTCGAGGGATTCGGCGACGCGCAGGACCATGCCGCGGCCGGGCACCGACCGCCCGCTCTCCATGAAGCTCACGTGCCGCTGCGTCGTGCCCGCGCGCAGCGCCAGGTCGAGCTGGCTGAGCCGCCGCCGGGTGCGCCAGTCCTTGAGCGCCGCTCCGAAGTCCACGCCCTCATCCTGCTCGGGGAGTCCATTCCCCGCGGGGAATTGAGGACATACCCCGCCGCGGCGAAGCTTCGGGTCATGACGAACTACGGCCTGGTCATCCCGACCTACCAGCCCATCCTCGACGCCGGGCGGACCGCGCCCGAGCTGGTCGAGACCGCCGTCGAAGCCGAACGGCTCGGACTCGACTCGGTCTGGGTCGGCGACACCCTCGCGCGGGCCCCGCTGGACGCGCTCACGATCCTCGCCGCCTTCGCCGCCCGGACATCGCGGGTGACGCTGGGGACGTCGGCGCTGCTCCCCGCCCTGCGAAACCCGATCCTGACGGCGAACCAACTGCTCGGCATCGACCTGCTCAGCGGAGGACGGCTCACCGTGGCCGTCGGGGCGGGTTTCGCCGGCCGGAGCGAGCCGGAGTTCGCGTTCGCGGGCGTCCCGTGGGAGCGCCGCCGGGCCCGGCTGGACGACATCGTGGCCCTCTGGCGCGCGGCGTGGAGCGGGGCGAAGTCCTTCCACGGCTCGGTGCTGCACCACGACTCGCTGCCGGAGTTCCCGGCGCCGGCCCGCCCGGGTGGCCCGCCGGTGTGGCTGGCGGCATACACGCCGGGCGCGCTGGAGCGGGTCGGCCGGCTGTACGACGGCTGGCTGCCCTACCCGCCGGACCCCGCGGACTACGGCGCCGGCCTCGCCCGGATCCGCGCCACCGCGGCCCGCCCGGTGACGCCGGCGTTGTTCGCGACGGTCCTGGTCGAGGCCGACGCCGACCGGGGAGGCGACCTCCTGGAGGAGTACTGCCTGCGGAACTACGGGCGGCCGGCGAGCTTCGTCCAGGGGATCCAGATGCAGGTGACCGGCAGTGCCGGGGAAGTGGCGGCGCAACTGCGGAAGTACCAAGGCGTGGAGCACTTCCTGCTGCGCATCGCGAGCACGGAACCGAAGGTGTTCGACGAGCAGCTGCCGCGTGTTGCGGAGGTGGTGAATCTGCTGCGCGACCAGGCGTGATCGAAAACTTGTCAGGGGTGGCACGTAGGCTGGGACCGTGACCGACGCTCCACTGTCCGGACTCCTCACCGCCATCCTCCCCGACCCGGCCCTGCGCGGCGTGGTCGAGCGTGCCGGCGCGCCGCTGCTCGAGCTGCAGGGCCCGATCGCCGCCCGGCAGCTCGTCGCGGCCGCCGTCGCCGCCGAAGCCGGCGCGGCCAAGCCCGTGCTCGCCGTCACCGCCACCGGCCGCGAGGCCGACGAGCTGACCGCGTCCCTCGGCGCGCTCCTGGGCAGGCAGCGCGTCGCCGACTTCCCGAGCTGGGAAACCCTCCCGCACGAGCGCCTCTCCCCGCGCGCGGACACCGTCGGCCGCCGCCTTCAGGTGCTGCACCGGCTGAAGACGGGCGACGACGAACTGCGCGTGGTCGTCGCCACCGTCCGCAGCCTGATCCAGCCCATGGCGCCCGGGCTCGGCTCGCTGCGCCCGATCGACCTCGTCGTCGGCGAGGAGACGCCGTTCGAGGAACTGCTCGAGCGGCTGGTCGAGCTGGCCTACACCCGGGTCGACATGGTCGAGAAGCGCGGCGAGTTCGCCGTCCGCGGCGGCATCCTCGACCTGTTCGGGCCCACCGCGCAGCACCCCGTCCGGGTGGAGTTCTGGGGCGACGAGGTCAGCGAGATCCGCGCGTTCGCCGTCTCCGACCAGCGGTCGCTGCCCGGCGAGATCCCGCGGGTCACCGCGCCGCCGTGCCGCGAGCTGCTGCTCACCCGGCCGGTCAAGGAGAAGGCCGCGGAGCTGGCGAAGACGTACGAAGCCGACGCGCACCTGGCCGAGATGCTCACCAAGCTCGCCGACGGCATCCCGGTCGAGGGCATGGAGGCGCTCATCCCGGTCCTCTGCGAAGGCGAGCTGGAGCTGCTCACCGACGCGATGCCGGCGGGCACGCACGTGCTGCTGACGGACCCGGAGAAGATCCGCGCCCGCGCCGCCGACCTCGTCCGCACCGGCCAGGAGTTCCTCGAAGCGTCCTGGACCACGGCCGCGGCGGGCGGCCAGGCCCCGATCGACCTCGGCGCGTCCGCCTACCGCGGGCTCGACGAGATCGCGTCCCACGCGCAGGACACCAAGCGCGCCTGGTGGACGATCACCCAGCTGACCAGCGAAGACCCCGACGTCTACCGGGTCTCGGTCGAGGCCGCGCCTGCGTACCGCGGCGAGCTCGAGCGCGCCACGGCAGACCTGCGCGCGCACACGGCGGCGGGCGGCACGGCGGTGCTCGTCGTCGCCGGCCAGGGCACCGCGGCGCGCGCGGTGGAGCAGCTCACGGCCGCCGACGTCCCGGCGACGCAGGCCGGCGATGGCCTGGCCCAGCCGCCGGCCGCAGGCATGGTCACGGTCACCTGCGGCGGCCTCACCGACGGCTTCGTGTCGCCGGAGCGCGCCCTGGTGGTGCTGAGCGAAGCGGACCTCACCGGCCGCGGCGCGGGCGCCGGAACGTCCACAAAGGACCTGAACACCAAGATGCCGTCCCGGCGGCGCAACGCGGTCGACCCGCTGGCGTTGAAGGCAGGCGACTACGTCGTGCACGACCAGCACGGCATCGGCCGGTTCGTCGAGATGGTCCAGCGCACGGTCGCCGGCGCCACCCGCGAGTACCTCCTGCTGGAGTACGCGTCGTCGAAGCGCGGCCACCCGGGCGACAGGCTGTTCGTGCCCACCGACCAGCTCGACGAGGTCTCCCGCTACGTCGGCGGCGAGCTGCCCACGCTCAACAAGCTCGGCGGCTCCGACTGGAAGAACACCAAGGCCAAGGCCAAGAAGGCGGTCAAGGAGATCGCCGCGGAGCTCGTCCAGCTGTACGCGGCGCGCCAGGCCGCGCCCGGGCACGCGTTCGGCGCGGACACGCCGTGGCAGCACGAGCTGGAAGACGCCTTCCCGTTCACGGAGACCAACGACCAGCTGGCCGCGATCGACGAGGTCAAGGCGGACATGGAGCGCGGCGTCCCGATGGACCGCGTCATCTGCGGCGACGTCGGCTACGGCAAGACCGAGATCGCGGTCCGCGCGGCGTTCAAGGCGGTCCAGGACGGCAAGCAGGTCGCGGTCCTGGTGCCGACGACGCTGCTCGCCCAGCAGCACCTGAACACGTTCACCGAGCGCATGCGGTCGTTCCCGGTGACGATCAAGGGCCTGTCCCGCTTCACGAACAAGGCGGAGTCCGACCTGATCCTGGAGCAGCTGGCCGCGGGCGAGGTCGACATCGTCATCGGCACGCACCGGCTCCTGCAGACGGGCATCCGCTACAAGGACCTGGGTCTCGTGATCGTCGACGAGGAGCAGCGGTTCGGCGTCGAGCACAAGGAGCACATCAAGGCGCTGCGCACGCACGTCGACGTGCTCACGATGTCGGCAACGCCGATCCCGCGCACGCTGGAGATGTCGCTGGCCGGCATCCGCGAGATGTCGACGATCCTGACCCCACCGGAGGATCGCCACCCGATCCTGACGTACGTCGGCGCGTACGACGACAAGCAGGTGGGCGCGGCGATCCGCCGCGAGCTGCTGCGCGACGGCCAGGTCTTCTACGTCCACAACAGGGTGTCGTCGATCGAGAAGGCGGCGCGTCGGATCCGCGAGCTGGTACCGGAGGCCCGGGTCGTCACCGCGCACGGCCAGATGAACGAGGAGAAGCTCGAAAAGATCATCCAGGGCTTCTGGGAGAACGAGTACGACGTGCTCGTGTGCACGACGATCGTCGAAACCGGCCTGGACATTTCAAATGCCAACACCCTCCTGGTCGAGCGCGGCGACCTGCTGGGCCTGGCCCAGCTGCACCAGCTGCGCGGCCGGGTCGGGCGAGGGCGCGAGCGCGGGTACGCGTACTTCCTGTACCCGCCGGAGGCCCCCCTGACGGAGACGGCGCACGACAGGCTGGCAACGATCGCCCAGAACACCGAGCTGGGCGCGGGCATGGCGGTCGCGATGAAGGACCTCGAGATCCGCGGCGCGGGCAACATCCTGGGGGCCGAGCAGTCGGGCCACATCGCGGGCGTCGGGTTCGATTTGTACGTGCGCCTGGTGGGCGAAGCGGTCGACGCGTTCCGGCGCCACGCGGGCGCGGAGCCGACAGAGGAAGAGGAGCTGGCAGAAGTCCGCGTGGACCTCCCGATCGACGCCCACATCCCGCACGACTACGTGCCCGGGGAGAGGCTGCGCCTGGAGGCATACCGCAAGATCGCGGCGGCCCCGGACACGGAGGGCCTGGACGCGGTCCGCGAAGAGCTGATCGACCGCTACGGCCAACCACCGGCACCGGTGAACAGGCTGCTGTCGGTGGCAAAGTTCCGGCACACGTGTCGTGAAGCGGGCGTGACAGAGGTGGCGGTCCAAGGCAACACGATCCGCTTCGCCCCGCTGCCACTGCTGGATTCACAGATGGTGCGCTTGAAGAGGCTGTACCCGAAGGCGGTGTACAAGGCGGTGACGAACACGGTATCGGTCCCGAAGCCGACGGAGGGCCCGGCAGGAGGGCGAATCGGAGCACCGACGCTCAGGGACGAGGAATTGTTGGACTGGTGCACGAAGCTCCTGGTCCAGCTGACGAAGAAACCGGCGGCGGTGTAGGCGCAGCAAAACCGGCCACCGAAGCGAACGAAACCGCCGGCCGGCAACGCAAGCCGGCCAACGACGTCACCAGACGTCCCCCGCGGCAGACGTCCCGGCAAAAGACAAAAGAATGTCCTCGCCGGACGGCAGGCTCCGGGATGACCCAAGAACCGCTGTCCCCTCACGCTGGAGAGGTAGGCCGCTGGGTGGTCATCCCGTCGCCTGGACGAGGCCTGTCACTTTGAGCCGGGCCCGCAAGCTTGCGCTGTCATCTCACGTCAAACTGGTGGTTGCGGGCCCGGCTCAAAGTGATTTCACGGCCTCAGGCGACGGGATGACCACCCTGCTCCTTTGATCGTGGGGCTTCCCTAACTCACGTCGCTGAACATTGGTGGCCGCGGCTCCGCCAGCCCCATCCGGACCGACTCCGTCGGTAGCGGCACTGCGCCGGCTCCCGCCATCGGTCGCGGGCGGGGGTGGCGGGGCATTCTCGACCCCGCGCCGCCGCCCCTGCCCGGGTACACCAGCAAGCCTCGCGCTGGGTCCGGGACCGCGTCCAGTGCCGCCGTCACTGCCGGCAGGGTTCGGAACGCGTCTCTCTGGTGCTCCGTCGAAAATTCGATCTCCAGTACCACGCCCCAGCGGTGCTCGTGCCAAACCCACTGCTCAGCGCCGTGCGTCAGGGCCGCTTCGGCCAGTGCGTCGCCGCGGGACAGGCGCCACAACGAGGCCGAATGCTCGCCGTCGAAGACTTCGATCGTCAGCCAGTGGTCCATATGTCGACATTAGCTCCGGTGTGACCTCATGGGTGTTGCGTTTCGGAGGCGATGGTGTGAGAGGGTATGCGTTGTGATGCGGATCATCGGGCGCCCTCGCGCGCTGGTCGCCGTTGTTGCCGGTGCACTTCTGCTCGCCGGGTGCGGGTCGGGCCCCAGCCAGGTCGGTGCCGCCGCCGTCGTCGGTGACCGCACCGTCTCCATCGACCAGGTGCAGGCGCTGATCGACAAGGCCGTCCGCGAGCAGCCGTACGCGCAGAAGCTCGCCGCCGAGCACAAGCTCGAACTGCTCGGGCGGACCGCGGTCACCCAGCTCGTCGCGCACGAGCTGCTCCTCCAGGCCGCCGAAAAGCAGGGCATCACGCCCAACTACGGGCAGATCGACGCCCAGCTGGCGAAGGACCCGCTCAACGGCCCGGTGCCGGCCGACGCGAGCAACGAGGCACAGGCCGTCAGCCAGGTGGTCACCCGCTCCCGCGACCACCGCGAAGGGCTGACCGACACCTACCTCGCCCAGGCGCTGGCCGAAAAGCTGCTCCCGAACCTGTCGGTCACCTTCGACTTCACCACGATCGGCTCGATGCCGGACCCCAACACCGGCTCCGCGCTCCAGGGCGACGACGCGAAGAAGGCGGCCCTCGAGCTCGCCCGGCAGTTCGCCGCCGACCCGGCGGCCGCGGCCAAGCGGATCGGCTCCGACGTCCAGTACGAGGCCCAGCTGCGGCAGCAGGCGAAGCAGGCGGGCCGGAACGTCGACAGCATCCCGCCGCTGTCCGGCCTCGGCGACACCGTGCCCGCCACGCAGGCCGGCGCCCTGGCCTCCACCCCGGTCTTCGGGTCGCCCGCCGGCACCGTCGTGGCCGTCCCGTACCCGAGCCAGGACCTGGCCGGCACCTGGTTCGTCGGGGTGGTCCGGCAGCGCACGGACGACCGGGCCATCGCCACGGAACGGACGCCGGAGCTCGACGCCGCCACGAAGGCCGCGATCGGCATGCGCCAGCTGCAGCCGCTGTTCGACGAGCTCGGCGTGCGCGTCAACAAGCGGTACGGCGTGTGGGACGTCGTGGGCATGAGCGTCGTGCCGAACCTGGACTCCACGCAGGGCGTCGTGCTGTCCCCGGGCGGGTCCGGTCGTACCCAGCAGTGAACGCGGGTGTCGTCGTGGTCGTCCGCGGGACGACGCTGCCCGGTGCGGCGCTCAAGATCCTGCGGGAGTCACCCGCCGTCTACGCGGCCACGGACGTCGATCCGGCCGCGTTCGGGATTCCGCCCGTCACCGACGCGCCTTCGCTGAAGGACGTCGTGCTGCTGGCCGGGTCCCGTGACGAGCCCGCGGCGTCGCTGCTCATCGCGACCGGCGCGGACGTCATCGAGACGCCGGTGCCGCCGTTGGTCGAGGCCGCCGACGTGATGGACCGGCTCCGCTCCCCGGGCGGCTGCCCGTGGGACGCGGTGCAGACGCACGACTCGCTGCGGCAGTACCTGGTCGAGGAGACCTACGAGCTGCTCGACGCCATCGAAGAAGGCGATCGCGAGGCACTGCGCGAAGAGCTCGGCGACGTCCTGCTGCAGGTGCTCTTCCACGCGCGGGTCGCGGCCGAGGACCCGGCCGACCCGTTCGACATCGACGACGTCGCCGCGGCGCTCGTCACCAAGCTGGTCGGGCGGCACCCGCACGTCTTCGCCGACGCCGACAAGGTGCACACGGTCGAGCACCAGAACGCCAAGTGGGAAGAGCTGAAGCAGCGCGAGAAGCAGCGTCGCTCCATTGTGGACGGCGTCGCGCTCGGCCAGCCCGCCGTCGCGCTGGCCGGCAAGCTGGGCCAGCGCTCCGGGCGCGCGGGTATCCCGCTCGACCTCTTCCCCGAGGGCACCGGGGCCGCCGCGCAGCTGTTCCGCATCGCGGCCACGGCGCGCCGGGCGGGGGTCGACGCCGAGGGCGAGCTGCGGGCGCTGGCGAAGCAGTTCGCGAAGGACATCCAGGGTGCCGAGCAGGCCGCGCGCGACGCCGGGCTGGAGCCGACGACCCTGGAGGCCGACGGCTGGCGGAAGTTCTGGCCCCCGCGTCGGGTGTGACGCAGCACACAATCGGGTGAGAACCGTTTCCGGGACCCCGGCGTCTTGCCTGGTGTGAGACACCAGCCACTGGAGGATGCCGACGAGGCCCACCTCGTCCGGCGCACGGCCAAGGGCGACCGCGCGGCGTTCGAGGAGCTCTACCGCCGCACGGCGCCCTGGCTCGCGGTGCGCCTGCGCCGCCGGTGCGCGGACGAGCAGATCGTCGCCGAGGTCATGCAGGAGACGTTCCTGGCCGTCTGGCGGGCGGCGGAGTCGTTCGCGGGCACGGCGACCGGCGGGAGCGCGGTCGGCTGGCTGTGGACGATCGCGGCGCGCCGGCTGGTCGACGCCTTCCGGCGCCGGGCCCACCACGCCCAGCCGCCCCCGGAGGTGGCCCTCGACGCGGCACCGGTGGCGGCGGCCGAGGACGAGCTGCTGGCGACGTCGATGGACGACGAGGTCGGCACCGCGCTGCGCGACCTCGCGCCGGAACTGCGCGCGGTGCTGCAGGCGATGGTGCTCGACGGGCTGACGGTCCGGGAGACCGCGGTGCTGCTGGGGTTGCCGGAGGGCACGGTCAAGACACGCGCGCGGCGGGCGCGGATCGCGATGCGGGAGGCGCTGTCATGAACCACGCACCAGAACGGCTCCTCGCCGCGTACGCCGCCGGTGACGAGCTGCCGGGTGACCAGCTGTGGGGCCTCGAAGCCCACCTCGAGACGTGCCCGGCGTGCCGGGCGCGGCTCGCCGAGGTGGCGCCGGTGCAGCCGGTGGTGGACGCGGTCTGGAACCGGCTTTCGTTCGAGGTCCTGCTGCCGGCGGGCCCGTTCCACGAGCCTTACACCCCCCGGCCGCAACCCCGGCGGCGCAGGCGGCGGGCCCGGTGGCTCGACACCTGGGTCACGCCCGCGATGGCGCCGTGGCTGGCGACGATCGTGGCCGTCACCCTGGTCGCCGTCCTGCTCGATGGCGTCTGGCACGCGATGCTCGACGTGGCGGCCGTCCAGCTCTTCGCTCCGGTGCTGCCGGTGCTCGGGGTCGCCGCGTCGTGGGCGCGGGGGCTCGACCCTGCTTACGAGGTCGTCACCGCGACGCCGCGGGCGGGGCTCTACCTGATCGTCCGGCGGACGGTGGCGGTGCTCGCCGTCGTCCTGCCGGTGCTGGGGGTCGCCGGGTGGCTGACCGGCACCGCCCCGGCGCTCTGGCTGCTGCCGAGCCTGGCCTTCGCCACCGGCACGCTCGCGCTCGGCGGCCTGGTCGGGGTCAGCCGGGCGGCGTACGCGCTGATCGCGGTGTGGGTGGCGGTCATCGTGCTGCCCGCACTCGTCCAGCGCGGGCAGACGTTTGCGCTCACCACCGGCGCGTGGCCGGTGTGGGCGGGGATCTTCGCGTTGACGACGGTGGTCGTCGCCCTGCACAAGGGCGCGTTCACCCGGCTCGGCGCGCGCAACTAGGGAGGAAGAACATGCGTGCTGTCGGAGCCGCCGAGGTCGCGCCGACCACCTACGCCTGGGAGATCCAGGCCGAAGGGCTGAAGGTGCGGGTGGGACGGCGGAAACTGGCCGTGGACGGGCTGGACCTGTCGCTCGGCAAGGGGGTGCACGGCTTGCTCGGGCCGAACGGCGCGGGCAAGACGACGCTGATCCGGGCACTGGCGACGGTGCTCCGGCCGGCGGAAGGCAGGTTGTCGCTGCTCGGTGTGCCGGTCGGGGGGTACACGGGGCAGCGCGGCCTGCGCCGGCGGATCGGCTACCTGCCGCAGAACTTCGGGTTCTACAAGCGGTTCACCGTCCGGGAGTTCGTCGAGTACCTCGCCTGGCTCAAGGAAATGTCCAAAGAGGACATCCCGGGGGCGGTGCAGCGGGCGATCGAGCGGGTCGGGCTGGCCGACCGGGCCGACGACCGGATGAAGACGCTGTCCGGCGGCATGGTGCGGCGGGTCGGGATCGCGCAGGCGATCGTCAACGACCCGGACATCCTGCTGCTCGACGAGCCGACCGCCGGGCTCGACCCGGCGCAGCGCGTCCGGTTCCGCGAACTGGTGCAGGAACTCGGCCAGGACTCGTGCGTGCTGATCTCGACGCACCTGGTCGAAGACGTCGCCACGGCCTGCACGGACGTCGTGCTGTTCGCGGCGGGCAAGCTGGTGTTCCAGGGCACCCCGGACGAGCTGGCCGCGGCGGGCACGGCCGAGCATACGGGCGACAGTCCCATCGAGCGTGGCTATTCCGCGCTGCTGAACCACAAGCCGGGCCAGGGGGCGTGGTGATGATCCTGCGCACCGAACTGCGGCGCTCGATCGCGCCCTGGGCCGGGCTGGCGCTGCTCGTGGTCGCGCTCGGCTTCCTGTTCCTGCTGTCCGGGCCGTGGTGGAAGGTGCCCGCGCCGTGGACGGGGAACACGACGACCACCGCGCTGTGGCTGCGGTTCCTGCTGGTGTTCCTGTGGCCGATCGCCGTCGGCGCCGGGGCGATCCAGGGCATGCGCGAAAGCCGTTCCGGCATGGTCGAGCTGCTGACGACGACGTCCCGCCCGGGCTGGCACCGGGCGGCGAAACTGGCCGGTGCCGTGGGCGCGCTGAGTGCGCTCGGGTACCTGGTGGTGTTCGGCGTCGGCTTCGCCGAGGTGCTCGGCCACGGCGGGTTCGTGTCCGTGACTTTCCTGCCGGTGCTGCTCGTCGGGCTGCTCGCCGTCGTGGCGGGGAGCTGGGCCGGCCTGGGGATCGGGCGGCTGCTGCCGCACCCGCTGACCGCGCCAGCGCTGGCCGTGCTGACCCTGGTCGCGTCGGTGGTGGCCTGGACGTCGGTCGAGGCGGGTGTGCTGTCGATGTCGTACACCCGGTTCGCGTTGCTGGCGCCGGCCCTCGGCCAGCCGCGGGGCGTGCTCGTGACGACGCCGGTTTCGCTGGACCTCGGGCAGGCGGCGTGGTTCGCCGGCCTCGCCGTGACGGGCTTCCTGCTGCTGGCGGCGAACTCGGTGCGGGCCAGGGTCCTCGGCCTGCTGCCGGTGGTCGCCGGGGCGGCCATCGCCCTGCCGGTCGTCCCGGCGTCCGGCGGCGAGCTCCTGGTGCCGGACAGCGTCGCCGCCGAGAAGGTGTGTGACGGCCCGATCTGCGTCAGCCGGGCGCACGAGGAAAGGCTGGCCGCGCTGGCCAGGCCGGGTCGCGAAGCGCTGGCCATGCTGGCGAAGCTGCCCGGCGCGCCGACCCGGGTCGAGGAGCAGACAGCGCCGAACTCCGTCACCGGCCCGGTCCCGCGCGATCCCGGCGTCGTCTACCTGGACTTCCAGCGCAACGACGTCCTCTTCACGGCGGGCGCCGGCGACCTGAAGCTCGCGGTGCTGGGCGGCGCCGGGCTGCCCTCGTGCGACCCGCCGTACGGCGCCAGCCTGGCCGACTGGGGCGCCCGGATGATCGCGGCGGCGTACTTCACCGGCGAGCTGAAGCCGTTGCCCGAGTTCGGCGCGCGGTGGGTCGTCCGCGAAGACGACCCGATCGAGCAGGCCTGGGCGAAGTTCCGCGCGCTGCCGGCGGAGGTCCGGTTCGCCCGGATCGTCACGCTGCGCCAGGTGCTCCTGACCTGCCAGGGCGACCCGCTCGACACGCTGGTGCCGGGAGCTCTCCGATGAGGTGGGCGGCGCTCTACGCGCGTTCGCGGCAGCTGCCGGCGGCGTTCACGGCCCTGCTGGTGACGACGGCCGGGCTGTGGTTCCTGACGCGCGACTCGTGGTCGCCGGTGCTGGTCATGCTGACGCTGACCTCGGCGGTCGCGGTGGCGGCGATCGGGCTGAGCGGCCAGGACGCCGACCTCGACCGGTCCGCGGCGCTGCCGTGGCCGGTGCGGCGGTTCGCGCACCTGGCCCTGATCGGCGTCGTGGCCGGAGCGCTGGTGCTGGGGGTGCAGGAGCTGGGCACGTCGGCGGTGGCCGCGTCGATCATCGTGCGTGACGCCGCCGGTCTGGCGGGCCTGGCCGGCCTGGCGGCCACGATCGCGGGCGGCCAGTTCGGCTGGACGCTGCCGCTGGCGTGGTGCGCGATCAGCCCGTTCGTCCCGCACGACGGCTCGACGGCCGGCCGGGTGACGGCATGGCTCCTGCAGCCCGCCGGAACTCCCGCGGCGACCTGGACGGCGGTGGTCCTGGCGGTCGCGGGAGCCGGGACGTACACCGCCTGGGGTGGCCGCCGCTAGCGCCCCAATGTGGCGTTCGGTGCGTTGGACGCACCGAACGCCACATTGGGTGCGTTGGACGGGCACTGCGGCGCGGAGCGCCTCCGTTGAGGGTGGTGGCGGGGGCATGGATGGAGCAACCAACGCCACATTGGGGCGTTTGGGGCCGGGGTCAGACGTTGCGGATGTTCGCCTCCAGCTCCAGGGGCTCCCGGTCCCAGTCCTCGACGCCGAAGGCGATGATGCGCTGCGGGTGGATGCGGATCACCGCGTCGTCGAGGTGGTTGTCCGGGAGGCTCACCCCCACCAGCGCCTCCGCGCGGCCCCGGATCTCCAGGCAGCGGACCCGCCACGGGTTCGTCGACGGCACGTCGTCGACGACGAAGGCGACCTTGTCGTGCGTCGCGATGTTGCGGAACTTCTTGCTGTTGCGCAGGTTGTGCCCCGTGACGTCGATCGTCTTCTCGTCCGGGTTGTAGCGGAAGCCGACCGGGCTGTTCTGGAGGGTCCCGTCCGGCTGCTGGGTCGCCAGCCGGCCCAGCGGCTGGGCGGCGAGGTAGGCGAGTTCTGCTTCGGTGAACATGCCCGAAGCCTCCAACTTCAAGCTCCCTTGAAGTCAAGCACCAGCGAGGCGAACCGCGCGCCGATCCGGCGGTGGGCCGCCGGGCACGGGTGGAGGTCGTCCGGCAGCGGCAGCTCCGCGAAGTCCGGCGGGCCGTACAGCGCGAGGCCGTCGAGGTAACGCAACTGCGGGTCCGACGCCTGCCGCTGCGCAGTGATCCGGGCCAGCTCCTCGCGGATGATCTCCAGCGTCAGCTTGCCCGGACCCGGCTCGCCGGTCGCGCGGAACCGGACTTCGCCGCGGGCCAGCGCTTCGTGGTCGAAGTCGCCGGGGCCCGGTGTCCGCTCGTGGATGGGGCAGTACAGCGGTGAGACGACCACCAGCGGGGTGTCCGGGTGGCCGTCGCGGATCGTGTCGAGGAACCCGTGCACCGCGGGCCCGAACGCACGCAGGCGCATCAGGTCCGCGTTGACCACGTTGATCCCGAGCTTGACGCTGATCAGGTCGGCGGGCGTGTCGCGCAGGGCCCGCGCGGTGAACGGGTCGAGCAGCGCCTGTCCGCTGAAGCCGAGGTTCACCAGGTCGACGCCGGCGGCGGTGGCGGCGAGCGCCGGCCACGTCGTCGCGGGGCTCGCCGCGTTCGAGCCGTGGCTGATCGAACTGCCGTGGTGCAGCCACACCCGGCCACCGGGCGCGGGTGAAACCGGCGCGTCGGCGCGCAGGGCGACCAGCTCGGTCAGCTCGTTGTGCGGCAGCCAGAGCTCGACGTCCTTGGGCTGCCCGCCCAGCCCGGCGAACCGGACGACACCCGGGGGACCCGCGGTGAACGACGACGCCCCGGTCGCCATGTCGACGTCCAGGGTGTTGCCGCCGTCGACGCTCGCCTGGGCGGCCAACGAGCCGTCGACCACCAGGTCGTACACGCCGTCCGGGCGCGGCGGGGCGCCGGCGTAGACCTGCTTGGTCCGCAGCGTTTCCAGCTCGACGACGTCCGCCGTGGTCCGGAACCGCAGCCGGACGCCGGCCGGCTGCGCCTCGGCCATGGCGAGCCGCGGGTCGGTGTTCTGCGCCCGCGCGCGGGCCGGGAGCCGGTGGGGCACCAGGCCACGTTCGGTGCGTTCGAGTTCGAGGGCGCCGCGGACGAGGTCCGCGGTCAGGGGGATGTCGATCAAGACCGTGGCCAATCGCGCAGGAGGGAATCGAGGACGGCGAGGATGCGGACCCAGCTCTCGGGCGCGGCGGGTGCGCTGTGGTCGAAACCGCCCTGGGTTTCGAGGCTGACGAACCCGTGGAAGACGCTGCCCAGCAGGCGCACGGCGTGCGTCTCGTCCGGCCCGGTCAGGTCGTAGCCGCGCAGGATCGCGCGCATCAGCCCGGCGTGCCGGGGCCCGGCGCTCGCGACGGCGGTCTCCGGATCGAGCCGCAGCTGCGCGGCCGCGTACCGGCCGGGGTGCTCGCGGGCGTAGTCGCGGTAGACGTCGGCGAAGGCGACGAGCGCGTCCCGCCCGGCCCGGCCGGCGAGTGCGGCGGCCGCCCGGTCGGCGAGCTCGTCCAGTGCCAGCAGCGCGACCTTCGTCCGCAGGTCGTGCGCGTTCTTGACGTGCGAGTACAGGCTGGCGACCTGGACGCCGAGCCGCCGGGCCAGCTCCGACGGCGTCACCCGGTCGAAGCCGGCCTCGTCGGCCAGCTCCGCCCCGGCGCGCACCACGCGTTCGGTGGTCAGTCCTGCCCGTACCATCAGCCTTCTCCCGGTTGCCTAAGGATAGGCTAGATCAACCTAAAGGCTTTAGGCAACTCAGGAGAACAGAGCGTCCGCCCAGCTCGACTCGCGGGTCACGCCCGGCGGGACCGCGAAGTGCGCCGAACCCGTGTGCTGGACGTACTCCATCATCGCGTCCTTCGACGACAGCGCCTGCTGCATCGGCACGTACTGCTTGCGGGTGTCGCGGTTGAACGCCAGGAAGAACAGCCCGGCCTCCAGGTGCCCGACGCCATCGGAACCGTCGACGAAGTTGTAGCCGCGGCGCAGGATGCGGACGCCGTTCAGCGCCTGGTGCGAGGCCAGCCGGACGTGGGCGTCCTCCGGGATCACCTTCTCGCCGCCCGCGCCGCCGACGTCGAGGTCCAGCTCGTCGAACTCCGCGGTCTGGCCCAGCGGGGCGCCGGCGCCCTTCGTGCGGCCGACGATCTTCTCCTGGCCGTCGAGGGTTTCGCGGTCCCACGTCTCGATGTGCATCCGGATCCGGCGCGCCACCAGGTACGAGCCGCCCGCCATCCACGCCTGCCCGTCGGCCGCGGAAGCCCACACCTGGTCGCGCAGGAAGTCGGTGTCCTGGGCCTTGATGTTGTTCGTGCCGTCCTTGAAGCCGAACAGGTTCCGCGGGGTCGGCTGTTCGCGCGAGGTCGACGAGCTGCGGCCGAAGCCGAGCTGCGACCAGCGGACCTCGGTGACGCCGAAGCCGAGCCGGACCAGGTTGCGGACCGCGTGCACCGCCACCTGCGGGTCGTCCGCGCAGGCCTGGATGCACAGGTCGCCGCCGCTGCGGGCCGGGTCGAGCTTGTCCTTCGGGAACAGCGGGAGGTCGATCAGCTGCGGCGGGCGCTTGGCCGCCAGGCCGAACCGGTCGTCGAACAGCGACGGCCCGAAGCCGATGGTCAGCGTCAGGTTCGACGCCGGCAGGTCGAGCGCCTCGCCGGTGTCACCGGGCGGGGCGTACGCGCCGCTGCCCACCGCGCCGTTCGCGACGACCTCCTGGCCCGCCGTCATCCGGCGGGCCGCCTCGGTCCACGTCTTGAGCAGCTGACGCAGCTTCTCGCGGTCCTTCGTCGTGACGTCGAGGGCGGCGAAGTGCAGGTTGGCCTGCGCCGGCGTGACGATCCCGGCCTGGTGCTCGCCGTGGAAGCCGACGGTGTTCGTCGACGCCTCGGCGGTACCGGTCGTCGCCTTGTCGATCCCGATGCCGGCGGCGGCGCCGGCCCCGGCGAGCGCGACCCCCGCGCCCGCCAGGCCGAAGAGCTTCCGCCGCGAGACTCGCGTGCCCTCTTCCGACGTCACTTGGAGACGACCTCCGCAACCTTGCTCAGCGGTTCGCTCAGCGCGTCGACGGCCGAGGCGAACTCCTTGACCTGGTCCTGGGAAAGCTCGGTGTAGAGCTTGAAGCCGTCACCGGCGCGCTGCTTGTCGAGCAGGCCCTGGACGTTCGCGAACTCCTTGTCCAGAGTGGACACCAGCGCCGGGTCCTTCGCCTGCAGGATCGGCCGCAGCGAGGCGATCGCGCCCTTCGAGCCGTCCACATTGGCCTGGAAGTCCCAGAGGTCGGTGTGCGAGAACGCCTCTTCCTCGCCGGTGATCTTGCCGGTCGCGACCTCGTCGAGCAGGCCCTTCGCGCCGTTCGCGAGGTCCAAAGCGGACAGTTCGAGGGTCTTCGTCTTGGCGACCAGGTCCTTGACGTCGGTCACCAGCTTGTCGGCGATCTGGGCGCTGTCGGGCTGCAGCCCGGTCTTGAACAGGTCCTTCTCCAGCCGGTGGAAGCCGGTGAACTGCTGGTTCGGCTCGAGGTCGGCCTCGCGGACGTCGATGGCCGGGTCGAGGTCGCCGAACTTCTCGGCGACCGGCTCGATGCGCTCGTAGTAGACGCGGGTGCGCGCGTACGCGGCCTTCGCCTCGTCGACCTTGCCGGCCTTGACGAGGTCGGCGAACTTCACCGTCTCGTCCTGCAGTGCGGTGGTGTTGTTCGCGATGTAGCCGGCGTAGCTCTTGGTCGCCTCCGCCTTCTGGGCGTTGGTGTCGTTCTGCTTCGCGACGCCGCCGGTGACGGTGAAGTCGCCGCGGATGCCGTTGCCTGCCATGCCCGGCTTGCACGCGGTCTGGTACTTGCCCGCTTCGGCGACCTCGACGATCAGCCGGCGGTTCAGGCCGGGGGCGATGTTCTCGACCTCGCCCATGATCCGGTCGCCCTCGGCGTAGAGGTAGAACTCGGTGACCTTGGTGCCCTTGTTGGTGATCTCGAAGGTCACGTTGCCCGCGTTGGCCGTGGTCGCGGAGACCTCGCACGCGGTGTCGGACGCCGAGACCTTGATCGGGCCGCCGGCCGCGGCGCCGGTGTCGCTCTTGCTGTCGCACGCGGCCAGCGTCACCAGGGCGGCGGCGCCGGCCAGTACGGCCAGCGAGGGGGTCTTGCGCACGGTCACTCCTTCGAGGCGGCCGCGGCGGCGGGCGCCGGCGCGGTCTTCTTGCTGGGCTTGAGGAAGAGGGGCAGCACGACGGCGACGTAGGCGACCCAGGCGATCGCCTGCAGCACGGTCGTCTGCTGCGAGTAGTTGAAGATGCCCTTGAGCAGGGCGCCGTACCAGGACGTCTCGGGCAGCGCCGCCGACGCGTCGAACGCGAGCGTGTTGATGCCGGGCAGGAAGGCGGCCTCCTGCAGGTCGTGGAGGCCGTAGCCGAGCACGCCCGCGGCGACGAACACCAGCAGGACGCCGGTGATCGTGAAGAACTTGGTGAGGTTGAAGCGGACGGCGCCCTTGTAGAGCAGCCAGGCGAGCACCACCGCGGCCGCGATGCCGACGGCGAACCCGATCAGCGGCTGCACGGTCTCGTCCTGCGCGGCCTGGACGGTGGAGTAGAAGAACACCGCGGTTTCCAGGCCTTCGCGCCCCACCGCGAGGAACGACAGCAGCAGCACGGCGGCCGGGCCGACGTTCAGCGCGTCGTCCATCTTCCCGCGCAGCTCGGCGGCGATGCTCTTCGCCGCCTTGCGCATCCAGAAGATCATCGCGGTGACGAACCCGACGGCGACGATCGAGAGGCTCCCGCCGAGCAGTTCCTGGTGCTCGAAGGACAGCTGGGCGGTCGAAAAGGTGAGGATCGCGCCGATCGCGACCGACAGCAGCACCGCGGCGCCGACGCCCGGCCACACCCAGCGCAGCGCGTGCCGCCGCTCGGTCTTGACGAGGAAGGCCACCAGGATGCTGACGACCAGCGCGGCTTCCAGGCCTTCACGCAGCCCGATCAGCGCGCTCGAGAACAACACCGGTGCCTCCCTGAGTTTCTGGGTCCAGGAAGTTTTTAGGTAAGGCTCACCTGTAAGTCCAGCGAGCGTACGCCCGCGTTCGGCGCAGGAATCGGGCAAATAGGACTCGACCGCGAAGTTAGGTTAGGGTAACCGCAGGTCAGGGCCCTGCGCGTCGACTCGATAACGAAATCTGTGACGTCGCTGGCAGGGGGATTGTTTTTACCGTCTGCTTGCCTGGTCAGCCGCTTGGGGGACCCCCTTGAGTGGCTCCGTAACCTGTTCGAGTGGCCGATACCGCTCAGCCGACCGTCACGCCTCCGTCGCCGCCCCCGGGTGGCCCGCCGAGGCGGTACGTCGGCCGGATCGCCCTCGCGCTGGGGCTGGTGGTCACCGGCGTGGTCCTCGTCGTCACCATCGGTGTCCGCAACCCGGACGCGCCGGCCGCGTCGCCGCCGGTCCAGCCGGCGCTCGCCATTCCCGAACAGCGTCCGCAACCCGGCGCCGAAGCGCCCCGAGCCGGGCTCGCCGCACCGGTCGACCGGCCGCAGGCGTCCGACCGCGCGGAGCTGGACGCCTGGGCCGCCCGCGTCGCCGACAAGACGCACGTCCCGGCGCGCGTGCTCTCGGCGTACGGCCGGGCGGAGATGTGGATGCAGCGCCAGAAGCCGACGTGCCACCTCTCGTGGGCGACCCTGGCGGGCATCGGCCGGGTCGAGAACGAGCGTGGCGAGTTCGACCTCGCGGCGATCGGCGCGGACGGCCGGGTGGCCAAGCCGGTGGTCGGCCCGCCGCTGGACGGCTCGCCGGGTGTCCCGGCGGTGCACGATTCCGACGGCGGCAAGCTCGACGGCGACAAGTCGTGGGACCACCTGATCGGGCCCATGCAGTTCCTGCCGTCGACGTGGAAGAAGTACCAGGAGCGCGCGAACGGCGACGGCGGCGCGCCGGACCCGCAGAACATCGACGACGCGGCCTTCACGGCGGCGCGGTTCCTGTGTTCCGGCGGCGACGACCTGGGGACGCCGGCCGGCTGGTGGCGGGCGATCCTGTTCTACAACCAGGCCCTGGCGTACGGCCAGGACGTCTTCAGCGCGGCGGACGCCTACGCGGAGGCGAGCGTCGCGCCCTGAGTCACAGCTCGCGGTCGGCGACGAACGGCGTGACGGCCATCAGCACGAGCAGCAGCAGCCCGGCGTACGCACCCAGCGTGGCGAAGATCGACATCGTGGTTCCTCCCTGTTCGGTCTGGAACCAGCTTCGCCGGAAAACGGCCGCGGAACATCGGTCGAGGGGCCCGGCCCGATCGGCCGAAAGGCCGAGGCGACCCGGGCCGTTCGGCCCGGTCGGGTCAGGGTTCGCGCAGGGCGATGTGGGCCTTGACCTCGCTGATCGCCTCGAGGTACTCCGGCACCGGGTTCATCGCCGACGCCATCCGCATCTGCGCCAGCGCCTCCACGAACCGGCCGAGGCGCTGCAGCGTGCGGCCCAGGATGAACCGCGCGTAGTGGTCCGTCGGGTCCAGTTCCAGCACCCGGGTGAACGCCTCTTCGGCGCGTCGCAACTGAGCGGAGTGGAAGTACGCGCGCCCGGCCAGCAGGTGCACCGACGGTTTGTCCGTTTCGGACTCCAGCAGGGGCTGCAGTGCCTTCAGCGCGTCGAGCGGGCGACGGCGGCCGACCAGGTCTTCGGCCTGGCGGAAGGCATGGAACCGCGACTCTTCGGGAGGCTGCGAAGCAGCTGCGGCGTCCGTCATGGTCGCTCCCACGTTACCCCGGGGGGAGGGGGTTGCACACGCCTCCGAACGGGACGTGATGGACTGTGCCGCCATGAGCAGCGGGTACCGGGGCCTGGCGCCCTACCTCTACTACTCCGACGCCACGGCGGCGCTCGCCTGGCTGACCAGGGTCTTCGGCTTCACCGAAGAGGTCCGGTTCTGCGACGCGGCGGGCGAGGTCTTCCAGGCGACGTTGCGGGCGGGCGACGCCCGGATCCAGCTCGCCGGCGTCGGGGCGGACTACTGGCAGGCCAAGGGCGTCGACGGGCCGGTCGGCCAGCTCAACATCGTGTACGTCGACGACGTGGACGAAACGTACGCCCGCGTCGAGGCCGCCCTGGGCGACGAGTGCGAGCTGGAGCCGCCACAGGACCAGCCCTACGGCGCGCGGGTGTTCACCGTCGCCGATCTCGGGGGCAACAGCTGGACCTTCTGGCAGCAGACGTCGGAGACCGTCGAACTGCCGCCGGGCTGGCAGGAGGTACGCGAGGGCGGTGAGTCCTCCAACGGGTGAACTGCCGAGACGGCTAGGCTGGGCGCGTTACCGCAGGCTGAAGACGTACCGAGGAGCATGGCGTGGCTCTCATCGAGCAGGTAGGCGCGCGCGAGATTCTGGACTCTCGCGGCAACCCGACGGTCGAGGTGGAGGTGGCTCTCGACGACGGCACCCTGGCGCGGGCCGCGGTCCCGTCGGGAGCGTCGACCGGTGAGCACGAGGCGGTCGAGCTGCGTGACGGCGACACCGGCCGCTACAACGGCAAGGGCGTCGAGCGCGCGGTCGCCGCGGTCCTCGACGAGATCGGCCCGGAGATGGTCGGCATCGAGGCCGTCGACCAGCGGATCGTCGACCAGAAGCTGGTCGACCTCGACGGCACGCCGGCGAAGTCCCGCCTCGGCGCGAACGCCATCCTCGGCGTCTCGCTGGCCGTCGCGAAGGCCGCGGCCGAGTCGGCCGAGCTGGAGCTCTTCCGCTACCTGGGCGGGCCGAACGCGCACGTGCTGCCGGTGCCGATGCTGAACATCCTCAACGGTGGTTCGCACGCCGACAGCAACGTCGACGTCCAGGAGTTCATGATCGCGCCGATCGGCGCGGAGACCTTCCGCGAGGCCCTGCGCTGGGGCACCGAGGTCTACCACTCGCTGAAGTCGGTGCTGAAGGGCCGCGGCCTGGCCACCGGCCTCGGCGACGAGGGCGGCTTCGCGCCGAACCTCGGCAACAACCGCGAGGCGCTCGACCTGATCGTCCAGGCGATCGAGAAGGCCGGCTACACCCCGGGCCGCGACGTCGCGCTGGCCCTCGACGTCGCCGCGACGGAGTTCTTCGCCGACGGTGCGTACACCTTCGAAGGCACCAAGCGCAGCGCCGAGCAGATGTCCGCCTACTACGGCGAGCTGCTGGCGAACTACCCGCTGGTGTCGATCGAGGACCCGCTGAGCGAGGACGACTGGGACGGCTGGGTCACCCTGACCGCGGACGTCGGCGACAAGGTCCAGATCGTCGGCGACGACCTGTTCGTCACCAACCCGGACCGCCTGGAGGAGGGCATCACCCGCCGCGCCGCCAACGCGCTGCTGGTGAAGGTCAACCAGATCGGCACCCTGTCCGAGACGCTCGACGCGATCTCGCTGGCCACGTCGTTCGGCTACAAGTCGATGATGAGCCACCGCTCGGGCGAGACCGAGGACACGTTCATCGCGGACCTGGCGGTCGCCACCGGCGTCGGCCAGATCAAGACCGGTGCGCCGGCCCGCGGCGAGCGGATCGCCAAGTACAACCAGCTGCTGCGCATCGAGGAGACCCTCGGTGACGCCGCCCGGTACGCCGGCGAGCTGGCCTTCCCGCGGTTCAGCGCCGAGGCCTGACGCCGATGGCGGACCGGGGGAGGACACGTGGCCGCCGCGGCGGTGGCGGCGGTTCGGCGCGGGTCGGTGGACCCACGCGGACCCGCCGCCCCGACGCGGGTCGCGCGGGGAGCCCGGGATCCCGGTCGCCCCGCACGGCGGACGGCAGCGCGGCGGCGCGCCGCCGCACCGGCGACGCGGAGACCACCAGGGCCCGGCTGCGCCGGGGCTTGGCGGCCAAGCGCGCGTCGGGGGCGGCGAAGGTGCTCGGCATGTCCACCACCCGCCGCGCGGCGGTGGTGGCGATCGTGGTGTGCGCGCTGGCGTTCACCATCGCCGTGCCCCTGCGCACGTACCTCTCCCAGCGGACCGAGGTCCGCGAACAGCAGGCCCAGCAGGCCCAGCTGCAGCAGGAGGTCGCTCAGCTCCAGGGCCGCAAGGCGGAGCTGAGCGACCCCGCGCAGATCGAGGCCGAGGCCCGGCGGCGGCTGCGGTACGTCAAGCCGGGCGAGACGCCGTACATCGTGCAGCTGCCGGAAGACAAGGCCCCCGACGCGGCCCCGCCTGCCGGACAGCAGCAGGCCGCGGGCAGCTCGTGGTACGAGAACCTGTGGAACCAGGTCTCGGGCGGCTGAGCCAGAGCGCCCCAATGTGGCGTTGGTTGCGTCCAACGCACCCAATGTGGCGTTCGGTGCGTCCAACGCACCGAACGCCACATTGGGGCGCTTGGGGCGCGGGCCGGGTGGCGCGGGGCACGCTCTAACCTTGACCGCGTGAACAGCACGCAGCAGCACCGGTTCGAGCCCGTCACCGACGCCGACCGCGAGATCATCGCGGAGCAGCTCGGACGGCCGCCGCGAGCGCTGCGCGCCATCGCCGCGCGGTGCCCGAGCGGCCACCCGTCCGTGGTGCAGACCAGCCCGCGGCTGGAGAACGGCACGCCGTTCCCGACGCTCTACTACCTGACGTGCCCGAAGCTGAACTCGATGATCGGCACCATCGAGGCGTCCGGGATCATGAAGGAGATGACCGAGCGGCTCACCACCGATCCCGAGCTCGCGGCGCAGTACCAGCGCACGCACGAGGGGTACCTCGCCGAGCGGGACGCCATCGAGCCGCTCGGCCACCAGGTCACCGCGGGCGGGATGCCCGGCCGGGTCAAGTGCCTCCACGTGCACGTCGCGCACTCGCTGGCCGTCGGCCCGGGCGTGAATCCGTTCGGTGACGAGACGCTCGCCCTGCTTAAGGCCAACGGGTGGCCCTCCGGAGACTGCGCCGCGTAACACTCGCGCAGTGTGAAGAGATAACTGGTCTGGGTGAGCGAAAACCTCGATCGCGCCTCTCGATGGGCTGAAACCTCGCCGCGAGTGCGGCAGGCTGTCCCCCGAGAGTGTGTCCGATCCGGCCAGGAGGGCTCTGAGCATGCGTGTGCGGCGGCTGCCAACCGCAGTCGGGAGCTACGCGCGAAGATTCGGGATCCGCCACCGCACCGCGTACCCGCTGATCACCGGCATCCTGGCCGTCGTCCCGGCGCTGGTCGCCGGCGGCGGCACCCTCGGCTGGCTCGGCGGCGGCGGTGAGCACACCCGTGACGCCACGCTCGGCCAGGGCTACGACCCCGGGAACGCCGCCATCCAGCAGATCGCCGTCGACGGCACCCTGCCCGGCGCGCCCACCCCGATGCCGCTGCCGGCCTACGAGCTGCCCGACGGCCCGCTCGGCATCCCGGCCACCGCGCTCAAGGCGTACCAGAACGCCGCCGACATCCTCGGCCGCGAGCAGCCCGCGTGCCACATCGACTGGGCGCTGATCGCCAGCATCGGCCGGATCGAGTCCAACCACGCGCGCGGCGGGTACGTCGACGCGGCCGGGACCACGCGCGAGCCGATCCTCGGCCCGCAGCTCAACGGCCAGGGCAACTTCGCCGCGATCCCGGACACCGACGGCGGCCTGCTCGACACCGACCCGGTGTGGGACCGGGCGGTCGGCCCGACCCAGTTCATCCCGGGGACGTGGAAGGGCTACGCGTCCGACGGCAACGGCGACGGCAAGTCCGACCCGAACAACATCTTCGACGCGGCCCTGGCGACCGGCCGGTACCTGTGCTCCGGCGGGTTCGACCTGGCGAAGCCGGACCAGCTGCGCGGGGCGATCTACCGGTACAACAACTCCGACACGTACGTGAACACGGTGATCCTGTGGGCGGACGCCTACCGCAACGGGATCATGCAGGTGCCGGACAGCACGGTGCCGATCGGCGCGCCGAACGCGGCGCTCGCCCCGGCCCCGCCGTCCGTGCCGCCGCCACCGGTGCCGCCGACGACGGTCACCACCCCGCCGCCGTCCACGAGCACGGCACCGACCACGTCCGCACCGCCGTCGTGCACGAAGCCGCCGACGACGACACCCACCACGACCACGGTCATCAGCACGACGACCACCCCGCCGCCGACGACGACGGAGACCGGAGAGCCCAGCACGAGCTCGCCGCCGAAGCCCACTCCGCCGGAGCCCACCTGCGGGCAGGTGATCACTTCGGTCACGACCACCACCACGACCACGACCGTGGGGACGGCGACACCCGCCAGCTAGGGTTGCGGCATGCCTCGTGTTGCCGCGATCGACTGTGGGACCAACTCCATCCGCCTGCTCGTCGCCGAGCTGACACCGCGCCACGACGGCACGGTCGACCTGCGCGACCTGCACCGCGAGATGCGGATCGTCCGGCTCGGCCAGGGCGTCGACGCCACCGGTGAGCTGGCCCCCGAGGCGCTCGAACGCACCCGCGCCGCGCTCGCCGACTACACGATCGCCGCGCGGCGCAAGGGCGTGGAGAAGGTGCGGATGGTCGCCACGTCCGCGACCCGCGACGCGAAGAACCGCGACGACTTCTTCCGCATGACGCGCGAGACCCTGGGTGTCGAGGCCGAGGTGATCAGCGGCGACGAGGAGGCGCGGCTGTCGTTCACCGGCGCGGTGGGCGAGCAGGACCCCGACGACGGCCCGTTCGTGGTGGTCGACGTCGGCGGCGGCTCGACGGAGCTGGTCCTCGGCACCTGGGACGGCCGGCAGGCGGAGGTGATCGCGGCGAAGTCCGTCGACATCGGCTGCGTCCGGATCACCGAGCGCGCGCTCAAGAGCGACCCGCCGACGGCCGAGGAGATCGCCGCCGCCCGCGACCTGGCCGGCAAGGTGCTGACGGACGCGTTCGACGTGGTCGACGTGGCCCGCGCGCGGACGTGGGTGGGCGTGGCCGGCACGGTGACGACGCTCTCGGCGATCGCGCTGGGACTGCCGGAGTACGACAGCGACCGCGTCCACCTGTCCAAACTGGCCCCGGCGGACATCGACCGCCTCGCGACGGACCTCCTGCAGAGCGACCACGCGACCCGCGCGGCCAACCCGGTGATCCACCCGGGCCGGGTCGACGTCATCGGCGGCGGCGCGGTGGTGGTCCAGACCCTCGCCGAGCAGCTCGCGGCCCGCGGCGGCCCGACCGAGCTGGTGGTCAGCGAGCACGACATCCTCGACGGCATCGCCCTTTCCCTCGCCTGACCTCCCGCGCCACACGCCATGAAAGAGTCGTTCATGACGCCTGGTGTCATGAACGACTCTTTCATGACATCAGGCTGGACCGCTCACCTGACCGACCGTTCGGCCGCCCGAAAGGGCTTGTGGCGCAACCAAAACCGTGGGTGAGCGGCTGATGACCAACTGTCCGCGCTAGGCCGTCCGGAGTATCCGGATTCCTACGTTGGTTGTGCTCCAACCAGGTGGTCCCGACGGTCGTCACACATTTGCAACACGCAGTCCTGTGATCGGCTTCACCGGCCCCGATAGCGTGCGTCTCACCTTTCGGACACACCGGATATGGAGGGGATCATGCGTCTTTCGCGCAGGCTCTGGGGACCCACGGTGGTGATGACCTCGCTGGCGCTCGCGCTCACCGCGTGCGGCGGTGGCTCGGGCAGCTCCACGGGCGCCGGCGAGACGGACCCCGACGGCACGGTCAGCGTCTACGGCACCGAACCGCAGAACGCGCTGGTCCCGACCAACATCAACGACCTCGGTGGAACCAAGGCGATTCAGCCGATGTTCGCCACGCTGGTCGGGTTCAACGGCGCCGACGCCAAGCCCTCCAACCTGATGGCGGAGTCGATCACCACGACCGACTCCAAGGTCTTCGACATCAAGATCAAGCAGGGCTGGAAGTTCCACGACGGCACCGAGGTGAAGGCGCACAACTTCATCGACGCCTGGAACTACGGCGCCTACGCGCCGAACGGCCAGCTCAACACCGACTTCTTCTCGAACATCCAGGGCTACTCCGACGTGCACCCCGCGGACGAGAACGCCAAGCCGGCCACCGACAAGATGTCCGGGCTCGTCCAGAAGAACGACTACGAGTTCCAGGTGACGCTGACCGCGCCCTTCTCGGTCTTCGACATCAAGATCGGCTACCAGGCCTTCGCGCCGCTGCCCGACTCGTTCTTCAAGGACCCCAAGGCCTTCGAGCAGCACCCGATCGGCAACGGGCCGCTCAAGTTCGTCTCGCGGACGCCGAACCAGGACATCAAGCTCACCCGCTTCGACGACTACAAGGGTGACGACAAGGTCAAGTTCAAGAACCTCGACATCAAGATCTACGCCAGCCAGGAGACCGCCTACCAGGACCTGCTGAGCGGGCGGCTCGACTTCATGGAGGCGCTGCCGCCGTCGGCGGTCTCGGGTGGCAAGTACAAGAACGAGCTCGGCGACCGGCTGGTGACCGGCCACCTGCTCGGGATCAGCACCATCAACATCCCGTACTACGTGCCCGGCTACAACAACCTCGAGCTGCGCAAGGCCATCTCGATGGCGATCGACCGCGCGCAGATCACCAAGACCGTCATGAACGACACCTACGTGCCGGCGGACGGCTACATCTCCCAGGGCATCCCGGGCGCGCGGCCCGGCGTCTGCCAGTTCTGCAAGTTCGACCCGGCCGCCGCGAAGGAGGCCTTCCGGAAGTCGGGCTTCCAGGGCAAGCTGACCATCGCGTCCAACGCGGACGGTGGCCGCAAGGAACCGCTGGTCGCGGCGTGCAACAGCATCAAGAACACGCTCGGCGTCGAGTGCGACTTCGTGCCCGCCACCGACTTCGGCCAGTGGCGCAGCATCGTGACCGGCCACAAGCTCACCGGCATGGGCCGGTCGGACTGGTCGGCGGACTACCCGTCCATCGAGAACTTCCTCAACCCGATCTTCAAGACCGGCGCGTCCTCGAACGACTCGACGTACTCCAACCCGAAGGTCGACGCCCTGCTCGCCCAGGCGGACTCGACCGTCGACAAGGACACCGCGGTCAAGCTGTACCAGCAGGCCGAGGACCTGGTCGCGCAGGACCTGCCGACGATCCCGGTGTGGGACGAGAAGGGCACCGCGGCGAAGTCGAAGAACCTGAAGTCCGCGGCCCTGGACTTCCGGCGCATGCCGGACTACCCGTCCATCGAGGTCATGAAGAAGTAGCGGCAGCTCCCACCACCATGCCGTCGTGAGTGGTTAGGCGGGTTCCAACCCGCCTCACCACTCACGACGGCCGGCGCGCACTGTGGTGTTCGAAAGCTAGGAACTCTTGATGACCCGCTATGTCCTGCGACGGCTGCTGCAGCTGATCCCGGTGTTCTTCGGCACCACGTTCCTCATCTACGTCCTGGTCTGGGCCGTGCCCGGCGACCCGTTCTCCGGCAAGTGCGGCCAGGCCGCCTGCCCCCAGGCCTACATCACCCAGATGACCGAGAAGTTCAACCTGGACGACAACGTCTTCGTCCAGTACTTCAAGTACCTCGGGAGCCTGTTCACCGGCGACTGGGGCGAAACCTTCAACGGCACCTCCGTCGGCGAGCTGATCGCCACGTCCTACCCGATCACGCTCCGCCTCGCCGTGATCGCCGTGGTCATCGAAGCCGTCATCGGGCTCACCGCCGGCGTGCTGACCGGCCTGCGCGGCAAGGGTTTCCTCGACAACCTCGTGCTGGTCTCGACCACGTTCCTGATCTCGCTGCCGGTGTTCGTCACGGCGATCGTGCTGCAGCTCGCCCTGGGCTCCGGCGGCCTCGGCTGGATCGAGGCGAGCGTGTCGGACGACCCGGGCATCGGCGAGCTCATCGTGCCGGGCATCGCGCTCGGCAGCCTGTCCATGGCGTACGTGGCCCGCCTGGCGCGGACGAGCATCGCCGAAAACCGCCGCGCCGACTACGTGCGGACGGCGATCGCGAAGGGCCAGCCGCAGAGCCGGGTCGTGCTCGTGCACCTGCTGCGCAACTCGGTGATCCCGGTCCTCACGTTCCTCGGCACCGACCTCGGCGCCCTGATGGGCGGCGCGATCGTCACCGAAGGCGTGTTCAACATCAACGGCCTTGGCGGGCTCATCTTCCGCGGTATCCAGAACCGGGAGAGCGCCACCGTCGTCGGCGTCGTCGTCCTGCTGGTGCTGGTCTACCTGCTGATGAGCCTGGTCGTCGACCTGCTCTACGCCGTTCTCGACCCGAGGATCCGCTATGACTGACCCGAACCTGGTGGGTGGTGGCGGGGCCGACGCGGCCGAGCTGTCCCGTGTGGACGACTCCGCCACCGGCCCGCAGAAACCCCGCAGCCTGTGGAGCGACGCGTGGCGCCAGCTGCGCCGCAAGCCTGCCGTCATCGCCTCCGCGGTGATCATCCTGCTCATCCTGCTGATCGCGATCGCGCCCGGCCTGTTCAGCTCGCGCGAGGCGGGCTTCAGCGACCTCGCGCACGCCAACGAGGGCCCGTCCGCGGACGCCTGGTTCGGCTACGACAACCAGGGCCAGGACGTCTACGCCCGCACGATCTACGGCACCCGGGCATCGGTGCTGGTCGGGGTCTTCTCGACACTGCTGACCGTGCTGCTCGGCTCGGTGATCGGCATCATCGCCGGCTACTACGGCCGGCTCGTCGACAGCCTGCTCTCGCGCTTCGGCGACATCTTCGCCGGCCTGCCGTTCGTGCTCGGCGCGATCGTCATCCTGACGACGTTCAACGCGCCCGGCTCGAACCCCGGCGCGGTCACCATCATCGTCCAGGTGGTCTGTTCCATCGCGGTGCTGAGCTGGCCGGTCGGCATGCGGATCATGCGCTCGGCGACGCTGGTGGCCAAGCAGCTCGACTACGTCAAGGCCGCGCGCGGCCTCGGCGCGAGCACCCCGCGGATCATCTTCCGGCACCTGCTGCCGAACACGATCGCGCCGGTGCTCGTGTACGCCACCATCGCGCTCGGCGCGTTCATCGGCGCCGAGGCGACGCTCGCCTACCTCGGCATCGGCGTGCGCGCGCCGGTGATCTCGTGGGGCGTGCTGATCGCCGACTCGCGGGACTACTTCCGGAACGACCCGCACATGCTGCTGTTCCCCGGCGCCTTCGTCACCCTGACCGTGCTGGCCTTCGTGATGCTGGGCGACGGCATCCGCGACGCGCTCGATCCGAAGTCGAGGTAAGTCCTTGTCCGACAACGAACTCCTGCTCGAAGTGGAAGACCTGCACGTCGAGTTCCGGACGTCCGACGGCGTGGCGAACGTGCTCAACGGCGTCGGCTACGCGGTGCACGCCGGCGAGACGCTGGCCGTGCTCGGGGAGTCCGGCTCCGGCAAGAGCGTCACCGCGCAGACGGTGATGGGCATCCTCGACATGCCGCCCGGCGTGATCACCGCCGGCGCCGTGCGCTGGCGCGGCGAGGACCTGCTGACGGCGTCCGCCGAACGCCGTCGCGAGGTGCGCGGCAGCGAGATCGCGATGATATTCCAGGACGCGCTGTCCGCGCTGAACCCAGTGTTCACCGTGGGCTTCCAGATCGAGGAACAGCTGCGCATCCGCCTCGGCATGAGCAAGAAGGACGCCCGGAAGCGGGCGATCGAACTGCTGGACACGGTGCGGATCCCCGCGGCCGGACGCCGGGTCAAGGACTACCCGCACCAGTTCTCCGGCGGGATGCGCCAGCGCGCGATGATCGCCATGTCGCTGGCGCTCGACCCGGACCTGCTCATCGCCGACGAGCCGACCACCGCCCTCGACGTCACCGTGCAGGCCCAGATCATGGACCTCCTGCACGAGATCCAGGCCGAACGCAAGATGGGCCTCGTCCTCATCACCCACGACCTGGGCGTGGTCGCCGAGGTCGCCGACCGGATCGCGGTGATGTACGCGGGCCGGATCGTCGAGCAGGCCGACGCCGTCGAGCTGTTCCGCGCGCCGGCCCACCCGTACACCGCCGCGCTGATGGACTCCCTGCCCCGGCTCGACCTCAAAGGACAGACGCTGGAAACCATCAAGGGCCTGCCGCCCAGCCTGCTGGCCATCCCGCCCGGCTGCCCGTTCCACCCGCGGTGCAAGCGGGCCGAAGCGAAGTGTTCGGAAGAGGTCCCGCCGCAGCACGCGATCGGCTTCGGCCGCACGAGCGCGTGCCACTTCGCCGAAGAGGTGGTGAGTTCGCGTGCCTGAGCCGATCCTTTCGGTCACCGACCTGAAGAAGTACTTCCCGGTCCGCACCGGGATCCTCTTCAAGCGCACGATCGGGCAGGTCAAGGCCGTCGACGGCGTCTCGTTCGACCTGATGCCGGGCGAGACGCTCGGCGTCGTCGGCGAGTCCGGCTGCGGGAAGTCGACGCTCGCCCAGGTCCTGATGCGCCTCGAGGAACCGACCGGCGGCACCGCGAAGTTCGAGGGCCGCGACATCTTCGCGATGCGCGGGGCCGAGCTGCGGAAGCTGCGGCGCGAGATCCAGATCGTGCTGCAGGACCCGTACACCTCGCTCAACCCGCGCATGACGGTCGGTGACATCATCGGCGAGCCGTTCGAGATCCACCCCGACGTCGCCCCCAAGGGCTCGCGCGCGGGGAAGGTGCGGGAACTGCTCGACGTGGTCGGGCTCAACCCCGAGCACCTCAACCGCTACCCGCACCAGTTCTCCGGCGGCCAGCGCCAGCGCATCGGCATCGCGCGGGCGCTCGCGCTGCGGCCCAAGGTGATCATCTGCGACGAGCCGGTGTCCGCCTTGGACGTCTCCATCCAGGCCCAGGTGATGAACCTGCTCGGCGACCTGCAGGGCGAGTTCGGCCTGTCCTACGTCTTCATCGCGCACGACCTTTCGGTGGTGCGGCACCTGTCCAACCGGGTCGCGGTGATGTACCTCGGCAAGATCGTCGAGCTCGGCACCGACGAGGAGATCTACGAACGACCGTCCCACCCGTACACCCAGGCGCTGCTGTCGGCGGTCCCGGTGGCGGACCCGGCCGTGCGCGGGCGCCGCCAGGTGATCCGGCTGACCGGCGACGTCCCGAGCCCCCTGGATCCCCCGTCCGGGTGCCGGTTCCGGACCCGGTGCTGGAAGGCCGAGGACCGGTGCGCCACCGAGGTGCCGGACCTGGCGCCCAGGACGGACGGCCACTTGTCAGCTTGTCACTTCGCCGAGCAGAAGTCGGTTGTTCCATAACGTACGTTTGGCCGTTGTTTGCGCATTGTCCGATCTATACGGTGCAGGAACCGCTTTCCGCGAGGAGGAGAAAACGTGAAGAGACCCAGGCTTCTGGCCGCAGTGCTGGCCGTGCCGCTGTTCGGCGCGGTTTCCGCGGTCGCGGTCCCGGCCGCGTCGGCGCAGCCCGCGCTGGCCGGCCCGGCGACCGAGTTCACCGTGCTCGCCAAGGACGTCCAGAGCATCGGCAGCGCCCAGCAGGCGATCAAGGCCGCGGGCGGCACGGTCCTGGAGACCAACACCGCGGTCGGTCTCATCAAGGCCAGCGCGCCCGCAACCGGGTTCACCGAGCGCGTGGCCGCGAACCGCGCGGTGTTCGGCGCGGCCAAGTCCCAGGTCATCGGCTCGGCGCCGAAGAACGGCAAGAAGGTCAAGAGCGACAACGCCGAGAAGGAAGGGCGCGGCGCCGCCTCCTCCTCGAAGAAGGCCGCCTCGAACAAGGCCGTCGGGATGGACCCGCTGGACGACCAGCTCTGGGGCCTCCAGTCCGTCCGCTCGGACCTTTCGCGCACCAAGCAGCCGGGCAGCAAGCAGGTCAAGGTCGGCGTCATCGACACCGGCATCGACGGCACGCACCCGGACATCGCGCCGAACTTCGACCTGGCCGACTCGCGCAACTTCACCGTCGACATCCCGGCCGACCCCAACGGCAACGAAGTCGACGGCCCGTGCGAGTTCCGCGGCTGCAAGGACCCGGCCAACCACGACGACGGTGGCCACGGCACGCACGTCGCCGGCACCATCGCCGCCGCGGCCAACGGCTTCGGCGTCTCCGGTGTCGCGCCCAACGTGACGCTGGTGAACATCCGCGCCGGCCAGGACTCGGGCTACTTCTTCCTGCAGCCGACCGTCGACGCGATCACCTACGCCGGCGACGCGGGCATCGACGTGGTCAACATGTCGTTCTACACCGACCCGTGGCTGTACAACTGCGCGGCGAACCCGGCCGACACCCCCGCCGAGCAGGCCGAGCAGCGCACGATCATCGAGGCGACGCAGCGCGCGCTGAACTACGCGCACCGCAAGGGCGTCACGATGCTGGTGGCGCTGGGCAACCAGCACACCGACCTCGGTGCGCCGCAGCCGGACACGACCAGCCCGGACTACCCGGCGAACAGCACGCACCCGCGCACGATCGACAACTCGACCTGCCTCAACCTGCCGGTCGAGGGCAACCACACGATCGGCGTGAGCTCGTTCGGGCCGTCGCAGAAGAAGGCGGACTACTCGAACTACGGCCTCGAGCAGATCTCGGTTTCGGGCCCGGGTGGCTTCTTCCGCGACTACTTCGGCACGCCGTGGTACCGCACGGTCGAGAACCAGATCCTCTCGACGTACCCGAAGAACGTGGGCATCGCCGAAGGCAACATCGACGCCGACGGCAACATCACGGAAGCGGGCCTGGGCGCGGGCGTCAAGAAGGCCACGGCGGCCGACGGCCGGGTCGGCTACTACCAGTGGCTGCAGGGCACGTCGATGGCCACCCCGCACGCGACCGGCGTCGCGGCGCTGATCGTCTCGCAGTACGGCAAGAAGTCGCACGGCGAGTTCGGCATGGACCCGGACAAGGTCCAGCGGGTCCTCGAGGGCACGGCGCGCGAGATCGCCTGCCCGGTGCCGCGGACGGTGGACTACCTGAAGGAGGGCCGCGGGCCGGAGTTCACGGCGACCTGTGAGGGCACCCCGTCGTTGAACAGCTTCTACGGCCACGGCGGGGTCGACGCCTGGTCGGCGGTGACGCGCGGTTCGCAGTACCTGAAGTAGGGCATCTTCGGAACGGAACGCCCCGGACAGGCAACCTGTCCGGGGCGTTGCGCGTGTACCACGGGACATGGCGGCTGCTCGCCCTGCGCGTCGGCGCCCGCGGCTACGGACTCCGCGAACGATCCGAGCAAGCCGTCGCCGTCGCGGTCCTGGGGGCCTACCTCTCGGTCTTCGTCGCCGGCATCGACTTCCCGGGCCGGGGCGCGTTCGTCGCCGTGTCCTGCACCGTGGCGCTGCTGGTGCGCTGGTGGCGGATGCAACGCCGGGAGCGCCTCGCCGAGCGCCTGGTGCCGCCAGGCCCCCCGCTGCCGCTGCGCGTGGCGGCCCGGCAGGTCGGCTGGGTGTACCTGAGCGCGGTGGCCGTCTGCTTCGCCGGCGGTGCGGTGCTGTGCGCGACGACGTTCCTGAGCGTGGGGCAGTCCACCGGGAAGCACTGGTACTCGCCTCCGCTCGAAGTCACGCTGCAGACGATGGCACTGGCCGTCGGCGCCGGAGCGACCGCGCTGGTGCTCGGCAAGGCGCTCCGCTCGCCGGTGATCGCGGAGGACGAGGCGTCCCGGCTGGTCGACGGGGTCCTGCGCGCCGAGGACGTCCACCGCTACACCTCGTGTGCCGTGTACGCCTTCTTCGCGGTGCCGGTGCTCATGATGGATTGGCAGCCGTCCGCCCTGCTGGAGTGGACAGCGTGGACCTACGTGGCCGTGGTGGCCGCGTTGGAACTGACCGGCCGGCTCCTGGTCCACCGGCGCCACCGCCGGCTGCCGCCGGGGTTCTACGGCCGGTAAACCTTCTCGCCGCCTCGGGCGTGTACTGCGGGACAGGGGAGGTTCGATGGCGGTGGGAACAGCGTGGACGACGCTCGCCGAGAGACAGGGAGCTCGGGCGTGGCTGGCCCGGCACGGCGTGGCGGTGGACGAGCCGGCGCCGCTGCTCGCGGTGCGCCTCGGAGCACGGGAGCTGGCCACGCGGTCCTACCCGGCCTACGGCGTGTTGTCCGGCGTGGTCTGGGCGTTCGCCTTGGTCCCGCTGATCCCGGTGCTCGCGCGGTTCCTCGTGTTCGCCGTGGTCTGCACCGCCTTCCCCCTGCTGCAGTGGCGCCGGGTTTGGCGGGCCGACCGCGCCGCCGCCCGGCTGGTTCCCCCGGGGGCCCGGCCGTCGCTGCGGGTGGCGGCCGGCCAGGTGGGTTGGTGGTACCTCGGCGCGGTGGCGACGACGTTCGCCGGCGGCGTGGTCCTGTGCGCGGTGTTCGCCGCCCACCCGGCGGGCTGGGCCGCCGCGCTGGTGATCGGGGCCGCGAGCATGACCCCGGTCCTCGGCCGGGCCTTGCGTGCCCCGGTGATCGCCGAGGACGAGGCTTCCCTCGCCGTCGATGCGGCCTTGCGGGCCTACGACGTCCGAGCGTTCGCAACGCCGTTCGCGTTCCAGTTCTTCGCTTGGATCGACCTGTCCACCAGCTGGCCGTGGCCTCCGGCGCGGTTCGTGCCCGCCATCGGGTACTTCGTCCTGGTCGGGGCGGTCATCGTCGGCGCCGCGAGGGCGGCCCGGCGCGCCGGCCTGCCGCCCGGCCACTACGGGACGGTGACTTCGTGAGCGCGACCGACGCGGAGCGCGTGGCAGCCGGCCGCTGGCTGGTCAAGCACCGCGTCGACGTGCCGACGCTGACGGAACTGCTGGCCCTGCGGCTCGGCTTCCGCGCCGGCGCCCGCCCGCCCGGCACGTGGCGGTGGGTCGGCGTGGCGGCCCTGGCGTACGTGGTCGCCACGATCGGGTTCGCGAGCTTGACTTTCCTGCCCGGTGTCCGCGGCGTGGACCTGGTGGACAGCTCGTACCTGTTCTTCATCGTCATGGCCCAGCACCTCGGCTACTGGCTTCCGGCGCGGCTCCGCGACCGCCAGGCGCTGGCGCGGTTCGGCACGCTCGCCGGCCCGCCGCGCACCGAGGTGACCGGCTGGTTCCTCACCGTGCCGCTGATCACCTTCGGCGGCGGCGCGGCCCTCGCCGTGACGATGTTCGCCACGACACCGTTCCGCACGTATGCGGGCAGCTGGCTCCTCCTGCTGGCCATGGGTGCGGCGGTCACGGCCGCGATCGTGACCGACGTCCTCCGGCGTCCCGTGATCGCGGAGGACGCAACCTCCCGGGCGGTGGACACCGCCGTGCGGCTGCACGACCTGCTCATGGCCATGCCCGGGATCTACGCCCTTCCCGTGCTGGTCGATCCGCTGGTCGGCCACGCCCAGCCGCCGGAGTGGCGGCCGTGGCTGGTCGGCTACGCGGTTCTCGCGGTGACGGCGCAGCTCGTCGTGGGTCTTGTCCAGTGGCGGCGGCTGCGGGCCGTGCTCAGCGGTTCGACGCCTTCTTGACGAACTTCGCCAGGTCCTTCGACTGCTGCACCCGGGTCGGCTCGTGGACGTACATCATGTGGCCGGCCGGGTAGTACGCCGTGTCGATGTTCTCGCGCAGTTCCTCGGGGATCTGCAGATGCGCCAGCACGTGCTCGGCCGCGTAGTAGGCCGTGGCGCCGTCGTAGTGGCCGAATGCCACGTGGACCTGCAGGTGCGGGTTCGCGCGCATGGCCGCGCTCACCGAATCCACCACCGACACCGACCGGCCCTCGAAGTCCGCGTAGGACCACGCCTTGAACGTGTCCTCGCTGATGATCTCGTACGGCAGGTCGTTCTCGTAGCCCAGTTCCGCCCGCACGTAGTGGTTGAACGCCGCCGCGTAGGCGCCGACCACTCGGGAGATCGACGGGTCGTCGCTCATGTGCTCGCGGCCGCCGTCCGGCTCCCACGTGGTGAACCGGCCGTCCATCCGGCCCACCACCAGGCCGCGGTCGCGCAGCAGCTCGGTGAAGAACCGGACGTGCTCGATGCGCAGGTTCACCCGGTCCACATAGGACTCGGTGAGCCCGGTCAGCGACGCCAGCGTGGCCACCGCCTCCGCCCTGTCCTGAGTGGACAGCCGGGCGCCGCGGGCCAGCGCCCACGGCAGGTCCTTCGCCGCGAAGTCCTCGGCGTCGGCGAGGACGTCGTCGAGCGGGCGTTCGCCGTGCAGGCCGTGGTAGTGCGCGATCGCCGCGTACGTCGGCACGTACAGCGAGTACGGGAGGTCGTTGCCCTCGGTGAACCGCAGCGTGCCCAGGTCGAGCACCGACGAGATGAGCAGCAGGCCGTTCAGGTAGAGCCCGTGCCTGTCCTGCAGGTGCGCGGCCAGCCCGGCGGCGCGCAGCGTGCCGTACGACTCGCCGGCCAGGAACTTCGGCGACAGCCAGCGCTGGTGCCGCGACACCCAGAGCCGGATGATCTCGCCGACCGACTCGATGTCGCCCTTGAAGCCGTGGAAGTCCTTCGTCTCGCCGCCTTCGGAGGCCCGCGAGTAGCCGGTCGACACCGGGTCGATGAACACGAGGTCGCTGTGCACCAGCAGCGTCTCGGGGTTGTCGGCCAGCCCGTACGGCGGCGGCACCAGGTCGTCGACGTCGCCCGAGAGCACGCGGCGCGGCCCCAGCAGGCCCATGTGGAGCCAGATGCTCGACGAGCCGGGGCCGCCGTTGAAGGCGAACGTCACCGGCCGCGTGCCCGGGTCGGCGTCGTCGAGGGTGTAGGAGGTGATGAACACCTCCGCCTTCGCCTTGAAGCCCTCGGACTTGCCGTCCTTGACGATCTCCTTGCGGAGGACGATCCGCCCCGCCTTCGCCGTGTAGGCGAGCTTCTTCCGCTTCACGGTCAGGGTGTGCTGCGTGGTGACGATGTCGTCGGTCGGCTCGGCCGGGATCTCCGTGGTTTCCGGAGTCTTCGTCTCGGTAGCCGCTTCGGGGGTGGTGTCCGCCATGGACCCAACTTAGTCGGCGGGCGACGGCGGCTGTGGCAGGGTGACCTGGTGCACACCGAGGACTGGCCGTCGACGACCGAGGAGGCGCTCGCCGTCCAGGACCGGCTCCGCGGCCGGGTCGAGCTCGCCGACGACTGCCCCGAGCTGCCGCCGACCGTCACCGGCCTCGACGTCGCCTACGACGACGACGGCGACATCGCCGCGGCGGTCGTCACCCTCGAGACCGCCGGGCTCACGGTGGTCGAGGAGCGGACGCACCGCGCGCGGGCGGTCTTCCCGTACGAGCCGGGCCTGTTCGCCTTCCGCGAGCTGCCGCCGCTGCTGGCCGCGCTCGAGCGCCTGGACCGCACCCCCGACGTGCTGGTCTGCGACGGCCACGGCCGCGCCCACCCGCGGCGCTTCGGGCTGGCCTGCCACCTCGGCGTGCTGACCGGATTGCCCGCCTTCGGCGTCGGCAAGACCCGGTTCGTCGGCACGCACGCCGACCCGGCGGCCGCTCGTGGGTCTTCGGTGCCGCTGGTCGACGCCGGGGAGGAGGTCGGCGCGGTGCTGCGGACCCGGGAGGGCGTCAAGCCGGTGTACGTCTCGGCCGGGCACCGGATCGACCTGGCGCACGCGTGCCGGCTGACACTGGCCCTGACCCCGCGCTACCGGCTGCCCGAGACCACCCGCCACGCCGACCGGCTGTCCAGGGCGGCGCTGAAATGAGGACGTTGGCCCAGCTCGACGCCGCCGTCGCCGGGTGCCGCGCCTGCCCACGGCTGGTGAGCTGGCGCGAGGGTGTGGCGGGCACCAAGGCGGCCTTCCGCGGCGAGGAGTACTGGGCGCGCCCGGTGCCGGGGTTCGGGCCGGCGGACGCGTCGCTCGCCGTCGTCGGCCTGGCGCCCTCGGCGCACGGCGCGAACCGCACCGGCCGGATGTTCACCGGCGACCCATCGGGTGATTTCCTCTTCCGCGTCCTGCACGAGGTCGGGCTCGCGTCCCAGCCGACGTCCACGGCGATCGGCGACGGCCTCGAGCTGTACGGCACCCGGCTCGTCTCGCCGGTGCGGTGCGCGCCGCCGGAGAACAAGCCGACGCCGGCCGAGCGGGACACCTGCCGCCCGTGGCTGGCGGAGGAGCTGGCACTGTTACGTCCGACACTGCGGGCGATCGTGGTGCTCGGCGCGTTCGGCTGGCAGGCGTTACTGCCCGTGCTGGCCGAGGCGGGCTGGCCGGTGCCGAACCCGCGGCCCCCGTTCGGCCACGGGACCGTCGTGGAGCTGGGCGACCTGCGGCTTTTCGGCTGTTATCACGTATCGCCGCGCAATGTCCAGACACACCGCGTGACCCACGCCATGGTGGCGGCCGTCTTCCGCGCCGCGACCTCGGTGACAGCGCCGGACTGAATCGTTACGGAAACCGCCGCGACGCTGGTCACAGCCGGATGGGGCCCCCGAGCGAGGTCGCGGCGGAGGTGTCACCATGAGGACATGGCTGCTGCGAAGTCGAAGTCGGAACCGACTCGGATCCTCGTCCTCGGTGGTGGGTACGTCGGGCTCTACACGGCGTACGGCCTCCAGAAGATGCTCCGGGCCAACGAGGCCTCCGTGACCGTCGTTGACCCGCAGCCCCACATGACCTACGCGCCGTTCCTCCCGGAGGCCGCGGCCGGCGCGATCGAGCCCCGGCACGTGGTCGTGCCGCTGCGGCGGGTGCTCAAGCGCTGCCACGTGCTGACCGCGCGCGTCACCAAGATCGAGAACGAGAAGAAGTCCGTCACGGTCGAGGCGGCCGACGGCCACATCGAGCAGCTCGGCTACGACATCCTGGTCGTCGCCCTCGGTGCGGTCGCGCGCATCCTGCCGATCCCGGGCCTGGTCGAGGAAGGCATCGCCTTCAAGACCATCGGCGAGGCGATCTACCTGCGCAACCACATCATGACGAAGCTCGACGAGGCGGCCAGCACGCTCGACCCCGAGCTGCGCAAGCGCCTGCTGACGTTCACGGTGGTCGGCGGCGGCTTCGCCGGCATCGAGGCGCTGGCCGAGCTCGAGGACATGACCCGGTTCGCGGTGGAGAACTACTACCCGAACATCAAGACCTTCGACATCCGCTGGGTGCTCGTCGAGGCGGCCGGCCGGATCCTCCCCGAGGTCCGCGAGACGCTCGGCGTGTACACGGTCGAGCAGCTGGAGAAGCGCGGCATCGAGGTCTACCTGTCGACGGCGGCGAAGTCGTTCGAAAACGGCCACGTCGTGCTGTCGGACGGCACGGAGTTCGACACCGACACGATCATCTGGACCGCGGGCGTGAAGGCCAACCCGGTCCTGGCCAACTCGGACCTGCCGCTCGACAAGCGCGGCCGCCTCGAGGCCACGGCGGCGATGCAGGTCGTCGGCCACCCGGAGGTCTGGACGGCGGGCGACAACGCGGCGATCCCGGACCTGTCCCGCACGGAGGAAGACCCGACGGCGACGTGCCCGCCGAACGCCCAGCACGCGGTCCGCCAGGCAAGGCTGCTGGCGAAGAACATCATCAAGGTCCTGCGCGGCGGCAAGCCGAAGGACTACTTCCACAAGAACCTCGGCGCGGTGGCGAGCCTCGGCCTGCACAAGGGCGTCGCGGACGCGCTGAACCTGAAGATCAAGGGCTTCCCGGCCTGGCTGTTCCACCGCGCCTACCACCTCAAGGCCATGCCGACGTGGAACAGGCGAATCCGCATCCTGTTCGACTGGATCCTCGGTGGCCTGTTCCGCCGCGAGGTGATCTCGCTCGGCCAGATCAACAACCCGAAGGACGAGTTCGCGCGCGTTTCGAAGTCCTGACATCCGCTTCGCCTTCGCCGAAGAGCCCCCGGTCCCCGTGGCCGGGGGCTCTCGGTTTTGTGTGTCCTGGACACCGCACCGACGTCATCACCTAGAGTGTGCGGTGCCCCCGTAGCCCAATCGGCAGAGGCAGTCGACTTAAAATCGACTCAGTGCGGGTTCGAGTCCCGTCGGGGGCACCACGCAGACCATCATCACCCTGATCGGCCTCGGCTGACGGGCACGCTGGTCATCGAGGGCACGTACGACCTCGCGTCGATGCGCGGGAGGGCGTGATGGGGTCCTCGGCCAGCGTGAGCAGGTTCGTCACCACGATGATGAGCATCGTCATCGGGCTGACCTTTCTCTTCGGCTTCGGGAACGTCCTGGCGCTGGCACTGCGGATCGGTGTTCCGGCGTACGTCGCTCCGCTGGTGGCCCCGGCGCTGGACCTGACCGTGCTCGGCCTGCTCGTGGGTACCAGGCATCTGGCGATGCAGGGTGCTCCGGAAGAGGTCCTGCGGCCGGCTCGGCGCCTCCTGCTGGCAGCTAGCACCGCGACGCTAGCCTTGAACGTTGCCGATCCCATCTGTGCAGGTCAGTGGGGTAAAGCTGGCTTTGATGCAGTGGGACCGCTGCTGTTGATTGGCTGGGCCGAGGTCGGTCCAGCAATGCTCCGAAGCCTGCAGATCGTCGACACCGCACAAGAACAGCGAGAAGATCACGACAGCTCAGCGCCCGATCAGGCGGTGGAGCCGGAATGCGCAGTCCCGGTCGGCCAGGAGCTGGCGATCGAGATGACAGCTGCGGGTAGCGAAGCGAAGCTGGAACGGGCGAGGAGCCTCAACCGCGAGCACTGGGATCGTTACCAGCGTCCCATTTCAGCTGAAAGTCTGCGCCGCGAGCTCGGGGTCGGAGCCGCGACTTCGAGGAAGCTGTGTGCGGCCGTGCGATCCGAAATGCAGACGGCAATGGCTGCTGTTTCTCCAGGCTGCCCCGAAGTGCCCTAAAACCGAATTCACCCGGCCCGCCCCCGCTGCCCTGGCGGCATGATGCCACGGGCCCGAGCGGTGTAGACCCACTTGTGGACGGTCCGCGGTGAGACGGCCGCCAGCTCGGCGATCGTCGGCGCGGGCGGCAGGCCCCGTCTCAGGCAAAGCGCGTAAGCGCTGCGGATCCGGACCAGAAAGTCGTCGGTGATCCGGCTGCCCTGTGGCGGGTCGAGCACAGGGAAGTCGTCGGCCTCGGCAGCGGGAGGCTCAGGTGATTGAGGCATGGAAGTCTGGCGGACACCTGACTCCGCGAATTGCGCGAACCAGCTTTCGGCGACCCAATTGCTCAACGATCTTTGGGGACCCCCGTGCGCTCTGCCCCGGACCGGGCCGCCGCAACTGCTGCAGTGTCGGCCGCTGTACGTGCCTGATCCCCAGGTCGTTGCGTAATGCGCCGCCAGCCGATGGAGGTCCGGCCCGGCAACATTGGAGCGACTCTCTACGGATTCCGACCCTTCAAGCATGGCAGCCTCCAGAGCATCGATGGGCAGCTGCCGGATCGCTGCCGGCGGCAGAGGCTCGCCTTCGCCATCGACGTAGAGCTCGGTGATACGCCACCTGCGGTCCGTACCTTGCGCGAAGCGCGCGTACACCTGGCCGGGCAGTCCGATGCCGTCCACCCGGACCCAGCCGCCGTTGCCATAGCCGACTCGCACGGGGGTAAGTCTACGTCGTGTGGTAGTAACTTGGCGACAGATACTCCGCCATCTAGCCCTTACCGTGGAGTTCGTGCGGAAGAACTCGATTCATTGGAGGGCGAGTGGCTCTTCTCTTGCTGGTATTGCCGGCATCCATGGGCATCGCGATAGTCATCGCGGTCAGCGGGGCTGTGTTGTCGCGCTCGCCGAGCCGACGGCGCGACGGCCTGACCGCGCTCGCCCTGCTGATGCATTCGAGGAACGTCGCCCCGCGCATCAAGCCATGCAGTCCGGGTATGGAGTCGAGCCGTATCGCTCCGACGCGAACGCAACGATCGGAGACGGCTAGTGCAGGACAGTAATAGGACGCACGTCTGTTGCGATGCGGCGTTGGGTAGCAACGCCGTTGTGGTGCTGGGAGCTTGCAGCCGTCGTCGCTACCGCTCCTTGTCGGTGTCGGCAGCTAGAGTCTCCGGATGACCGAGGTGCAGCCCTTCCAGAGCTTCGACGATCGGATCGCCGGTCGGCCGGCCGGCCGCGTTTTGTTGGAGGGCGTTCCCGAACATCTCTTTCGTCCGCTCAAGAAGTGGATGGCTGAGGTGCTCAGAAATCGTCCAGAGGAGCTGGCCGAAGCAGTACTGCTGTCTTTGGGCTGGTCGCACTCGACGCAGTACATGGTGGACGCTCTCCATGACGTGCCAGGTCCTCGATTACTTTCCGTTATCGACGCTATGTTGCAGCTCAGCGGGGAAAGTGACGGCTGCATTATCGAAGCTGCCGACTTGGACCGCCTTGACCGGATACTTCGTTTGGGCCGGTCGGCGTACAAGGTGGCCGATGACGGTGCACATCTGACGTGGCGAGTCGATCCGACGGTCGAGAGCGCGTTCCAGAGCACTGTGGCTGCGGCAAGCAAGGGAACTGCCGAGTTGTTAGGAAGGGCTTGGTATCACGCTTACCGGCCGGAGCCGGATGCGACGGGCGCCTACCGCGAAGCGGTGCGAGCGGTCGAAGAGGCATTTGTTCCCATCGTCTCCCCGAAGAACGGCCGCGCCTCGCTCGGGACGGTCGTGCGGGACCTGCGCAACCAGTCGGACAAATGGGAACTGGTACTGGTCGACGGTGTAGACGCGCCGGCGAGTATCGAGCCGTTCGTCGGACTGCTTGATCAGCTTTGGCAAGGGCAGCGTTCTCGGCACGGAGGCGGCGCTACGTCTCGAGACCAAGGACAGGCTGAGGCTGAGGCTGCGGTGCACCTCGCGGCGTTGGCTGTTCAATGGCTGACGAGCGGGGCGCTGCGCCGGAAACTGGAGCGCGCCGAGCATGGCTGATCCGACTCCCTTTCTGTCGACGATCACCGGTGCTAGCGCCGGTTTGGTCGCCATCGTCGGCGGTCTGCTGGTCAACCGGTTCGTCGGGATCGACAGCGAACAGCAGGGCGCTCAGGCGCTGCTGGATCAAGCCGAAGAACGGCTCCGCATCGCCGACGTTCGCGCCAAGGCCGCTCAGGAGGTCTGGGAGTCCTTCGAAGCCGCCGAGTTCCTGGACGAACCCGACGTACTCGATGCGCTCCGCCGCGGGGCGCGCGACGTCACACAACTCGATCGGGAACTGCTGGCTAGGACGCCGCTGACCGCGGAACAGGTTCAGCACTACCTGCAGGAGGCGGCCGCAGAATTCGCGTTGGCTCAGCAGCAGCTCGACGAGTCGATCAAGCCTGCATCCGAACTGACGGCCGAGCAGTGGCGCTCGGTCACCTGGGCTAACGCCGACGGGGAGCTTGACGACGCCTTGCCGCTACCGCGGTGGCCGAGGGTGCGCGAGGCTGCGTTCGACGCCGTGGTCGAGGCTCGAGCGATCGAGCGGGAAAAGTTGGACGCGGCGAAGCGTACAAAGCTTCCTTACGCTATCCCCAACATCAACTCGCTGCTGCTCGGCGCGGGGTTCACGGCGCCAATGTCGCCTGTTGCCCGCGCGCTGATCACTAACAGGGGGCTCCAGCGATCCGACCAGAGCCGCAGCCAGTTGACGGCGGATAAGGAGCGTGCGGCCCAGCGTCGGGAAGATGCGCAGATCGAGGCCTACCGATTGCGAGAGCGCCGCGACGCGATCGTCCGGCCGGACCGCCAGTTGTGGATCGGGCTCGGAGTCCTGCTGTATCCGACCATCGTCGGGATCGTGCTGCCCGTGATGACGATGGCCGGGGGCCCGACGGCCTTCACTGGATGGATCCGCGCACTTGGCGTGCTGTTTGTGACAGCTCTGGTCTGGCTTCTGGGTTACATGGCGTATCTCGCGGTCCGGCTGTCCAGACGCGGCCGCAGTTCTGTCGGCCGGTCACGGAAGTGACTTGGACAGTGAGCTAGTACGTGCCCCATTCTCGACAACGACGGCAGCCGCGGAACCTCGCCGGTCAAGACGGCCGCGTGGCGATCGCCGAACTTGGCTACGTCGCGACCGTCGAATCCGAAGGTCAGCAGAGAGTCAACAGTGCAGCCTTTGCTGTATTCAGTGAGGGCTGTACTGTTCTCTGCATGCTGACCTGTGAGACCCGGGAGTCGGCCCTGGCCCGGCTGGGGCGCGCGCTGGCGGACCCGACGCGGTGCCGGATCCTGGTGGCGCTGCTGGACGGCGTCCAGTACCCCGGCCGGCTCGCCGAACAGCTCGGCCTGACCCGCTCCAATGTGTCCAACCACCTCTCCTGCCTGCGGGGTTGCGGCCTGGTGGTCGCGACCTACGAAGGCCGTCAGGTGCGGTACGCGCTGTCTGACGAGCACCTCGCCCGCGCACTCGGCGAGCTGCTGCAGGTCGTCCTTGCGGTCGAGCCCCGCGAAGAATGCGTCGACGAGCCTGCGGCGACGAAGGCGGCGGCGCGATGAGCCAGTCGCCGGAACTGCGCGGGGAGAATCTTCTCGGCGACACCTGCTCGGACGGCTGCTGCGCGGGACCCAACGAGGTCGAGCCCGAGCGTCGGCAGGTCCTGACGCGCCGGGTGCGATGGCTGGTCGCCGCCACCATCACCTACAACGTCATCGAAGCGATCATCGCCATCTCCGCGGGCACCATCGCGGACTCCACCGCGCTGATCGGCTTCGGGCTCGACTCGGTGATCGAGGTCGCGTCCGCGGCCGCCGTCGCGTGGCAGTTCTCCGGGAAAGACCCGGAAGCGCGGGAGCGGACCGCGCTGAAGGTCATCGCGGTGTCGTTCTTCGCCCTGGCCGGCTACGTGACGGTCGAGTCGGTCCGCGCGCTGTTCGGTGGCGCGCCGGCAGAGGAGTCCACGGTCGGCATCGTGCTGGCCGGGGTGTCCCTGCTGGTGATGCCGCTGCTGTCCTACGTTCAGCGGCGCGCCGGGCGCGAGCTCGGCTCGGCCAGCGCGGTCGCCGACTCGAAGCAGACGCTGCTGTGCACATACTTGTCCGGCGTGCTGCTGGTCGGGCTGCTGCTCAACGCCTGGTTCGGGTGGTCGTGGGCCGACCCTCTGGTCGCGCTGGTCATCGCGGCCGTGGCGGTCAAGGAGGGGCGCGAAGCCTGGCGCGGCGAGCACTGCTGCTGACGGCAGATGCATCAACAGGGGTTGCGAGCTGGTCACCGCCCGGCGCGGTCGCCGCTGGTGGGTCAGATGGCGGCGGGGAGGAGTTCGGCGAGCAGGGCTTGGACGTGGTGGTCTATGTCGTCGCGGATGGCCCGGATGCGGTTCAGCGGCTGGTCGGCGGGATCGTCGATGGACCAGTCCTCGTACCGGCGGCCCGGCAGGATGGGGCAGTGTTCGCCGCAGCCCATGGTGACGACGACGTCCGCGGCGGCGAGGACTTCGTTGGTGAGGGGTTTCGGGAACTCCTCGGCGAGCGACAGCCCGGTTTCGGTCATGATCTGTTCGACCTCGGGGTAGATCGCTTCGTGGGGGTTGGAGCCGCCGGTGCGGATGTGGACGCGGGTGCCGGCGTGGTGGCGGGCGAGTGCGGCGGCCATCTGGGAGCGGCCGGCGTTGCCGACGCAGACGAACAGGATCTCGGGAACGCGTTTGGCGATCTTGCCTTCGGCTTGGGCGAGGGCGTCGAGGCGTTGGACGGTGAGTTTCTCGGCCAGGGTGGGCAGGAAGACGGTGACGTGGGCAGTTTCGGCAAGCCGGTCGTAGCTGTCGTGGAAGAGGGTGTCGATGCGGTCGCGGTCGAACAGCCCGTCGTAGCGGTAGGCGAGCTGGTTGACGATGCGGTCGGCTCCGGTGTCCCGGTCGATGCGCTGGTGCACGGGGTGCCTCCTCGTTGAGGCGGGTCAGCGGCTGGCGGACGCGGCCGGGTGGGGCAGGACCACGTCGACGGCTTGGGCGGCGGTGACGCCGGGGTAGAGGGTGCGGACGAGCAGCAGGGCGAGCCCGCCGCCGACGACCTGAGCTCCCAGGAACAGCGGCACCGAGGCCGGGGCGATGCCGGCGAAGGTGTCGCTGAACATGCGACCGATCGTGATCGCGGGGTTGGCGAAACTGGTGGAGCTGGTGAACCAGTACGCGGCGCCGATGTAGGCGCCGACCGCGGCCGGGGCTCGCTCGGCGCGGCCCGAGCGGACGAGGGAAAAGATCATCAAGATCAGGCCGACGGTCGCGACGACTTCCGACAAGCCATGCGCGGCCGTGGCGCGATGGGTGGTGCTGATGGAGACCGCGCTGGCGGAGAACATCAGGTTCGCCAGGATCGCGCCGCCGATGCAGCCGGCGACCTGGGCGGGTAGGTAGGCGAGGGCGTGCCGCCACGACAGCCCGCCGAACGCGGCGTCGACGAAGGACACGGCGGGGTTGAAGTGGGCGCCGCTGACGGGTGCGAACATCAGGATGAGCGCAAACAGTCCGGCTGCGGTGGCGGCGGCGTTTTCGGTCAGCTGCAGTCCGGTGTCGGCGGGGGAGAGGCGTTGCGCGGCGATTCCGGATCCGATCACCAGCGCGGCGAGTAACAGGCTGCCCAGGAATTCGGCGGCAAGCTTGCGGGGCAACGGCTGATCCATGCGGTACTCCTCGGCAGGCAGTGGTCGTCGTGGATCAGGCGAGGGCGGGGACGCCGAGCTCGTCGAGCAGGCCGCGGACGCGCCGTTCGATCTCGTCACGGACCGGGCGGACGTCGTCGACGCTCTTGCCCGCCGGGTCTTCGAGTTCCCAGTCGAGGTAGCGTTTGCCGGGGAAGATGGGGCAGGCGTCGCCGCAGCCCATGGTGATCACGACGTCGGCGGCGCGGACGATTTCGTCGGTCCAGGGCTTGGGGAATTCGGTGGCGATGTTGATGCCGCGTTCGTGCATCGCGGTGATCGCCGAGGGGTTGATTTCGTGGCCTGGTTCGGAGCCGCCGGACCAGGCGAGTGCCTGGTCGCCGGCGAGGTGCTGGAAGAACCCCATGGCCATCTGGCTGCGTCCGGCGTTGTGCACGCACAGGAACAGCACGGTCGGCTTGCCGTCGTGGTGGCCTTCGACCTTGGCCAGTGCGTGCAGGCGCTGGCGGGCGAACCGCTCGGCCAGCAGCGGCAGGAAGTTGGGGATGGTGCTGTGGCCGGCGAACTGGTCGTAGCTGGAGTGCAGGAATTGTTCGATGGTCTCGGTGCCGAAGACGCCGTCGAACTCGCCGTGCAGGCGGGTTGCGGCGGTGCGCAGCGCAAGCTGCTGGTCGATGCTCAGGTCGTGCCGGCGGGGCTGCTCGGTGTCAGTCATCGGTCTGCGCTCCAGGGAGTCGGACGGCGGGGGTGAGCCGGGTGATCCGGTCGGCAAGGTCGGCGAAGGCCTGATCGAACGCGTCGTCGGTGTCCGTGCGGGCGGGGTCGGGGACCGACCAGTGCAACCGGTCACCGGCCTGTGCGCCGAGTTCCTCGTGGGCGTTGTCGCAGACCGCGACGACGAGGTCGTCCTCGTGCAGCACCTCGTCGAGGCGGGACGTGCGGGCGCGGGCCAGCGACAGGCCGCGGGTGCGGGCGACGGCCGCCGCGCGCGGGTGGATCCGGGCGGCCGGGTGCGTGCCCGCCGAGGCGGCGGGCACCGGGCTTTGGCTGCGCCAGAGCGCGGCGGCCAGCTGGGACCGCGCCGAGTTGTGCGTGCACACGAACACCACCCGCGGCGCCGACCGCGTCCCGGCTGGCCGCAGCCCGGCGAGCGAGGCCGGGCGCAGGCGCAGGTAGGTGCGGCGGCGATCGCCTTCGGACCGGGACCGTTCCAGCACTCCGGCCTGCTCCAGCAGCTTCAGGTGGTGCGCGAGCAGGTTGCTCGGCAGCCCGAGGTCCTGGCCGAGTTCGGTGGGTGAGGCGTCGCCGAGCACCAGCCGGTCCACGATCGCCAGGCGTGCGGGTTCGCCCAGGGCGGCGTGCACCTGTGCGCGCGCCCGCAGCTCCGGAGTCCACTCAACGTTCATTGACTCAATAATGGTTGAATGAATGCGCGGGTGTCAACGGGCACCCGCTGGACGAGGGAGGGCATGGTCATGACTCGTGTGCTGGTGATCGGGGGCAGCGACGCCGGGATCAGCGCCGGCCTGCGGGTGCACGAGCTGGCGCCGGACGTGCGGCCGCTGCTCGTGGTCGCAGACGGCTACCCGAACTTCTCCATCTGCGGCATCCCCTACCACGTCTCCGGCGAGGTCTCCGACTGGCGCAGCCTCGCCCACCGCACCCGCGCCGACCTCGAGAACGCCGGGCTGGACCTGCGGCTCAACACCCGTGCGGTCGCCGTCGACCCGGACGCGCGGACCGTCACGGTCACGAGTGACCGCGGTCAGGAACAGCTGGTCTACGACCAGCTCGTCATCGGCACCGGCGCGGTCCCGATCCGCCCGCCGATCGAGGGGCTCAACCAGCTCGGTCCCGCCGACGGCGTGCACCTGCTGCACACCATGGACGACACCTTCGCCCTGACCGCCACCCTGGACCGCAGCCCGCGCTCCGCGGTGGTCGTCGGCGGGGGCTACATCGGCCTGGAGATGGTCGAAGCGCTACGCACCCGCGACATCGACGTCACCCTCGTCGAACGGCTCCCGCAGGTCCTGTCCACCGTGGACCCGGAACTCGGGGCGCTGGTCGCCGACGAACTGCGCGCGCACGACGTCGACATCCGCACCGGCACGCTCGTGCACCGCATCGAACGCACCACCGCGGGGCTGAAAGTCAGCGGCAGCAACGGATTCGAGAAACGCGCAGACGTCGTGCTCGTCGTGGTCGGCGTCCGCCCGGATACCGCGCTGGCCGAAACCGCCGGGGTGAAACTCGGCGTTCGCGGCGCGATCGCCGTCGACCGCGGAATGCGCACCAACGTCGACGGGATCTTCGCTGCCGGGGACTGCGTGCACACCTACCACCGGCTGCTGGGCCAGGACGTCTACCTGCCGTTGGGCACCACCGCGCACAAACAGGGCCGCGTGGCCGGCGAGAACGCCCTCGGCGGCAGCCGGGAGTTCACCGGGTCGCTCGGAACCCAGGTGCTGAAGGTGTTCGACCTCGCCATCGCCCGCACCGGGCTGCGTGACCACGAAGCCGTCGGCTTCCGGCCAGTCACCGTCGAGACCGTGGCCGACGATCACAAGGCCTACTACCCGGGCGCCCGTCCGATCCACCTCCGGATCACCGGCGACGCGGACTCCGGCCGCCTGCTCGGCGCCCAGCTAGTCGGGCACCGCGACAGCGCGGTGCACAAGCGCGTCGACACCTACGCGGCCGCCATCCACCACGCCATGGCCGTCGCCGACATCGAAGACCTCGACCTGTCCTACACCCCGCCGCTGGGCAGCCCGTTCGACGCGGTGCAGACCGCTGCGCAGGCTTGGGTCCGGCAGGCCGGTTGAGCGTTCACGCGCCGGTCTCGCGTGGGGCGTCCCGCAGCGGGGCCGGCCGGTCGGCGAGCGGGCCTCCGGCGGCCAGAAGACCGCCGAGGGTTTCGAGGGGTTCGGGAACGACGCGGTACCAGCTCCACGTGCCACGGCGCTCGCGCGTGAGGATGCCGGCCGTCACGAGCACGCGCAGGTGGTGGCTGAGCGAAGGCTGCGGCATGTCGAAGTCCTCGGCCAGGTCGCAGAAGCATGCCTCGCCGCCCGGCGAGTACCGGATCAGCGAAACGAGCCGGATGCGGACCGGGTCCGACAGTGCCTTGAACAGTTTCGCCGCGGCTTCGGCGGCCGAGTCGGAGACGACGGCGGCGGGCTCGGCCAGTAGCAGGGTCACCGCGACCGGCTTCGACCGAACGTGCCCGTCGTGCGCGGCCATGGCTCCTCCTCGACGGCTCGATGAGCTCGGTCTTGTGATCGTACCCTGCTTGGATTGACAAGAGTCGATCCAAGCCTCTTCAATTGCATTGGCATACTTCGATCCAGCCGGTGGCCCGCGAGGGGACCGCCGATGATGCCGAAAGGGACCTTCGATGGCTCGCACTTCCGAGGTGCTGTTCGTCTGCGTGCACAACGCCGGCCGTTCCCGGATGGCCGCCGCGCTGCTGCAGCACTACGCGCTCGGCCGGATCGCCGTGCGCTCCGCCGGATCTGAGCCCGCCGAGAAGGTCAATCCCGCCGCGGCGCAGGCGCTCGCCGAGTGGGGCCTGGACATCACCGCCGAGGTGCCCAGCAAGCTCTCGACCGAGGACGTCGAAGCCTCCGACGTCGTGATCACCATGGGCTGCGGCGACACCTGCCCGATCTTCCCCGGCAAGCGCTACCTGGACTGGCCGCTGGACGACCCGGCCGGCCAGGGCGTCGACGCCGTCCGCCCGATCCGGGACGAGATCGACCGCCGCGTCCGCGGCCTGCTCGCCGAGGTCCTCGACGCCTGACCACCCCGACGACCTACTTCTGGAGGCACGGTCCGTGACCGAGACCGCCGACAAGACCGCCACCCCGGCCGACGCCGACGTCCTGCACAGAATGTCCTTCCTGGACCGTTTCCTCCCGGTGTGGATCATCGCCGCGATGGCCGTCGGGCTCGGTCTCGGCAGTGTGATCCCCGGACTGCAGGGCGTGCTGGATGCAGTGAAGATCGGGCAGGTGTCGCTGCCGATCGCCCTCGGCCTGCTGCTGATGATGTACCCGGTGCTGGCGAAGGTCCGCTACGACAAGCTCGACACCGTCACCCGCGACCGGCGCACCATGGTGCTGTCGCTGGTGCTGAACTGGATCCTCGGTCCGGCGCTGATGTTCGCGCTGGCGTGGCTGCTGCTGCCGGACCTGCCGGAGTACCGGACCGGGCTGATCATCGTCGGGCTGGCCCGCTGTATCGCCATGGTGATCATCTGGAACGACCTCGCCTGTGGCGACCGGGAAGCCGCCGCGGTGCTGGTCGCGCTGAACTCCGTCTTCCAGGTGATCATGTTCGGGGTGCTCGGCTGGTTCTATCTCGACCTGCTGCCCGGCTGGCTCGGCCTCGACACCACCAGCGTCTCCTTCTCCCCGTGGGAGATCGCTGTCTCCGTGGTCATCTTCCTCGGCATCCCGCTGGCGGCCGGCTACCTGTCGCGGCGGATCGGCGAGCAGCGCAAGGGCCGCGACTGGTACGAGGGGAAGTTCCTGCCGAAGATCGGCCCGATCGCGCTCTACGGGCTGCTGTTCACCATCGTCGTGCTGTTCGCGCTGCAGGGCGAGACGATCACCTCCCGGCCGCTGGACGTCGCCCGGATCGCGCTGCCGCTGCTGGCCTACTTCGCGATCATGTGGGGCGGCGGCTACCTGCTCGGCAAGGCATCCGGCCTGTCGTACTCGCGGACCACGACGCTGGCGTTCACCGCGGCGGGCAACAACTTCGAGCTCGCGATCGCGGTCGCGATCGGCGTGTTCGGCGTGACGTCCGGCCAGGCCCTGGCCGGGGTAGTCGGCCCGCTGATCGAGGTTCCGGTCCTCGTCGGCCTGGTGTACGTGAGCTTGTGGCTGCGCAAACGCTGGGTCGATCGGGCTCCGGCGAAGTGACACCCTCGCCGCAGGTGGTCGTGGTCGGCGGCGGCCAGGCAGGTCTGGCCGCCGGCTACTACCTCCGCCGCGCGGGCCTCGACTTTGTCATCCTCGATGCCCAGACCCAGCCCGGTGGCGCTTGGCTGCACGGGTGGGAGTCGCTGCGGCTGTTCTCCCCGGCCCGGTTCAGCTCGCTGCCCGGCTGGCTGATGCCGCCGTATCGCGACGAGTGGTACCCGCCGGCCAGCCACGTCGTGGACTACCTCACCGCCTACGAGAAACGCTACGAGCTTCCCGTGCACCGCGGCGTCACCGTCACCGCGGTCGAGTCCAGCGCCGACGGCTTCACGGTCACCGCCGACACCGGCACCTGGACCGCGAAGGCCGTCATCAGCGCCACCGGGACGTGGTGGCGGCCGTTCCTGCCGCTGGTGCCCGGCTCCTTCGCCGGTCGTCAGCTGCACGCCGTCGACTACCGCGGCCCCGGTGAGTTCGCCGGCCAGCGCGTGGTCGTGGTCGGCGGCGGAAACTCCGGCGCGCAGATCGCTGCGGACCTCACCGGCATCGCCGAGGTCGCCTGGGCGACCCGCCGAGCACCCCGCTTCCTGCCCGACGAGGTCGACGGGCACGTGCTATTCGACATCGCCACTCGCCGCCGCCAAGCCCTCGACCGCGGCGCCGCCGACCCCGGCGGGGTCGCCGGCCTGGGCGACATCGTGGCCGTGCCGCCGGTGCGCCGTGCTCGCGACGCCGGCGCGCTCAACGCCCGCCCGATGTTCACCCGGCTCACGCCCGAAGGCCCGCTGTGGCCGGACGGCACCACGATCGAGGCGGACGTCGTCATCTGGTGCACTGGGTTCCGGCCCGAGCTCGGCCACCTCGCGCCGCTGAAGCTGCGCAGCACCGGCGGCCACGTCCGGACCGAGGGCACCCGCGCCCTCGACGTCCCGGGACTGCACCTGGTCGGCTACGGCGACTGGACCGGACCGGCCTCGGCCACCCTGATCGGCGTCGGCCGGACCGCCCGAGTCGCAGTCGCCGACATCGCCGCGCAGCTGCTGGGCGGCTGACGGCACCGGCTCAGCGGAGGCTTGCGACGTACTCCTTGAGCTCCTGAGCCAGCACCGGCGAGGCATAGGTCTTCACCACGTCTTGCCGAGCTGGGCAGACGTCCAAGTCCGGGCAGACCAGCGGAATCATGACCCGCAGCGTCTTGTACAGCTGAGCATGCGGCAACGTGCCGAGGATCTGCTTGATCCCGAAGGCGGATGCCGCGCTGAGGACTTCGGCGAGGAACTTCGGGCAGCCGACCAAAATCAGGCCCGCCCGCAACGGCTGCTGCGCGTATTTGGCGTAAGTACCGGGATCGAGCCCTTTCGCCACGTTGTTGAGGCAGACGCAGAGTCCGTGCTTGCGGTAGCGGACAGGGGAAGTCCACGGGACCTTGTCGATGGCACGGTTGGCCAGCCGGGTGTAGAAACCGTTCTCATCGAAGACATAGGCCACGACGTCGCCGGCGATGTTCGAGGGATCCTGGCTCAATGATTCCCTGGCGTGTTGGCGGCGGGTGGTCCTACGGTCGAGTGGCGGCGCGACGGTGCGAGTCGGTGGCGCCACCGGTGGATGTGCCGTCGATGGTCGCGGTCGCATGCTTCGCGGCACCGCCTGCGACGGGCTCCACGCCGGCCGGTGGACTGGTGTTCGGGCTGCGGACTGGCGGGTGCGCGCCCGCTGAGCTCGGCGTGCACATTCCCGTCCGGCTTCCTTGCCCTTGAAGTGCCGGTGGTCGCCGTACGGACATTCGTACTGACTCGAGGGGAGCTTGCGGTGCCTCGCCATCCCATCCACGCTAGGAACCGCGACCTCGACGGTCACTCGGCTATTCCGGTCCCTGATCAGGCGTCTGCATCACACCCCGCGTTGTAATTCCTCCTTGTGAGTCAACGCAAGTCATCCTCGTGAGTGGTTGGCCAACCCCGTAACTGTGGCGACGACGAGCCGGGTCGCCGAGATCAGGGTGTCGGTCTCCACGCGATCTGGGGTCTCGGCTGGGGTTTGGTAGCCGGGCATTCCCATGCCGATCCCCACCGCGGCCAGCTCGGCCGCGGCGTAGCGGCGGTTGTCCGACGCCGTCGCCCCGGCCCGCAGCGGCACGCCGGTCTCCCGGCCGGCCTGGTCGAGCGCGGCGAGCAGTCCGTGCGCCGGCCCGCCTGCTTCCACCGCGGCGGCGTCGCCGAGCTGGGCGGCGCCGTCGATGTTGAGCACGACCGTGCCGGCTGGGACGGTCGGTGCGTGATGGGCGGAGCCGCGGGCTCCGGCTTCCTCGGCGTCGAGGAACGTGACCGCCAAGCCGACGCCGTCCAGGAGCGTGCCGGCGAGCAGACGGGCAGCCTCGAGCACGACGGCGACGCCGGACGCGTTGTCCGCCGCGGCAGGCAGCCGCTGCTCCGGGTCGTCGCCGACGCCGTCGAAGTGCGCGGTAAGCAGAACGTCCGGGCCTCCGCTCGTAGCGGTGCGCAGCCGCCCGTGCACGTTGGACCCGGTCACCTCGACGGTGCGCAGCGGCATCGACGCGCTGATCACCTGACCGGCGGCCAAGCGCTCGTGCAGCTCGGTGCGGACCGCGATGACCGGCAGATCGCCGGGCATGGGGCCGACGATCATCTTCGGCATCCACCCGGCTTCATCGGTTCCGCGCGGCACGAGCAGCCCGGCTGCGCCGTCGCGGGTAGCTCGCGCCGAAACCCCCAGGTCCGGCGCGAGCACCCAGCGATCGGTGAGCTGGCCGGCGTCGGCAGCCACCAGCTCGGCGGTGCGGGTTTCGGGCAGATTGGCCGACGCGAGGTGTTCGACGAAGTCCCGGCGGTGCACCAGTTGAAGGTCGCCCTGGTGAAGCTCGGGTGTCCGGTACAGCTCGCGCACAGTGGCGGGGAACTCGTCGGTCGTGACCGTCGCTCCGATCGCCTGCAGCTGTCCGGCGAGCCACGTGGCGGCCGCGCGGCCGCCCGGGGTGCCGACGCGGCGGCCGGTGAAACGGTCCTCGGCCAGCGTGGTGACGGTGGAGCGCAGGCGACTGCCGGAAAGCTCGGTCGCCGCTGCCGTGGTCATCCGCAGCAACCGGCGCCATCGGCGACGGCGTCGGCTTTCGCGGCCGGATCGCAGCAGGCACCGGCGGCGGCTGCCGCCTCCGCGGTGCCGCAGCACGTCGTTGTGGTCGTCGGGGTGACCGTTGCGGGTGCGGTGCCGCAACAGCCGGTCGAGGCGGGCGGGGTAAAGGTTTCGGCGGGGTCGCCGGCGAAACCGCCGGTCGTCTCGGTGCTCATCACGGATCTCCTTGCGAGGTTGAGGCGTCAGAAGCGGGAAGACAGCTGCAGTGCGCGGGTCCGGGCCTGGTCGAGCAGGGCGTTGGCGCGGCACTGACCGGTGCACACCTGCGCGCACGACTCACAGAACTCGGTGGTCGTCGAGGTCGAGAACAGCCTGCGGAGAAGCTTGATCATGGAGCTACCTATCTAGATGAATGTCGAATCAGTGGCTCAAGTTTGCCCATGAGTTAGATGGATGTCAATATAGATAGGTGGCTAAACAGCAAGAGGGGCCGACGTTGCTTCCGGTGATGAGGGAGGGCTGCTGCGCGCCTTTGGCCGCCGAGGCTTTGACGGCCGACCAGGCGGTGGACCTGGCGAAGGCGTTCAAGGCGCTGGGCGACCCGGTGCGGTTGCGCCTGCTGTCGCTGATCACCTCGGCGGGAGGCGAAAGCTGCGTCTGCGATCTGACCGCAGCGTTCGACCTGAGCGGCCCGACGATCTCCCATCACCTGAAGGTGCTGCGCGAAGCAGGCCTGGTCACCAGCGAACGCCGCGGGACGTGGGTGTACTACCGGCCCAGGTCGGAGACCCTGAGCCAGCTGTCCGGCCTGCTCGCCATCCCGGGGCTCGCCTCGGTGTCTTGAGGCTCGTCGGTCAGATCGCGCTGTCGGCGATGATGGTTCGTAGTTCTTCGATGACTTCGGGCGGCTGACCTTGGTCGCCCCAGAGTGCCGTTGTGCTGGTGTTCCACAGCCTGCCCGGCACGCTCGTGGGCGTGAGCATGACGCCCAGAGTGCAGTGTTCCCAGTCTCCGACCGCGGTGCTGTAGTCGTGGTGTAGCACCTGCATCCGAAAAGTCAAGGCGTAGTTGGCTTCCTCGGAGAGCTTCGACGCCACGATGAACACCAGCGGATCGAATTCGCCTGGGTTGGGAATCACCGTCCGGCTGTGCGTGAGCGTTCCGTCGCCCTGGTGCTGGGCGGCGGACTTCATGAACTGCACCAAGGTGCGGCCGAGCTCGCTGCGGTTGCCCACTGGTAGCCCGTCCAGCGCGGCGAGCATGAGCAGCCGATCTGCTTCCCGGCCGTCTGGGATCGGGGTGTTCGCCACGTCTTCCATGATCATCCGGTAGAGGATGTGCGCGGCTCGATCTTCGCGGCCTACTGGTTCGAGCGGGGCCCGGGCGGTCGAGACCATCGTTGTCGGCTTCGCGTCGACGAGGGGGGCCACCGCCGGATCCACCGGATCAGGCCTGGCGGCCACGTCGGCCAGGGCGTACTCGTGGTACCGGCGGGGCTCGCCGCCGAGTTCGACGATGTCGCCGCCTCGGGCCGCGCGCAGGAGGTAGGCGAGCACGAACCGCGTCGAGCGCAGGTGATCGAACAGGAACTCCCAGTCCCGGCGAAGCAGCACGATCGCCGGCACCTCGGTGGGCGCCTGAGGGGGTTGGAACCCGCGCGGCGGGTCGGTGTGGTCGACGATGACCACGGTGAGCCAGGTGTAGTCCTTGCCGTCCACGGGCACCGTGCGGCCGCGGGCGTTGGTCATGTTCGCGCTGGTCAGCTTCAGCTGACGCACGGTTCCGCTGCCCTGCTTCAGCCCCTTCTCGACGTTCTTGCGCAGCCAGGACAGCTCGCGGTCGGCGTTGTCGGTGGGATCGGTGCGGCTCTTGGACTGGATGACGGCTGCGTGGTCGCCGACGAGCAGCAGCCCGTCGCCGAGTTCGCGCACGCCGGATCCGACGCGCTGTTGTTCGGGCAGGAAGACAAAGTCCGGTAGGCCCCAGGTCGCTGCCGCGTCGCGGATGGCGTCCTCGGCCGCATGACCCTGGGTCTCGCCATCCGGCAACGGCGAGGCGTCCGGAATGCGGCGGATCGCGGTGCCGGCGTCGGTCTCGATCACCAGCGTCAGCGGTTCGGCCACGGTGCCTCCTTCTCCGTCCAAACCGGCATCGCATCACGAGCTCGCCATGTCCGCTACTGGATTCTCCCCGGGCGCGTGGAGTACCTGCGATGCCCTGAACGTCTGCGAGCTCAGCGCTCGGCGGGCAGGGTGAGCTGGGCTCGGTGGAAGTCGAAGTGCTGGGTCGGGAAGCGGTAGACGTCAGCCACGGTCATGTAGTCGCGGAAGAACGGGTCCCAGCGGGTCGGGTAGTGCATGCCCAGCGTCAGGTCAGCGTCCGTTTCCCGGTCGAGCCGGCGGTGCAGCTTCACGATGGTCCGGTCGAACAGCGCGAGCATCCAGCGGCGCGGCATCGTCGTCCCGCCCAGCCAGGAACCGGCGAAGTTCACCACGTCGAACGGCTTGGTCCCGGCGTTGAGCAGCGACGCGTACCAGCGGCTCACCCCATCGGGCCGCCGCCCGAACCAGTGCACCAGCCGCAGCAAAGCCCGCATGATCAGGTAACCGAGCAGCATGTGGAACAACAACTGCCGGTTGTTCCACTTGGTGCCGGAACTCGCCCGGCGCAGGTCGTCTTCGCCGGCGGCGGCGAGAAGCGCGTGGAACTCCTGCCGCGCCCGCTCCAGCTCGTCGTGAACCTCCTGCTTGTCCACCCGGCCAGTGTTCTCCTGGAACACCGGCGTGACCACGCCTTCTCCGTGATCGCCGCTGTTCCGAGATCCAAGAACGTGTCACCTCGCCGGCTCGCAGCAGCGTCGCGCCACCGTGTTCGAGCTCAGCCGCGCGGTGACGTAAGCGGCGTCGCGGCCGACACCGCGCACAGTGGCCGACGCGAGGCTGCGCTGCCATTCCAGCCCCACATACCCGACCCCGGCGACCACTGTGGACAGTCCACGTGAGTGCAGCGGGATGCCGTCCTCCGTCAAGGCGCCGAGGTCTTCCAGGTAGGACAGCTCGGGCCGGAAGCCGGTGGCGAGGATGACGGCGTCGACGTGCTCGCGGCTGCCGTCCGGCCACTGCACCTGGTCGCCTTCGAGACAGGTGAACATGACGCGGCGGTCGGGGCTGCCGGCGGCAAGTGCTTCGCGGTAGCGGCCGGAGTCGATGACCGGTGACGCCGGTGTGCTGCGCAAGAGATGCCCGATCGGCAGGTGGTCGAAGCCGAGCGCGGCGGACCAGAAGTGCACGTCCCGGCCCAGCGGCCGTTGCGGCGCGAACTTCACCGGCGCGCGGGTGGCGAGGCTGACGCGGGCATGCGCGGCGAGCTCGACGGCGATCTGCACCGCCGAGTTCCCCGCACCCACGACGATGACCCGCTGCCCGGCGAACGGGCCGGGTTCGCGGTAGTCGCTGCTGTGCAGCACCGTGCCGGTGAACTCCGCCAGCCCCGGCAGGGCGGGACGGTGCGGGCGGCCAAATCCGCCGGTCGCGGCGATCAGGATCGGTGCCCGCACCGCCGTCTCGCCGGTGGCGTGCGCGGTGAAGCCGCCGCCGTCGCGGGTCACGGCGGTGACGCGGTGGCGGGTGCGGATGTCGACCTCGAGGTGGGCGGCGTAGCTGCGCAGGTAGTCCACGACCTCGTCGCGGTGTGGGTATCGCTCGGGATCGCCGGGGAAGGGCAGGCGGGGCAGGCTGCTGTAGCGGGCAGGGGAGAAGAGGGTGAGGCTGTCGTAGTAGTGCGGCCACGATCCGACCGGCTCGGGCCCGGCTTCCAGCAGCACGGGCGACAGCCCGCGGGTGCGGAGGGCGTGGGCGGCGGCGAGGCCGGCCTGGCCACCGCCCACGACGATCGCGTCGAAGTCGGTCATGACGTTCTCCCAGTAGGTATTCGAGGATTGCTGGCCAGCGCCAGCACGGCAGCCGCGGTGTTGACCGCGGCGAGGACGAGGAAGGCGTGGGCGTAGCCGCCCAGCAGCCCGGCGAGCGCGGCGCCCGCGAACGGGGCGAGCGCCATGGTGATCGTCATCGGCGCGGCCATCAGGCCGTTGAGGCGGCCGTAGTGCGTGGCACCCCAGCGGTCGGTGATCGCCGTCGCCTGCAGCAAGGTGAAGACGCCGCGGGCCATCCCGGCCACGACCGCCGCGGCGATCAGCGCGGCCGTCGAGGACAGCACCGCCATCAACGCGGTCGTCATCGACGTGGCCAGCAGGATGATGCCCGTGCGGGCCCGGACGCTGGTGGTCCGCGAGAGCGTGCTGTAGCCGAGCCGGCCCAGCACCTGCCCGGCACCGCCGAGACCGAGCGCGACGGCGGCGATCCCGGGGCTGACCCCGCGTTCGGTCAGCAGCGGCACCAGGTTCACCACCACCGCGAACGCCGAGAACGTCGCCATGCTCAACGCCACGACCAGCACCAGGAACGCGCCGCTGCGGGCGATCCGCCGCGGGTCGTCGTGCTCGACGTGCACCGCCGGCTCGGCGTCCGGCCACGGCCCCCGCAAGCCCCGCCAGTGCGCGGGAATCGTGACCGCCGCCAAGACGACGGCCAGCACCAAGTAGGTGTGGCGCCAGTCCAGATGCGCGGCCAGCAACGCCGTCACCGGCGCGAACACCGTGCTCGCCAGACCCCCGGCCAAGGTGAGCACGGTCAGGGCCGAGATCCGGCGCGGCCCGTACCAGCGGGTCAACGCGGCGAACGCCGGCGGATACAGCACCCCGCTCATCGCCGCGCCGGCCATCGCCCAGGCGATCACGAACCACGCGAGGTTCTGCGCGGTCGCCACCGCGAGCACCGCCAGCACGCCCAGGATCGAGCCGGTGGTCATCACCGCGCGGGGTCCGCGACGGTCCAGCCACCGCCCGACCGGGATCCCGACGAGGGCGGTGACCAGCTGCGCGCCGGACAGCGCCGCGACCACCGCCGTGGTCGGCCAGCCGGTCGCGCGGGCGATGTCCGGGGCGAGCACGGGGAAGGCGTAGTAGAGGATTCCCCAGCTGGTGATCTGGGTGACGCACAGGATCGCGAGCACCCGGCGCAGCCCCGACCTGCTCAAGGACTGCGCCGCGGTGCTCGTGCTTGTCGGCACCGGGTCAGTTCGACGCGGCGGGCGGCGCCGACAGCGTCAGCAGCTCCGGCTCGGCCGGTCCGCAGCAGCCGGACGCGCCGCTGTCGGGCTCGTCGAACAGGCCGGCGCCGCCGCAGACCCCGGTCTCGGCCATGATCAGCTCGACCCGGGCGGCCGCCTCGTGGTCGCCGGCCAGCTGGGCGGCGATGCTGCGGACCTGCTCGTAGCCGGTCTGGGCCAGGAACGTCGGCGCGCGCCCGTAGCTCTTCATCCCGGCCAGGTAGAAGTTCTGCTCGGGGTGCGAGAGCTCCTTCGCGCCGTGGGGGTAGACGGTGCCGCAGGAGTGGACGTTTGGGTCGACCAGCGGCGCCAGTGCGACCGGTGCCTGCAGCGTCGGGTCCAGCTCCAGCCGGATCTCCGACAGCCACGACAGCTCCGGCCGGAACCCGGTCAGGGCGATCACCTCGTCGACGTCCTCGAGCCGTCGGCCGTCCGCCGAGACCAGCGTGATCGATCCGCCGGTGCGCTCGATCCCCTCGGTGCGGAACCCGGTCACCACGGTGACCTGGCCGGCGTCGACGGCCTCCTTTGCGCGCAGCCCGAGCGCCCCGCGGGCCGGGAGCTGGTCGGCGTCACCGCCGCCGAAGGTGTTGCCGATCCCGCCGCGCCGCAACACCCAGCTGATCCGCGTGTCCTCGCCGAGCCCGGCCAGCGCGACCAGCGCCGTCAGCGCGGAATGCCCGCTGCCCGCGACGACGATGTGCTTTCCCGCGTACCGGTCCCGCTCCGCCGCCAGGTCCGGCACCCGGTAGGAGATCCGGTCGGCCGCGGCGCGCTCGCCGATCGCGGGCAGGCCCTCGCCGCCGAGTGGGTTCGGGGTCGTCCACGTCCCGGACGCATCGATGACCGCGCGGGCCAGGAGCCGCTCCTCGCCGTCGGCGGTGCGGACGTGCACGGAGAACGGCTCGCCGTCGCGGCCGCTGTCGACGATCCGGTCGCGGCCGCGCCGAGCGACCCCGATGACCTTGGTCCCGAACCGCACTCGTTCGCCGAGGACGGCGGCCAGCGGACGCAGGTACGCCTCGGCCCATTCACGGCCGGTCGGGTAGGCGCTGCCGTCGGGCTGGACCCAGCCGGTCGGCTCCAGCAGCCGCGCGGCGGCCGGGTCGACCAGCTCCGACCACGGCGAGAACAGCCGGACGTGGTTCCACTCCGCTACCGCGGCACCGGCCTGGGCGCCGCGTTCGAGCACCAGCGGCTCGAGGCCGCGTTCTAGCAGCTGCGCGGCCGCGGCCAGCCCCACCGGGCCGGCGCCCACGACGACAACGGGCAACTCGTCCATCCCCAGGTCCTTTCATTGATACTGCTTGATGAAGCGATGCCGAGCAATGTATCGACCGTCATTGATTGACGCAACCATCGACCGCGGTCAATACTTGAGGCATGACGACGACCCTGCCGGTCACGCCGCCGGTACTGCCGGACGCCGAGGCCGCCACGTACGCGGAGTGGTTCTCCTGCCTGGCCGAACCGACCCGGGTCAAGATCCTGCACGTCGTGGCGACCGCGAACCGCGAGCTCACCATCGGCGGGCTGACCGAGATCATGGGCATCAGCCAGGGCAACGTCTCCCATCACGTCCGCAAGCTCGCCGACGTCGGGTTCCTGCACATGCAGAAGCGCGGCACGGCCACCGTCGTCACGGTCAATGAGGCTTGCTGTACCGGCCTGCCGCACGCGGCCGACGCGGTCATGGGCCTGCTCGCTCCCCGCCCCTGCTGCCCCGAAGACGTCCCGGACGACGTCGCCGTGCGGCCGCTGCGCCGAGGTGACTGGGGCGCGGTGCGGCGTATCTACTCTGAAGGCATCGCCACCGGCATCGCGACGTTCGAGACCGCGGTGCCCAGCCGTGACGAGCTGCACGCGAAGTGGCTGCCCGGGCACCGCTGGGTCGCCGAGATGGACGGCGAGGTCGTCGGCTGGGCCGCCGCAGCGCCGGTGTCCCCCCGGGAGTGCTACTCCGGGGTCGCCGAAACCTCGATCTACGTCGGCGAAGGCCATCGTGGCCGCGGCGTCGGCAAGGCGCTGATCCGCACGCAGGTCACCGAAGCCGACGCTGCCGGACTCTGGACGCTGCAGACGTCAATCTTCAACGAGAACCGCGCCTCGATCGCGCTGCACCGCGCGGCCGGCTACCGCACCCTCGGCGTCCGCGAACGCATCGCCCAACGTGACGGCGTCTGGCACGACACCGTCTTCCTCGAACGCCGCAGCCCGGTGAGCTGACGCTGCCTGGCAGAGAGCCGCCCTCCTGACCGGGGCCGGGGAGGGCGGCTCTCTGGTTGTTCCGCGGGAAGTCGATCAGGGAAGTCGGAACGCCTGGACGCTCGGCGTTCGTGCTCCCAGGTCGCTGTTCAGCGTCGACAGGACGGTGCCGTTGACGACAGCCGGACTGATCTCGAAGTTGGTGCTGTCCGCGGAGAGCTGCAGCTTCGCGAGGGTAGCGCCGTTGTCCAGCCGCACCGCGTTGACGACCGAGCCGTCGATTCCGGTGCCGAAGTACACGACACCGTTCGCGACGACGGGATCACCACCGGCCGACGGCATCGATGTGGTCTTCTGCCAGAGCGTTGCACCCGTACGGGGGTTCAGCGCCCGGATCAGCGCGGTCGTGTTGCCGGAGTTGTTGGTAACAAGCACCGCGTTCGACGTCACCGCGGGAGTTTGCCAGAACTGGAAGACATCCTTGCGCTGCCAGCGGATGGCACCGTTCCCGGTGTCGAAGGCCAGCATCCCCTGGCTCGCGTACTGGGTACCGACATAGACCAGGCCGTCGGCGACGGCGGGGGTGCCGTCCATGGTCACGGCCGTGGTCTGCGACCAGACCGTCGTTCCGGTCGTTGCGTTGAGTGTGTAGAGCCGGCCTTGCTGGGGCGACGGGTAGTTGGGTTCGAGCCGGGTGACCACGTAGACGCCATTCGCCCAGACGGCGAGACCAGTGACCAGGTAGACCGGCAGGTCGTCGCGCCACAGCACGGTGCCCGAAATGGAGTCCACCTTCGCCACGGCGGTCGGGGTGAGCACGTAGGCCGTGCGGCCGTCGAGCGCGCCGCTGCCCGCGCCGCACCCGCCGCCGCCGGTGAGGGACGTCTGGCTCCACGCTGTTGATCCGTCGGCGAGGTTGTAGGCGAAGAGGCCTTGGTCGGTTTGAACCAGGACGCGGGTTCCGTCGGTGAGCGGGTGGCAGCCCCAGCCGTTCAGCTGTTTCTGCCACAGCAGTGCGCCGGTCTTCATGCTGACGGCGTTCAGCTGACTGGTAGAGGTCGCCGGGTCGAATGCAGTGAAAACGGCCTCGTCGCGCCACACGACCGGGCGGGAGAAGATCCAGCCCGCGGGTCCGGTGTACTGCCAGGCTCTCTTCAGCTTGCCCGCGTTGCCGGTCGTGATGGTTGACTCGTTCGTGTTGAAGCCGGTGTGCGCCGCGTTCAGGCCTTCCTGCGACCAGCCGGCGGAGGCAATCCGGTCGTTGAGCCAGTCGCCTGCTCGATTGGTGAAGCCGGCATCGATGTAGTGCAGGTGCGAGCAGTAGAGCCCGCTGTGGGGATCGCAGGCCCATGCGTCGGCGAGCGAGTAGTTGCAGACCGGGTCGCCGGCGAGGCAGTAGCTGCGGACCACATTGGTTCGCGCTGAGGGGACGGTTCGTACCGTGCCGGCACCGAGAGCTTGCCAAACTCCTACTCGGTGCGGGTCGTACGGGCCGACGTCGATGACGGCTTGGCCAGGGTTGAACCGAGGGTCGCCGAGCAGGGTGAGGCCCACGACCATGTCCTGCGCTGCCTTCCCCAGGCTCTGGTACACATCGCCCGCGACATGGGCGCCTTGGCTGTAGCCCGCGAGCACCACCGCCGATCCGGAGCAACGGGTTGCGAACGAGTTTAGGAAGCTGGTCAGAACGTTGATGCCTTTGGCGATGCTGTCGCGGTAGTTGGAGAGGTAACGGGGATCCAGGGGGCTGACGGGGATTGCCGGATAGTCGATGAAGTACGTTTGCGCATCCGGGTACTTTGCGAGAACGCGTTCCCGCACGGAGTTGACGGTGGTTCCGTATCCGGCGCCGTCGCTGTTTTTCTCGCCGGAACCTCGAACGCCGACGAACTGGACGGCGGGGCAGGCGGCATCGGCACCGTAAGCTGTGGGTGGGCCGGTAGTTCCGAGCGAAGTCAGTGCTGAGCCCAGTATCGTGGCAGCGAGCGCCAAGGCCGCCCGTGTTCGCAACTTCATGACTTTCTCCTTCATTTTTCGCCGCGTTGCAAGGGGTCGGCCCGATCAAGGAATCTGTTACGTTGCTTCATGCTGGCAAAACTATTTAGCGTAAGTTGGCGGTGTCGATCGATTTGTTTGTTACTTTCTGGTTGCACTGAGCCGCACGGCCGCGCAGCTCGGCGAGACGGGCTTGGATGCTTCGGCGTTCGTCGGCTCCTTGCCATCGACCGCGGCGTCAAGCTGGCGCCTATGCGCCTATGCGCCTATGCGCCTATGCGCCTATGCGTTGAGGAGGTGATCGGCGAGTACCCGTCTGCGGCGCGGCAAGACGAGGTCTGCGCAGGTCACGGCAAGGGTGCGCGCTTCTCGGGCAGGTTGAGCAGCAGGTCGCCGTGGTCATCGACGCGGTCGAGGACGTCGTCGGCGGTGAACACCCGCCGGCTGGCGTGCCGGCACGCTTCCACTTCGTCCCAGGTGATCGGCGTGGACACGGTCGGGTGGTCGCGGCCGCGCAGGGAGTACGGCGCGATCGTGGTTTTGGCCGGATTGTTCTGGGACCAGTCGATGAACACGCGATTGGTGCGCTGATTCTTCGCCATCACAGCGGTGACCGAGTCGGGTGTTTCCCGGGCCAGCCGCTGCGCCAGCTTCTTGGCGTAGGCGGACGGTGCGGCGGGGTCGCCGGTGTCGATGGCGGCGTAGAGTTGCATCCCCTTCGACCCAGACGTCTTCGCGAACGGGGTCAGCCCATCGTCGAGCAGAAGATCGCGTAGCCGCTCGGCGACCCGGCAGCACTGCACGATCGACGTGCCAGGGCCGGGGTCGAGGTCGAACACGAGCAGATCCGCCGGCAGCCGGTGGGCGCCGGCGTCGACCTGCCACTGGGGGACGTGGAGTTCGAGGGCGGCCATGTTCGCCGCCCACACCAGGGCGGCGAGTTCGTCGAGGAGGGCGTATTCGATTTCGCCTTCGCCGCGGCCGGAGCGGCTGCCGGTGCTGGGCAGCCGGACCGTGGGCAGCCAGCTCGGGGCGCCGTTGGGGACGTTCTTTTCGAAGAACTGCTGCCCGCCGACACCGTCTGGGAACCGGATGAACGTCACCGGCCGGTCGGCGATATGAGGCAGCAGGACCTCGGCGACGCGGGAGTAGTAGTTGATGACCTCGCCCTTGGTGAAGCCATCCGGATACAGCGGCTTGTCCAGATTGGACAGTGTGAGTCGCCGTTTCCCGGCCTGTACTGTGACTTTCTTGCCCAACGGCGGTGTCGGCGCGGCTGGCGTGCTCGGGGTGGGCGCGGTTTCGGCGGCGACGCGTTCGCGGGCGCGTGGGGCGAGCACCTCGGTGGGGGCGCGGTCGTGGCGCAGGCCGCGCCAGGCGGTGTGGCGCGGCCGGCCGGCGCCGCGGGTGAACTGCCGGTAGACGACCTCACCGACCAGCTCCGGCTTGACCCAGTGCGCGCGGGCGGTGTCCTCCCTCGGCGGTGTGACCGCGAAGGGGTGCCGACGTCGCCGATGTAGACCAGGTCGCCGGTGCCGGGGTCGTGCCCGCCGAGCAGCAGTCCGCCGAGACTGCCGGAGAGCCTGTTCTGGCCAGGTGCTGGTAGGCCGAAATATGAGAACTCGTCGAATAGTCGACCGCTTGGGGACCAAAGTAGTGCTCGGGTCTCCCGAGGTGATCAGAGTCCTGACGGCGCTCGCGCGACTGGCTAGGTAGGCCGGTTAGCAGTCGGCGCGTGGAGTCACTTGCCCGATGGCACCGAGGTGTTCACCCAGGAGGAAGGCAAAGACCAACCCCGCGGGCAGTGGTACCTGCGACAGATGCTCGGCTCGGCGAACATCACCGGGAGCTCGTTGTTTCATTTGCTGTCGGGAAATCTCAGCCACCAGATCGAGCACCACCTGTTCCCGGGCCTGCCCTCGCGCCGCTACCCGCAGATCGCCGCGGAAGTACGCGAAATCTGCGAGCGGTACCACCTGCCGTACAACACGGAGTCCCTGTCCCGTCAGCTCGACTCGGTCGTCTGGAAGATCTTCCGCCTCGCTGTGCCCTGGGCGACGTAGCGGCCACGCGCGGTACATTGCCGGGAGCGCACCCGCGGTGGCGGAGCTGATCCGGACCTTGTCTTTTCCGAGTCGGTGTGGTGTGACACCGACTCGGAGGAGCCCGGTATGCGGTGGCGAGCGGTTCGTGGCTGAACTCGACGTCCTGCGGGCGAGCGTGCTGGCCGCGCTCGCCGGCGGTCAGACCGGCAGGGGGGTCGAGATCGTCGGCCGGGTGTGCCGCGCGTGCGTCCGGCTGCTCCCGGTGGACGGCGCTGCGGTGTCGGTGATGGCGGACGCCGGACGCCGGGAGGTCGTCTACACCAGCAATGCGGTGAGCGCCGCCCTGGCCGAGCTGCAGTTCTCCCTCGGGGAAGGACCGTGTTTCGAGTCCTATTCCCACGGGAGCCCGGTGCTGGTCCCCGATCTGGCCGCCGGGCTCCCGCTCGGCTGGCCGGTGTTCGCCGCGCAGGCCGCCGAGTACCCGGTGGCGGCGTTGTTCACCTTCCCGGTGCAGATCGGGGTGGTGCGCGTGGCGACCTTGGACACCTACCGGGGCACTCCGGGCTCGCTGACCGACGACGAGCTCTCCACCGCCCTGCAGGTGGCGGACCTCGCCGCGCTGGCGCTGAGCGGCCTGCTCGACGGGGACCGGTGGCTTGACGGGAATGGGCAGTGGATGGAGGGGGCCGGGATGCGGCACCGAGAGGTGCACCAGGCCACCGGGATGTTGATCGCGCAGCTGGACCTGCCGGCCGGGGAGGCGTTGGCCCGGATGCGCGCCTATGCGTTCGGGCACGGCCGCGCGTTGCGGGACGTCGCCGCCGACATCGTCGCCGGCCGGCTCGAATTGGACCAGGAGCCCTGGTGAGGACCACCATGAAGACTTCAGACGAGCAACGAGGAGATGGTGGGTATGGCCGACCGTGAACGACAGGTGACCCGGACGTTCGTCGCGTTGGCCGACACCCTCGTGGACAACTTCGACGTCGCCGACCTGCTGCACACGCTGGTGCGGCGTTGCGTGGAGCTGCTCGACGTCGCTGCGGCGGGTCTGACGCTGGCCGATGAACGCGGCAGCCTGCAGGTGCTCGCGTCCTCGACCGAGCAGGCTCGTCTGCTCGAGCTCTTCCAGCTCGGCATCGACGAGGGCCCGTGCGTGGAGTGCTTCTCGAGCCGGGCCCCGGTCCTGGTCGCCGACATCACGGCGGAGGGCGCGCGGTGGCCGCGGTTCGCGGCGGAGGCCGCGCGGCAGGGTTTCGCGTCGGTGCATTCGATGCCGATGAGGCTGCGCAAGCAGACCATCGGCGCGCTGAACCTGTTCGGCACCCTGCCTGGTGAACTCGGGGCCGACGACATCGACCTGGCGCAGGGGCTGGCTGATACGGCGACAATCGGCATTCTCCAGGAGCGGGCGATCCGGCATGAGGAGATGATGTCCGAGCAGTTGCAGACCGCCCTGAACAGCCGGGTGACCATCGAGCAGGCGAAGGGTGTCCTGGCCGTGACCGGCCAGCTCGGTATGGATGACGCCTTCGTCGCGTTGCGCAGCTACGCTCGCAGCCACAACGTCCTGCTCGGCGAGGTCGCCCGCGGACTCGCGGAGCGGACCCTCGACCCGGCAGTTGTACTGGCCCCGCGGCGTCGCAACCCGTGACCGCCGGGGTCAGCTCCGAGGTGTGAGGTATGGTCCCGGATCGCCGCCGGGCCGGGCGCCGCTGCCGAGCCAGCGCAGGAAGCCGCTGCGGTCGCGGCGTTCGATTTCGTCGAGGTAGTCCTGCCGGCGTTGGACAAGGTGACGGCGGGCTGATGCATCCCGGGAGACGAGCAGCTGGAAGTAGCTGCGCCGCCACGACGTGCACAGTTCATCGAGGCTCAGCTCGGTGACCGGCCTGGCCGGCGGGGGCGAGATGACCGCGGCGACGACGTCGTTCGTGCGGGGCCTGGAACGGTGGTCGCTTCGCCGCAGGTCGGCCACCAGCGCCAGGGCGGCGAACACGACCACTAGGGCCGCCGTGAGCGCGCCACTCAACGTCGCCAGCATCCCGGAGACGGTGAAGAACAGCGCGAAGAAGATCGCCGCGGCGAGCGCGCCCGCCCGCAGAGCGGCTGTCCGCGTCCGGGCCGGCATTCCGTGCCGGACCGGTGGGCTGACCGCGGTGACGAGGGCACCGATCGTCAGCCCCAGCATGCCCAGCCCGGCTAGCCCGCCGGGCGATGTGCCCAGCACGCCGAGCGGCGCGAAGACGCCGACGAGGAGGGCGGCCGTGGCCCAGGCCGTGCGTGCGAGCATGGTTCGCCTCAGCGTTCGGGGCGTGTGCCGGGCCGTCCGTCCCGCACCGCCGTCGGAGATCGTGACCGCCGGGGTCTGGGGCGTCGGCCTGACTCTATCCGCCCGCCCGCAACGGCAACAGCCGCCGACGGGATCGCCCGGTCGGCCCTGCCGGCCCGCCGAGATCGCCGCGTACGCTGGGCCACCGCCCCGGACCCCGGCGACGTGCCCGTCAACCGCCGACCGAACCCGGGATGTGCCATGCCGTCACCGCTGGACGATCTGTACGACGACTATCCGGTGGGCTGGGTCCTCACCTACCGCAGCCGCCGGACGCCCGGTCCGCCGTTCGGCGGCTGCGCGGTCGGAGTGGTCCTCGGCCCTCCGGTGCGGGACTCCCGCACCGGCCTCGAGCTGATCCCGCTCGCCTCTGCCGGAGCCGTCCCCGGCGCGCCCCCGGTCTGGGTGCCGGACCGGGACATCATCGGCATCGAGCCCCGGCAGCGCCCCAGTTGACGGGCTCATCCCACCGTCGGCCGAACCGTCCTCAAAGGACGCTCGTGTGCAGACCACCCGCCTGGCTGAGGACGGCACGTCCAGGCCGGGTTACGCTGGACGTCACGCCCCGGACCCCGGCGCTCGAACCGACCTTCGAGTGAGCGGGGTGGCGACATGGGCATGGCCGAGGGCAGCGAATCCGGCGCGGACCGGACGTGGCCGACCAGGCACGGCGGCGGCTACCCGAAAGGCTGGCAGGTCCGATACCGCGGTCGCCGGGAGGGAACGGCGCTCGGCTTCGCCTCACCGCGGGCGAGGCAGGACCGGATCGGCACCGTCGCGGGCCCCAGTCTGCGGGCCGAGCACACCGGCACGACTTGGGTGCCGGTCCGGCCCTTCTGCGCGGTTTCGGGCACGCCGCTGAAACTCGTGCGGGCCACGGACATCATCGACGCCCGGCCACCGGGCGAACCCGTTGCCACGGGAGCTGCGGACGACGAAGACGAGGATGGCGTGGTGGTCGTGGAACCGCCCGACCGTGGCTCCGGCGACGACCCGTCGAGGTGAGGAGCCTCCGTCGCGCTCAATCTGCTGCGTGGACCGCAGCTCGAGGGGTGAGCACGGCGGGGCCTCTGAAAGCCGCGGCACCCCAGAGCCTGATCCGGTCGAGCCCCACCGCTTCCACAGCCTGCATGTGCGAACGCGGGTCGCGGCAAGTAAACGTTACGACGCAACGGTTTCCAGTTTAGGACCGTTCAGCGGAGTTACGATCTGTGCAAGCTCGCTAATCTCTCAGTGAAGCCGTGACTCGCCCCGGACCCCGGCGACGCACCCCTTGGGAAGATCCGGGAGGCCACATCATGGGCGTGCGCCTGCAAGTCGTGCCGACGCAGGGCAAGGATCATCGAGAGGCGCCGGTCCGACGGTGGGCGACGACGTGCGCCCGCGTGGTCCGGCGACTCCAGACGCCGGCGTTCGGCGGCCATCCGGGGAAGAGCACGGCGTGAGCGCCGAGGAACAGCGGCTCCCCGGGCCGGGCCACCGGGTACGGCCGGGCGACCGCAGCTGCGAGCCCGGGCTGGGCGGCGCGCTGGTCCTGACCGGTTTCCTCGCCGCCACCAAGATCGCGGAAGCCGCCACCGGGGTCGTGCTGTCGGCGGCCGGTGTACTCGGCGGCGCGGACGTCCCGCCGGGCCGCGCGGCGGCCGCGCCCGGCGGAGAGTGAGCAGGCGGCCATGGCCATCCCGCCACCAGCGGAACATCCGCGCGGCCTCCGGATCGGCTCGGCCGACGTCGGCAGGCTCGAAGCCGTCACCCGGGAGTTCCGGGCGCTGGACTACCGGCACGGCGGCGGAGCGTGCCACGACGCCGTGCAGCTGCTGCTGCCCTACGCGGAGCTGATGTTGTTCGGTGTGGTGCCGGAAAAAGTGGCGCCTCTGCTGTGTACCGCGGTCGCCGATCTGCACAACCTGTCCGGCTGGGCGAGTTTCGACAAAGGCCGGCCGGGGGTGGCGCTCGCAGCGTTCGGACGGGCGTTGGAGCTGGCGCAGATCGCCGGCAACGACGACCTGGTCGCCAATGTCCGCTACCGGATCGGCCGGCTGTACCTGCACTACGACGCCGTCGAGGAGGCGGTCAACCAGTTCGATCACGGACGGGCCGCGGCCGACCGCATCGACCCCACACTCGCCGGGGCGATTCTATCGGCCAATCTGGCCTGGGCACAGGCGAAGCAGGGCAACGCGGCCGAGGCGCTGGCGTCGCTCCACAGGGCGAGGGATGAGTTCGCGGCCGAAACGGTTCCGGCGCCACCGTGGTCGGCGTTCTTCGGCGCGAACGACCTGACGGCGATGATCGGGACCGTGCACGTCGAACTGGCCCGCAGCGTCGACGTCCGCTACAACGGCTCGGCGATCGACTCGCTCACCTCCGCCGTAGACGGGTACGGGCCGGAGATGACGCGAAGCCGGTCACTGACGCAGATCTGGCTCGCGACCGGGCTTGCGCTCGCCGGAGATCTCACCCGGGCGGCCCGGATCGCCGAGGCGGCGATCGAGGTTGCCACGCAACTGCGGTCGGAGCGGACCAAGCAACGGATGTCCCCGCTCGCCGCGGCCGCCGCCCGGCATCCCGGCAACGCGGATGCCCGCGAGATCCTCGACCGGATCGATCAGCTGCGCGGAGTGGCCGGCTCCGACGAGGTCGCCCACCCCGAGGTCCTCGAACCGTAACGCCTGCCGCACCGATTCGGCTTTTCGGAGCGCGAACGGCTCGACTTCGGCGGCGGAACAGCCGCCGCCCACGTGGTGTGGTTATGCTCGAACGGCTGCTCGGCGCGGCCGCCGACCGCAAGCCGGTGCGGTCCACGCAGAGAGCCAGGTCATGGCCGAGCCCGAGAGCCCCGCACACGAGGCGGGAGCGACGATGCCGGCCCGCACGACCGCCCGGTGGATCGCGATCCTCGTCGTCGTGGCTTCGGGTTACTACCTCGGCGGCCGGCTCGGCTTGTCGCCGGCGCCGGTTCGTGACCAGGTCACGCCGTGGTGGCCGCCGACCGGGATCGCCGTCGTGAGCCTGCTGTTCTTCGGCCGCCCGGCCGTGCCGGGGATCCTGCTCGGCGCCGCGGCCGTCAACGCCTCGCTCAGACCGGGCGCCGCCGCGGTCGTGGGTATCACCGTGGGCAACACCCTCGCGCCCGTCTTGGCGTGGACCTTGTTGACCGGAGTAAGTTCCGGCCGCAGCTCGACCGGCTCCGGGACGCCCTGAGCTTGATCGTGCTGGGCGCGATCGGGAACACGCTGGTCAGCGCCGTCATCGGCAGCGGCACGCTGGTCGTGTCCGGCGCGATCGAAGGCGGGCACTTCTGGTCGACCGCGTTGGTCTGGTGGGGCGGGCGACAGCATGGGCGTTCTGGTGGTGGCGCCGGTCCTGTTGGCCGGCTTCGCACTGCGCCAGCGCGCGTGACCGTTCTCGGGGGGCACGAAGATGGGCCGAGGCCATCGGGCTCCTGGTCGCGATCGTCGTGGCTGCCCTGGGCGCCGCGACCGGTCAGGTCCCGGCGCTGATTCTGCCGTTTCCGCTGCTGGTGTGGTGCGCGTGGCGGTTCGGGATCACGATCGCGGCCCCGGGCATGCTGCTCGTCTCCGTCGGGGCGGCGATCGGCCTACTCCAGCAGATGCTGACCCTCCTGGCGTTCACCTGGTCGGCGGCGTTGACCGTGCTCCTGCTCACCGCCGCCGCTGCCGAAAACGCTCCGCATTCCGGGCAGCCGAGCAGGCCGGGGCCGCCCTGGAAACACGGGTCCGGGAGCGCACAGCCGAACTCGCCGGTGCCGTGCGGCGGCTGGAACGCAGCTGGGAACGCGACCTGGCTACGGGCAAGGTCATCGCCAGCGCCGAGCTGTAGCGGCTCTACGGCCTGGCGCCCCGATCGGACGAGGCCGGCTACGGGACCTTCCTCGACCGGATCCACCCCGACGATCGAGGGTCGGCGCTGGCGTCGAACGTCGAAGTCCTGCGCGACCGTCACCCCGTGACATCGGACTTCCGGGTGGTGTGGCCCGACGGCGGCGTGCACTGGCTGCGGCGGGAGGACAGCGTCACCGTCGACGAACGCGGGAAGCCGGTGACGATGATCGGCACCGTGCAGGACATCACGGCGACCAAGCTCGCCGAGGAGGCCCTGCGTAAAAGCGAGGAAAGACCCGGACCATGCTGGCGTCGGTCACCGACGCCATCGTCGGGGTGGACCGCGCCGGCAACATCGCGCTCGTCAACGACCGCACCGAGGAGCTGTTCCGCTACCCCGAGCACGAACTGTCCGGCCGACCCGTCGAGATCCTGCTGGCCGAACATTCCCGCAGCTCGCACGAACGCCACCGCGAAGCCTTCATGGCGGCGCCGCAGGCTCGGCCGATGGGCGTCGGCCTGGACCTGGTCGGCCGCCGCAAGGACGGCACCGAGCTCCCGGCGGACATCGCCCTGCGCCCGCTGACGATGGCCGGGCCCAGCTACGGAGGAACCCTGGTCGCCGCGGTGGTACGGGACGTCACCGAACGCCGACGAGCCGAACTCGCGGCCCGGGAGCTGCGGGACGCGCGGTTGCGTCGCCGCCACGCACTCGAAATCAACGACACCGTGGTGCAGGGGCTGACCACTGCGATGTACGCGCTGGAACGCGGTAGCCGGCCGAGTGCCCTCCGCGCGTTGCGCAGCACCCTCGGCGCGGCCCGGGACATGATGCAGAACCTGCTCGGCGACGGCGTCGCGATCTCCGCGGGCGAGCTCGTCCGGGAATCCCCGGCCACGCTGGATTCCGCCGGCGAGTACGAGACGGTGGTGGCGCGCCCGCGCCGGGGCGGCGCTCTCCCCCGGATCGGCCTCGTGCTGGCCGACGACAGCACGGAAATCAGCCTGGCCCTGCGGGCCTTCGCCGAATCACTGTCCGGTGTGGACGTTGTCGGCGAGGCCGCCGACGGGGCGGAGGCGGTCCGCGTCGTCACCGAATGCCGCCCGGACGTACTGCTGCTCGACCTGGCGATGCCCGTGCTGGACGGACTGCAAGCTCTCCCGCGGATCCGGCAGGCTTCGCCGGACACCAAAGTCATCGTCTTGTCCGGGTCCGGCCGGGACCAGGCGGCCGAGCAGGCCCTCGCGGCGGGAGCGGACGCATTCGTCGAGAAAGGTGGTTCACTGCGCAAGTTGGCCACTGCGTACCCCGATCGCTGCGGCGTCCGGCATCTTCGAGCTGCTCCAGGATGGCGTCCACCGGCTGGGCGAAGGAGAACTGGACCTGGTCCTCGAACCCACCGACCTCGCCAACCTCCTCCACGCCGTGCTCGCCGAACTGGGCGAGCCGACCGGAAACCACCCGGTCTCGGCCGACATCCCCTCGGGAATCATCACCGGCCTCGACCCGCTCCGCATCCGGCAGGTGCTCACCAACCTGATCTCCAACGCGGTCAAGTTCAGCCTCCGCGGCACCCCATCGGCATCACCGTCACCGAGAGCGACGAGACGATCGACATCGCCATCACCGATCACGGCCCCGGCATCGGTCCGCAGTACCGAGACCGGCTCTTCGGCAAGTTCGCGCGCTTCGGACCCCAAGCGGGCCTCGGACTGGGGCTATACATCTGCCGGGAGATCGCGCGGGAACACGGCGGAGACGTCACCCTAGCCGGCACCGGCCCCGCCGGCACCACCTTCGTCGTGTCCCTGCCGCGGTTCATCGACTGATCGCGCCTGCCGGCGGAACAGGGTGATGACCAGCGCCTGCGCGCGGTTTCGGTTTACGACCGGACGTGAGCACTGCGTCGCGCTACCTCGCCGCCGGGTATGACGGCGCTCTCCTCTCCTTGACCGCGGTGTCCGGGCTGCAGGGCGTGCGCGGTGTGGGGTCGCGTCCACCGTGCGCCGGTTGCGTTCCGGACGCCGAGCGAAATGAGGTTGTTCGACGGCACGGCGAGCAGAGCCGCCCCCTTTACGGTGGTGTGCGCGGGCCGGTGCGTACGCTCCCCCCTCGTCGCGCCGGCCCGCCCTGTTCAGCTTCGGTCGCGGCGCGGCATGCCGCCGTTTCGGCAGGCGTCGAGCACAACCGGCAGCCACGAGAGCAGTGACTCCGTTCTCCCGTGCCCTCCGAACTACACTGTCAGAATCGGCTGCGCCGGCCTTCGCGCCGTCAGCGTCACGCGTCCCGCTCCAGCCCCGGCGGTACGACCAGAAGTGGTCAGCTATCGGCGGAGGATCTGGTGATCGTCGCGACGACCGGGGGAACCGGTGCCACGGGACTCGACCGCGGGCAGCGCTACCACCGTGTCCCTGTCGTCCGGCCTTTTGCGCCCGTCCGGGGATTACGGATGTATGCCTCGTTCGGTCAACTGCTGCGGAAGACCGGGAACCGGTCCTGTTGCGCAGTGTCCCGGCCCGGCGGATGCTACCTGCCGTCCTCGGAGATCGAAGCGAGTTCATGACCAGTGAAAACGGCCTGCACCTGGTGCCTGACCACCGGGCGGAGTCGACCGTAGCGACCTTGACCGGCGCTTTGACTGCGACCACCTACGCGGACCTGCGTGACGGTGTGCTCGAGCTGGCCACGGACGCGCCGGTGAGCGTGATCGCCGACATCCGGGGCCTCGACATCGACGACATCACCCTGATGTCGGTGTTCACCGCGATCGCGGTGCGGATCGCGGACTGGCCGAGGATCCCTTTCGCGGTGGTGACCGAGCACCCGGACCACGTGGCGCGGATGGCGAGGCAAGCAGCGGACTGGTTCGTGCCGATCCACGCCGACGTCCCCGCGGCCGAGCAGGCCCGTGACCGTCCTCCTCGTCGGAGAGCGCTGCAGTTGCTGGCCGCCTCGCCGGACGCTTCGGCGGTCGCCCGGGCGTTCGTCGACCGGGTCTGCGAGCAGTGGAATGCGCCGGAGTACATCGACGACGCCCGCGTGATCGCGACCGAGCTGGTGGAGAACACGATCCGGCACACCGCTTCGCACCCGCGGCTGCGGTTGGAGCTGCGCCGGGACACGTTCATCATTTCGGTGGCCGACGACGACCCACGCGAGGCCGTGTTGCTCGAGCTGCCTACGAAGGACGGTCTCGGACTCCGGCTGGTCGCCCAGACCACGCGTGCCTGGGGATGTCGCCGGTCCTGGGCCGGTGGCAAGGTCGTCTGGGCGGTCTTGTTGCCGCGACGGACTCGACACCGCGATATCGCCGAGTAACGGCCGGGGCGCCAGTACCCCGGGAACCGACAGCTCGAAGCGGCGAGGACCGCCGGACCCACCTCGTGATCGACCGCGGCATCACCCTGGTCTTCTCGCCGCGGCTCGCCAGCGCACTGGTGACCGCCACCGGGCAGCTCGACCTCGCCGGCTACGGCTTCCTGCGGGATGGCCCGCTGAGGGTGGCCGACGGACCGCCCGGACTGATCGCCGACGTCGACGGGTTGATGATCGGCGAGCTGTCCCCCACAGCGGTGTTGCCCCTGGTCGCCCGGCGGATCGGGAACTGGCCCGGGATCCCGCTCACCCTGGTCACCCGGCAGGGATCGCACCTACGGGTGTTCCAGTGCGAGGGCGTCGATCGGTTTGTCGCGTCCATGGTGACGTCGAGGCTGCCGAACGCCACCAGCAGGTCCCGGCTCGCCGATGGGCCCAGCAGAAGGTCCCCCGTACCGATGACGCGCTGGAGCTCGCCTGCGCGTTCCTGCAGGACCACATGACGCGAGTAGCAGGGCGAGTCGGTCAGGAACGAGCCCGCTCGATCAGCCGGGGCTCCTGGGCGGGAGCGGAGTCGGCCTCAAGCCGGCGTAGTCGAGCACGCTGGTGTGGGCGAGCAACGTTCCTCGATGGTGGGGTGTCTGCTGAGCAAGTCGCGGCGTCACGAGTCGGTGGCGCACCGAACCAGTTCGGCGGCATAGCCGTTGCCATCGGTGCCTGCGAGCGCAGCCCAGCGAGTCGCAGAGTCGGTTGATATTCCGAGCAGTTCGGACAGGATTTTCGCCGGCAGCGTGGCGGCGAGTTCGATCATGGCGGTGTTGCGGCTGCCCCGGCTGGGGATGCCCACGTCGCGCAGCCGTCTGGCCAAGGTCAGAGGGTGCAGTGCTTGCCCGGGTAAACCTCCAGGGAATAACCATCGGTGATCGTCAGTGTGGCCGAGTGCAGCTTTGCCACGACGGGTTCCGACGAGACCGAGCAGCAACGTATCCAGTGGTTCAGGCACCATTAGTGGCTGACGGCCAAGCCTCAGCTGGACTGCGCCGTCGGCGCGCAAGACATCGTTGATCGTCAGGCGAACGATTCTGGACACAGCCTGACCGTAGAGCAGAACCAGCAAGCCGGCGACGCGGTCGATGGTGGCAATGGTGTCGTCGTGCAGTAGCTGGCGGGCGGTGCGCCAGCGACGATCCTCGTCTGCGAACACGCGGGGGCGTGCCGCCGCGGCAGGGGCAGCGATGGCCGCGGACCCAGTGACTCCTCGTGCGACGCACCAAGCGACGAAACTGCGGGCGCGGCGGGGCGTTCGGCCTCCGAGCATGCACCATGCGTCCAGATCGGCCTGGGTACAGGCACGGAGCTTCCGACCGCGAGCGTGTAACCACTCGATCAGGCCGATCGCACTCGTGATCTCGTTCTTGATGCTGTTTGTCGAGCCGGGAGTCGCCGGGTTGCCGAGGCGTCGCAGCCGGCGCAGATGAGTCCAGGTCAGATATCCGCGCAGCAGGCGTTGGTCCTCTGGATCGTCGACCGTGGCAAGCCTCAGGTCGAACCAGCGTTGTAGCGCGCGCAGGTGCCGATCGTTGTCTGGCAGCACCTTCTGCGCGATCAGAACTTCCCGCAGATAGCGCGCGGGCCCTGCCGGCGTCAGCTTGTCGAGCGTCTCGTGCGTGACGGGGCCGTCTCCGGCAGCAAGCTGGCCCAACATCGCCGATGTCGTGGGCCGATAAAGCCAGTTCAGGAGGGTCGAGGGGCGACTCGTGGCGAGAGCATGTCGCACCGAATTCAGCTCGGCGCGGACTGAGCCGTCCCTCCCAGCCAGAGCTGCGGCGAGCAGGTCCGTGGCCGCACAAGCCTCGCAAAGGCCGTGGCGGTGCAGCCGCGTGACTGTGCCGCACCCCCGGCAGGCTCGAAAGTAGGCGGGCTCGGCCTTGATGCAGGTCCAGCAGACAGGACCGTCGTCAACGCGTCCGTCGACAGGTCGGACGCGTCCGCACCGGCAGCACGGCTCCCGTCGCCGCGCGCAGGGGGCGCACAACGGTCTTCCCTCGGCATCACGTCCGCCTATCGGGTGCACCGCCGCGCAGCGGGCGCAGACAGCGGTCCGGGAACGCCGGTAGCAGTTCACGCATCGCGGCGCCGCCGTGCCGACGCCCTGGCAAGGTTTGGTCTCGCCGCAAATCGAGCAGACCGCCGACGGCATCTGCCAGCAGCCGACGCAGATCGGCACGCCGTCTCGGTGCGAGACGATGGCCGCCAGCAGTCCACACACCGAGCACCGTTCCTGGTTACAGGGTTCCTGTCGTGCGCACTCCGCACACATCGGCCGCCCCTGCGGTGTACGCGTCGAGATCGTTCGCACCTTGCCGCAACGCCCGCACGGCTTCGCACGCGCTTTCTGGTAGCAAGATAGACAACAGGGCAGCCCCTCCCGCCACGAGATGACCTGCTTGGTCTTGCCGCAGAACGGACACTGCGGAGCCACCACCCCTTCGACACCGTGGTCGACCAGCGCGGCCACGAGCCGCCGGACGACAAGGGTTCCTGACGCGGCGGCACCGGTCAAAAGTTCCGGCCGATCCTCGACGTCCCAAGCAACCCGTCGACGCTGAGCCGCCTGCCGCACTGTTCGAATGATGAGTTCTCGCAGTTGCGTACGGTCCGCTACCGGGTCGACCGCATTGACCAATTCGCAGATCATCTCAACGTGGTCGACGCCGGGGTCTGGCGGGCACAGGTTGCAGCGCGGCCGCCCCTGCCGGTCGTAGCTGGACGGCCTCACTACACGGTGGCACATCGCGCACGGTCGCGGCGCGAACGTGCCCTTCGCGCGGTTGTAGCACGTGACGCAGATCCGCAGCCCATCCTCGTCGTGCTGGGCCATCCGCTGCGCCGGTTTGCCGCAACTCGCACAGACCGGCTGCACTACGACTACCGCGCCGGACGCACGGAGCGCGCGAATGAAGCGGTCGATCAGAGGTGTTCCTGCGGTGCGACCGGAGGTCAGCAGTGACGGGTCATCCTCGATAGCTTTCGCCAGCTGCCGCCGGCCGGCACGAGACTGGGCAACCTGCTCGGTGACCATCGCGATCGTCGCCGGCTCCAGGCTGGGTTCGAAATTGCCGACGATCCCGCTGATCACCCCGAGCGGGTCGACCAGATACCGCTCCGTTTCTCGGCCGGTCATGCCCGGTCAGTGACGATCTTGGCTCGCTTCGGGCGGAACTCGCCGACCCCCACCCCGTCTGCGGCCGCCGCTGCGCGCTTGCGCTGCGGTTGCGCTGCGGCCACGGGCTCGATGAGTTCTTCCATCGTGCAGCCGAGGATATCGATCAGGGCCACCAACGTCTTCACACTCAGGCGTTCCGGCTTGTCCACCACCAGTCGGTAAACCTGACTGTCGGACAAAGCGATTCCTCGCTCAGCCAGCTGCGGTCGCAGGTGGGTCGTCTGGAACATACCTTGACGTGCCATCAACTCACGCAGGTTCCACTTGTAATCTAGCCGCGCGGTCACCGAAGCTCCGCCCTGTCCGGCTGGAACGCCTTGTCGAGAGCGTTCCGCATCATGGTGTTCATGAAGTCCCCGCTCACTCCCGTGTAGATCGCGGTCGTCGACGCGTATCGGTGACCGACCTGTTCCTGGACGAATTTCGGATCGACGCCGTCCTCGATCTGGTGCGTCACATGCGAATGACGGAGGCAGTGCGGAACCAGTGCGCTGTCAAGCTTCAGTGCGATCCGGTAGTCGACGAACCGCTGCTCAATACTGCGGGGCAGGACCCGGCTTCCACGTTCGGTCAACCACAACGCGGGATGCTCCGGGAAACCGTATCGGGGCAGGACATTCGTCAGATAGTCGTCGAGGACCTCGACGATCCACGGCATCACCGTGTGCACGGTGCGTCGCCGTGGTGGGCTGCCTCGAGAGGCCTTGCCCCAGCGCACTTCGAGATTCCCATACCGTCCAAGTTCGGGTGCTTTCGGGTTGCGGTACCAGTCTGTGACGTCAAGCCGTGTAGCCTCCCGGACACGTAACCCGTAGGCGTACATCACTTTGAACAACGTCGCGTCCCGATACGCCGCCAGCGCACCCTTGCGCCGGCGGCGCACAGCTAACTCGACCTGAGCGTCGGCATGGTCGAAGAACCGTTGCAATTCCCCACGCGTCATCGGACGGCGATCCGCCTTGCCCTCGTAGTCGGCCAGATGTGCCAGCGTGTTCCACTCGAAACAGATCTGCGCCGGATGTGTGCCGAACCGGGCCTCACACTCGGCCACCCAGCGATACTCGGGTTGGATCAAGAAATTGCAGAACGACCGTACCGCGTCTTGATAGTTGCGGATCGTGGACTTGGCCCTCCCGCTATGACTGACCAGTTCCACCATCCACTCGTCCAGGTACGCCGGCGTCCAACACCAGGGGAACTCGTTGGTGTAGGTCAGAAATCGGCGCACCACGCCGAGCCGGTCACGCACTGAAGAAGGCCGCAACCCGCGGCCGCCGATCTGCTGGGCTTCCCACCCGCGCAGCATCGCCTGGACTACCGTGTCTTCCGGCCGCAGGAGCACAACGCCGTCCACCAGCTCCAGCCGAGCCGATCCGGGTGGCTCACCGCCGGGCTGTCGCACTCCGACCCCTCTCGCAGAATGGGTGAATCATGCATCAGACGCATGATCCTTGGCAAGGATGCAGGTCATAGCGGTCCCTCATGTCAGTCTCGGATGCTACGGTCGTGGCAGGTCGAGGGAAGGCTGGACGGGTTATCGTGCATTCACTGCAATTCCTCGCAGAGGCGCCAGCCGCAGATGATGACCTCGGTGGTCTGGATGAGGGCGTGCTTGCACCAGTAGTCCGGCCGCTTGCCCGGCACGTACGGGGCGCGCAGGAGCTTGGCCACGAGTCCTTCGTGGCCGGTGGCGGCGACGTGGTCGAGCAGGTCCTGCGGGGTGCGGCGGTCGGCGGCCAGTTCGGTGAACGGGAACTGCCGCACGACCGAGACCCGGAACGGGTCCGGCATTGTCAGTTCCGCCAGCAGGCCACGGCGCTCTTCGTAGGGCTGGTGCAGCAGCGTCTTGGTGCCGAGTTGGAGCAGGTCGAAGGCGAGGAACCGGACCGGGACGTCCTGGAACGGTTCGTTGCGGCGGGGTGAGCTGCGGTGGGTCTGGTAGCGGCCGCGGCGTTCCTGCAGCAGGCCGAAGTCGATCTGGCCAGCGTCGTTGTAGACGACGATCTCGCCGTCGAGCACCGCGGCCCGGCCGTTGAGGGCGGGGGTGAGGACGCCGGTGAGGTCGGCGAACTCGTGGGTGAAGTCGATGCCATTGCGGCTGGTGAGCACGGTGGTGCCATCCGAGGCGATCTGCATGCAGGCTCGGTAGCCGTCCAGCTTGTACTCATACGCCCATTCCGGGCCTTCCCGGAGCCGGCCGCCGTCGGCCTTGGCCAGCATCGGGGTGATCCAGTCCGGCACGCGGGAGGAGCCGCGCACAGCCATGGCAGCCTCCCTCGGCGGGACATCATTGTCTGATTTTGACGGTAACCCGGCTGGCCTAATCCTGCTGTGTTTGCGCTGGTCAACACCCTGATCGGTGGCAGCCGGTACGAGGACGAGCGCTCAGCGCTGCAGGTGCGATCACTGCAGGGTGACCTTGACCGGCTCGGCTTGACAGATAGTGCAGGGTCTCGCAGTATCCGAACAAGTGTTCGATGAGTTCGGGTTCGCTCGCGGCTTCCCCTCGTGGGCGTCTCCGGTGCGTGTTCGTGGTGCTGGAGGTGCGCGGTGGCGGTGCCGGAAGCGGTGGCCGGGCTTGCGGCGATTCCTGGTGTCCGCACGGCCGCGCAGCTCGGCGAGCCGACTATCGACGCCTCGGCCTCCGCTGGCTCCCTCCCGCTGGCGCCAGCGCTGGCCAAGCTGGTGCCGGGAGGGTTGCGGCGAGGCAGCACGATGTCCGTCGCAGGCTCGACGGCCCTAGTGCTGGCGTTACTCGCCGAGGCGACCCGCGAAGGATCGTGGGCAGCGATCACCGGAATGCCTGATGTGGGGGTGGCGGCCGCCGCCGAGCTGGGCGTCGACCTCGACCGGCTTGCGCTCGTGCCCGACCCAGGTGCCGAGGTCGCCGCGGTGCTCTCGGCGTTGATCGACGGGTTCGACTTGGTGGTGCTCGGCCCGTCCGTCGCGCGCGGCATGCAGCCGCAGCTGGCTCGTCGACTCGCCGGACGGGTCCGCAATCGAGGTGCTGTCCTGCTTGCTGCGGGCTTGTGGCCCAGTGCCGAACTCGAGCTGCGCGTGTCGAACCGTCGGTGGCGCGGTCTCACCGACGATGGCTTTGGTCACCTGGAGTTCCGCGAGGTCGTCGTGACCAGCCGTGGCCGCGGTGCTGCGGCTCGGCAGCGCACCGTCGCGCTGCAGCTCCCAGGCCCCGGCGGAGCTGTCGCCGCCGCCGAGGTATCTGCCGGCCGCGGGCTGACCGAGGTCGCTGGATGATCCGCAGGTCACAGTCGTCGCGCTCGAACTGGCCGGGGCAATCACGAGGTGACCGATGATCGACCACCACGTCGGCGGAGCCGTTCGATCGGGCGCGCGCGGTGAGTTCGGCGGGCTGATTCCGGTCCGGCCGGCGACCAGCAGGCTCATCGTCTGTCTACGTGGCCACCGGCTCGACCTGGACCTCTACGACAAGCTCAAGCCCTACAGCCATCGCTACCGGCTGCACGGCACGCTTTGCGAGGTCTGCCGCGCACAGGAAGGTTGTGATCCGGCGGCTCGGCACCTCGCCGAGTGGGCGCACCTCGACGTCACGGTTCAGCACGCGCCCGACGCGGACCCGGGCGACGGGCTCGTTCTCGTCGCCCATCCACCGGCCGCGGGAACGCTGGCCGGTCGGATCGAACTCCGTCTTGACCGCACGGAGGTCGGCGTGGTGACCGCCAGTCCGTGTGCGAGCTGCCGGACCGCCACTCTGGACTACGTCCACGTAGCGGCTGAGTATCGGCGTCTCGGCTTCGGCCGCACGCTGGTGGCGGCCGCGGTGGCCCGTGCCCCGTCCTTCAGGTGGACGGCGCCGCTACCGGACGGTCCGGTGGCGCAGTCATTCCGTGCCCGGATCGCCATGCGGCGCAATGGTCCACCGTGCAGTCATCGCGGCGGGTGAAGTTCAGAGGTCGAGCCGGAAGCGAGCCCATGATCGGGCAGCCGCGGTGAGGGCCGGGCGGTGGGCCAGCGGCTGGTGGCGTTCGAGGTATCCCCAGATGCCCCAGATCGCGACCGCGAACGCCGTCTTGGTTTCGGCCGAGGTTCGCTGCCAGAGCGGCAGCTGTTCCGCCCAGGTCTCCGCGGCCGCGGGAGCGTGGCCGGCCTCGATGAGGCGGGTGACGAGGAAGGCCGGATCGACTGCCGGATTGGCGTTTCGCGACCAGGCCCAGTCGACGATCTGAACCTTTCCACCGTTACCGAGCAGGTTCAGGGCGTGCAGGTCGGTGTGGGCGAGCGTGCTTCCTGCGACGTGCTCGACCGCGGTGGTCTCCCAGTTCGTCAGCTCGTCGATGTGGTCGCGGGCCCATGTATCGAGATCGGCGGGAGCGTCCTTGGCGAGTCGTCGCCAGGCGGCCAGTCTCGCCCACTGCTCGGCCAGGGACGGTGCGTCGACGGACACCGTGCTCAGGCCCGCAGCCATCGCCGAGACGGCCTCCCGTACCAGGTCCAGGTCGGTGGACCCCGGGGAGAGGTCGACATGGTGGCCAGGAGAGTGCTCGAGGCCCAGCAAAAGCCAGCCGTCGGCCTCAGCGCGCCACAACAGCCGAGGAGCGACCTCGGGCGGGAGGAGTGGGTTGACCGCGGCTTCGTGGCGGTGCATGCGGGCGCGCTTGCCATCCGCGTCGGCGATGCCCTTGCAGAAAAGCGTGCCGGTCTCGGTGTGCAGGGTGGCGGAGAAGTCGGAGTTGCGGCCTGCGTCGGGTAGTACGACGTCGTGTACGCGGCCGGTTTCGCGCTCGATCGCGGTTCGCACCGCGACGGGCAAGGCTTCCCAGGTGCTGCGCGGCATCCTGTCCGTCCTCCTAGGCCGCGACCGGCGGCGGGTCTTCGTGGCAGCCATTGTGACAGCCGGTGCAGCTGCCGAGTGCGGTATGTGGCCACAGTGCGTCGTCGAGGCAGAAGCCGAGCCGCTGCATCGCCGTGGTCGTCCGGGCGAAGACGGACGCGGGTGACTCCTCGTCGTTCCGGCCGTCGGTGGGCACGTGGTGGAGGAACCTGCCGGCGACGCGATCGCAGAAGGCGGTGTACTCGTGGGTGTCGAGGATGAAGGTGTGCCAGCCGATGTCGACGAGCTCGCTCGGGGCGAGCGGAGCGCCGACATTGGAGCCGCACGCGGCGAGGAACGCCAACGCCTGGTCCATGATGCGTTCGGCGAGGTCGCGCTCGAACCGTTCCGTCGTGACGATGCGGCTGGTCAGACGGCGGAAGAGGTCTTCGGAGACGAGGGACCGTCCCGTTCGGTGCATGCTGATGGTGATCGACATCGAGTTCTCCTCGGGTTCGGAGCGCTGGACGAACTCAGCTTCGGCGGCTCTGCTCCCAAGAGGGAGGCCAAGCTCAGGGGCGTCGCGGGGAGACACGGGGCAGATCGGGGCAGATCAGCTTCACGCGGTGACTCAACGCGCAGGCGTAGCTACACTCGGCGTGACCGGGGAGGGTACGTGCCAGAGCCGAATCGCCTTCTGCGGGCAGCGCGCGAACGGCTGCCCTCGTCGAGCGTGCCTGGTGAACGCGCGTCTCGGGCCGATGTCGCAGATGGTGTCGCCCACTGGTTGTGGGAGACGACCCGTACCCGCTATCCCTTCGACGCGCACTACGTGGCGAAACTTGAGCGTGGCGTGGTCCGGTGGCCGAGCGCGGCGTATCGAGCCGCTCTCCGGCACGTCCTGAGCGCGTCGGACGACGCCGCGCTCGGATTCACCCCGCCCGTCGAGTTCCGCCGGGCCGGCCGTACCGTCGTCGTTCAGCGCATGGCAGTCCGACGCCGTCATCGACAGGGCGGTCACCGTGACCGAACAGGACCTCATGCCGACCTCTCGCCGGAGCCTGCTCGCGACTGCTGCTGTCCTGGCCGGTTCGGCCCTGGCGGCCGAGCTGACTCCGTTCCTCTGGCCGGCCGCTTCAGCTGCGCCGCGGCGGACGTCGACCTCGTTTACCCTGGCCGAGCTGGCCTCGGCAGAAGAATTCGTCCAATTCGTTCGTCGCTGGCGTTCGGCCAGCGGCTCCGTTGCACGCTCGACCGCCGTGGCCCAGCTGGACTCCACCTTCGCCGGCTGAAGGAGGCTCCGTCCGGTACCGCGGAGACGCGTCGCGCCTTCCGCGCCGGCGCCGAGCTCGCCGGCATCGTCGCGACGATGGCCTGGGATGAAGCTGCGCACGGCGCGGCGCAGCGCTACTTCAAGCTGGCGGCTCAGCTGGCCCACGTCGCCGGCGACGACGCGCTTGCCGCGGTCGCCCTCGCCTCGCTGGCCCGCCAGTGCTTCGACCTCGACCGGCCGGCCGACGGCCTGGAGGTCGTTCAGCTGGCGCAGTACGCCACGCGCCGGACGGCCAGCCCACGGCTGCGAGCTGTCCTGGCCACCCGCGAGGCATGGGCGCACGCCCAGCTCGGTGACGCGCCCGCGTTCCGACGGACCGTCCGGCTCGCCGAGGACTACTTCAGCGAGGGGCTTCGGGACGGCGACGCAGCAACCCCCTCCGTCAGGAGCTTGGACGAAGCCGAGCTGATGGGCGTCATCGGCGCCCGCTACCGCGACCTGTCGCGACACGACGTCCGACATGCGGCCGAAGCCCAGGACTACATCGGCCGCGCGATCGCCCTGCGCGATCCCGATCGGGTCCGCAACCGCGTCTTCGACCTCGTCGGGCTCGCTCGCGCCCACCTGATCACCCGCGAGCCGGAACGCGCCGCCGAGCTGATCGGCATGGCCATGCCTGATGCTGCGCCGTGGACGTCTGGGCGAGTCGGGGTCAAGCTTCGGGACTTCCATCGGGAAGCAGGGACGTTCGCTACGGTTCCTGCCGTGCGCGACATCCGCGAGGTCGTCGCAGCGAAGCTCGCCGTCTAGGAAGAGGACACTCCGTGGTGCGCATCGGAATCACCGGCCACTCCAACCTGACCGACGAGACCGCCGAGCTCGTGGCCGGCGAGCTCCGCGAGATCCTGGAGGAACAGCGCGACGATCTCGTGGGTGTCACCTGCTTGGCCCGGGGCGCCGATCAGGTTTTCGCTCGGCCGAGTTCGACAGTCTCATCGCGAACGCGAGCGTCCACACGATGCCGTTCACCGAGTCGAACCGCGACGCCTACATGGCGGCCAGCGAACATGTTCTGTCCATCGTGGACAAGATGGTCGCGGTCTGGGATGGCGGGCCGTCCGGTGGTCATGGCGGCACCGCGGATGTCGTCGATGCGGCGAGGAATCGAGGTCTGGACGTCACGGTCGTCTGGCCGGAGCACGCTGCCCGAGCCTGAAAGTCCTTCAGCGGCGACCGATCCGATCGCGCCGTGACGGAATTCCCTTCCGTTGCCGAAGGACATCGTCACAGGGCTCGCACTGCTGGTGGACGCGGTTGTTTCGACCGTCACCGGAAAGCTTGAACTCCGCCTCGCCGGATTCGCCGCAGAGCATGGTGACGGCTTCTCCCGGTTGCGGCACCGCAGTGAGGTCCATTCGATGCCACTTGCCATTGAGGACCGGCTGGATCGTCTGCGGGTCGACGTAGATGACGGCGGCGACCATCACGACGCCCGAGCTTGGAGGGAATCGAGCCAAGTCTCGATCGTGACCGGCTTGGCGAAGGCGCGCCCCAGCAGTGCCCTCGCGGTGTCGTGGTACTTGTTCAGCACGTCCTTGTCCGTGCCGTACGTCGTGCAGTGGCTGTGCCTGAGCGCGACGGCGATCGGCCTGGGGCCGTCCTCGAAGAGCGTGAAGGCTGCCACGGAATCGGGGCCGGATGGGACAATCTGAATCGTGACGTCGAGGCGGCGCCCTGCTTCGCGGAGCTGCCTGATCTGCTCGGCGCCGTCGGGTTCGTCGCGGGCCATGCGTAAGGCCTCGTCGCCGATCAGGAAGACGTACCGGCGTCCGCCTTGCTCCATCGTCTGCCGACGACACTGGCGCTGAAACAGCTCCTGGTCGTGGCGTTCGGACTGCTCCGCGGTCTCGTCCCGAGCTGCAGTGGGCGGCGGTGGTGGCAGCAGGAGGTCCGGGATGCGGAATGGCGCCCACTCCACGATCCGGCTCGAAAGCTGCTCGTAAGTCCACAAAAGATCGATCAGTGGCGACGCGGTGTGGTCGACGAAGTTCGGGACGTCGAGCTGCTTGGCGATCTTCATGACCTGCTCGAATTCGGCGCGGCTCACTCGGAGGCACCCGAGGATCTGGGCGACCAGCGTGTCCTCGGGGACGTTGGTCCCCAGTTCCACGTTCGACAGCTTCTGCGCGCTGATTCCCAGCAGGCGAGCCAACTCGCGGAGCCCCATCTTCCGGCGCTCACGCGCATCGCGCAGTCCGACGCTCACGGCGAGTACAGCAGGTTTGCGAGTTGCGTTCATCGTTCGGTCCTTGCTTTTACGTTGGCCAGCTGAAGAAACTTCAGGAAGGTGACGAAGCCCGTGAAGTACGCGGCTGAGCAACACGTACAGAGCCAGGTCTTCCTCGTTCGGCCATTCGGGACCGCACACTGGCTCGTCTTCTGATTTCGGTTTCGAGGTCATGGTTTTCAGTTGCCGCCGGTCTTGGGTGGCACCCCTGGTGGCCGGGGCTCACGTCGGAGGGGGAAGCGAGGTGGTCGACCAGCCACCGGGGTGCCGAAATCGACCTTCGCGGGTCGTCCAGCTGAATCACCAGGGCGTACATCCGGGGCGAATCTGTAGGAGATCTTGCGTGTAGCCTTCTGACCTGCGGTAATCTGATGACCTCAGGCGGTGATCTAGGGAGTGAATCATGGGAACGCGGCGCCACGGGCTCATCCGCGCTCGTAAGGCAGCTGGCTACACCCAGGAGACGCTTGCCATCGAACTGGGCCTCGACACAACTACCGTCGGGCAGTGGGAACGCGGCAAATCGGAGCCGCTGCCTTACAAGCGGCCGAAACTCGCAAGGGCGCTCGGCGTCACGTCACGCGGCCTCGAAGAACTGCTGGCCGAAGGCGCCGCCGTGGTGTCGCGTCCGAGCGCTGACTACGAAACCTGGGCCGACGACCTGGACCGAGTCGCCGTCTGCCTTGGCCGCCAGGAGTTCGACCTGGCGAAGCTCCTGCTGGATCGCTGGACCGGCCGGCTGGTCCCCAGCGGCGATGACCGCGGGCTCTACCTCTACGGCCGGTCGCTACGGCTTCTCGGTGATCTGCGTCAGGACCAAGGCGTCCTCACCGGACCGATGTCCGCCCGGCAGAGCTATGGCCGCGCCATGGCGGTCTTCCGCGAGCTCGGTGCCGACCGGCGGGTCGCGCAGCTCGAACTCCAGCTGGCGGTCCTCGACGAGATGGGCGGCAACCATGAGCCTGCCGCCGAGCAGTACCGGCAGCTGGCCACGGACACCCGCCTCGACGCCCGCGACCGCACCCGTGCCCAGCTTTGGGTCGGGACCGCGCTCAGCAAGGCAGGCCGGAACGCGGACGCCATCACCTTCATCAAGCCCGCTATCCAGCGGTTCGAGGCTCTTGAAGAGCCGCAGGACTGGTCGGTGGCGTTCCAGAAGCTGGCCCTGGCGCACCGCGGCGATGGCGACCTAAGCCAAGCCGGCGTCGCCTTCCAGGTGGCGCTCGACCACCGGCCCGGCGACGCACCCATGCAGCGCGTTCGCCTCGACACCGCGCATGGCCACCTCCTGCTGTCCGACCCCGCCACGGCCGATAGCGGGCTCAAGCTGCTGGAGGGCGCCGCCGCGACCTCGACGCAGTACGGGATGATGCATCAGCTACAGGCCATCTCGGGCATTCGCCGCGCGTACGAACGCCAGGCGTAAGCCCGCGCACGCGACCCGAGGGAGTACGAACGCGCCGTGACGCGGCAACTTACCGATGTGGAGTGGCAGGACGCCGAGCTCGTGTGGGACTTCCACCAGGTCCACCACGAGATTTCTGCTTGCGACGTCGCCATCGCGCTGGGATGCAACGACATCGGCGTCGCCGAGTACGCGGCCGAGTTGTACCACCGCGGCATGTTCCAGACCGTCGTCTTCACCGGTGCGACCAGCCGGGATACCGCCGCCATCTTCCCGCGCGGCGAAGCCGTCCACTTCCGCGAGCGTGCCTTGGAGCTGGGCGTGCCGGACACCGCCATCCTGGTCGAGCCCGAGGCCGCGAACACGGGCGCCAACGTCACGCTCTCCCGCGACCTGCTCATCGGAGCGGGGCTGACACCGGACTCCGTGCTCCTCATCTCGATGCCGTACATGGAGCGGCGGGCGTTCGCGACGTGCCGGCGGCTGTGGCCTGAAGTCGCGGTGACGTGCACGTCGGCGCCGCTGACGCTGGAGGAGTACGTCAAGACGATCGGCGACGCCGCCGAGGTCGTCGACATGATGATTGGCGATCTGCAGCGCGTGATGATCTACCCCGAACGTGGCTTCGCCATCGAGCAGCCGGTGCCGCCCGCCGTGGCCGCCGCCTTCGATCGCCTGGTCGCGGCGGGATTCAACAGCCGCCTGCTCTGATCGGCAGAAGTCGATCAAGTCAGTAGCGGACCGTCACGGCCGTGCTGCGATTGGGTGATCTGTCGCTACTTGTGTCCACATGGACACGGAGCGGGCATACCGTGGTTCTTCCAGGTAGGGGGGCCTGCCGGGCGAGTTTCGACGGCGGTGGGGAGGGCCGATGACCGAAACCGGATCCCGCGGTTTTGCGGCGGCGCTGCGAGGTCGTGAGTTCCGCGCGCTGTGGCTCGCCGAAGCCTTGTCGGTCTTCGGCGATCAGGTCGCGCGGGTGGCGCTCGCGCTGCTGGTCTACGCCCGCACTGACTCCGCGGCGCTGACGGCGCTCACCTACGCCCTGACCTTCGTGCCGGCGATCCTGGGCGGCTTCCTGCTCTCCGGTCTGGCGGACCGCTATCCGCGCCGGACGGTGATCGTCGTGACCGACGTCGTGCGCGCCGTGCTGGCGGCGGCGATGGCCGTGCCGGGGATGCCGCTCTGGATCCTTTGGGCGTTGATCGGCTGCCTGACCATGGCTGCGGCGCCGTTCAAGGCCGCTCAGCTCGCGCTCCTGCCGGACGTGCTTCCGAACGGGCTGTACCAGGCCGGTCTCGGCCTCCGGCAGATCAGCACCCAAACGGCCCAGGTGGCCGGCTTCGGACTCGGCGGCCTGCTCGTGACGAGCTTGAGCACCAGCGGCGCGCTGCTGGTGAACGCCGCGACGTTCCTGGTCAGCGCCGTTGTGGTCGCGGCGGTGGTCCGAACTCGTCCCGTCAGCCGAGCCGAGACCAAGTCGACGCCGCGGTCAGGTGCGGCGGCCAGCGACCCGCGCATGGTCGCCGTCTACATGCTGGCCGCGATGGTCGGATTTCTTGTCGTACCTGAAGGCTTGGCGGCGCCGTACGCGAACGCGGTGGGCCTGACGTCGATCGGGGTCGGCGTCCTGATGGCGGCCGATCCCGTCGGCAGCGTGCTCGGCGGCTGGCTGGCCAGCCGGCTCCGGCCCGATACCGCGCTCACGGCGAAGCTGGTCGTCGTGCCGGCAGCGGCGTCCGGCCTGCCCCTGATCGCTTGCCTCGCGCTACCCGGCGCTTGGTGGGCCGCAGGCCTCTGGGCGGTCTCGGGTGCGCTGTCCACCATCTACTTGATCCGGCTGCAGGCGGTCGTCGTCGAGCTGGTGCCGGACGCGCGTCGCGCCACCACGATGGGACGGCTGAGCACCTGCCTCTACAGCTCGCAGGGCATCGCGATCCTCGGCGCCGGCGTGGTCGCCGAGCGGCTCGATCCCGTCTTCGTCGTCGCCGGGTCGGGCGCGGCGGCGTCACTCTCCGCGGTCGCGGCCGGGTTCGTCTGGTGGGCGGCTCGACCTCGGCAGGCAAGAACTGTCGAGGACGAGGCCGCACCGGTGGATTCAGCGCGCTCAGAAGTCCTTGTTACGCATAGTGACCCCCTCCCGGAGCGTCCGGCGGCGGGAGGTGCCGAGGTGCGGCAGCCGGAGCTCGAGGACCTCGGGTCCTCCCCTGGGAACGGAAGCGAGATCAGTATGCCGAACGAGGGGGTGGCTGAGCGCTCTGGTTGGTCACGATGGGCTATCTGGTTGCTACCGCGACCCGCGGCGGTGTTTCTGCTGGTCATCGATGCCATCGCGGTAGCGGCCATCGTCTTCGACGCGAGGGCGCCGATGGCCTGGCGAGATGTCGTGTCCTGCGGGTTGATCGTCGGGCTCGGCGTCCTGGCCGCGGAGATGACCCGCCGGGTCGAGCGGCGGCGACGGCGGTTTTCGGACACCCCGCACGTCAACTTCTCGTCCGTGTGGACCCTGGCCGCCGCGCTGACCCTCCCGACCGCCTTGGCCGCCCTCGTCGCCGTGCTGCTGTACGGGCACCTCTGGCTGCGCAGCTGGCGGGGCGTCGCCGGGATCCACGCGCACCGAGTCATCTTCAGCACGGCGAATGTCATCCTGTCCTGCCAGATCGCCGGGTGGGCTGCCAGGCAGCTGCACGTCGTGCCGCCCGGCCAGGAAGCCGGCATCTGGACCGCGGTGGGCTTGGCATCGGTGATCGCGATCTACTTCACCGTGAACTCGACGATCGTCGGGGTGGCGATCGCCCTCGCCAGGCGGAGCCTTTCGTTCAAGCGGATGCTCGGCGCGCTCAACGAGAACATCCTCGAACTGGCGACATTGTGCATGGGCGCGCTGACCGCGGTCCTCCTGACTCTGCGCCCGTGGCTCGTGATCGTGTTGTTCCTGCCGCTCTACGCGTTGCACCGGAGCGTCCTGATCCGCCAGTTCGAACACGCCTCGACCACCGATTCGAAGACCGGACTGCTCAACGCGGCGAGCTGGCACGCGATCGCGGCGAAGGAGATCGACCGAGCTCGCCAGCACGGCTTCAGCGTTGGTGTCCTGATGATCGACATCGACCACTTCCGCGACGTGAACAACGTTCACGGACACCTGACCGGCGACAGAGCGCTCGTCCTCGTCGGAAACGCGATTCGGAGCGAAGTCCGGAGCGACGACCTCTGCGGGCGATTCGGTGGCGAGGAGTTCGTCGTCCTGCTGCCGGGCAGCTCGCCGGACGCGATTCACGCCATCGCAGACCGCATCCGGGAGCACGTCGAACGCACCGTCATCGAGCCGGATTCCGGGCCCGGCTTCCACGTCAGCGTGTCGATCGGCGCAGCTGCGTTCCCCGCAGCGGGCAGCTCGCTGGAGGAGGTCCTGATCTCCGCCGACAACGCTCTGTTCGCGGCAAAGGACGCCGGGCGCAATCAGGTCCGAGTCGTCAAGTCGACCGCCTAGCGATGGCCGCGGCTGTCCGCTCGTGTCTGGTCGCGACGTTGCTGCGACCACGTGGCCAGCGGACGCAACGCGCGCAGAAGCGCACGGCCGTCGGGTGACAGCTTGTACCAGACATTGGAGAAGGCGCTGCCTTCCGCGCGCCGTTCAACGAGCCCGTCCTGCTCGAGCCGCCGGAGGGTGTCGGTCAGCGTGCGAGCCGTCAGCGGCTTCGAGTGCGCCGTCCAGCCGGAGCGCTCCTCGGCCTCGTTCACCTCGTTCCGCAGCTTGGTGAACTCCAGCTCGCCGAGTGCGAGGGTCGCGAGGACGGCCACGGTCCAGTCGCCCCGCAGCAGGGCAAGCACCTCGTACACGCTCTGCCGGTACGGCACGTCCCAGTCATCCACACCAGCAGACCTATCACGAAGTGCCGCCCGGCTTGCCCCAGTCGAGATCTTGACGTCCTTTGGACAGGACACCTTCGTCCGAACGAGTGAAGATCCGTCGACTGAGTCCAGACTCACCCGTCGACTTACCTTGCACTCAGCCGAGGTCAGGCAGCTAAACCGGAAGTCACCCGGGCTCCGGCGCCTGGGAACGGAAGAGGAATCGAAGGGGACGGTGGCCGGCCGTGTCTGGCGAGAAGGCCGGCCGGTCACCGAGACCTACAGGGGGAGGGAAGCTGCGATGACGTCTTGCTTGCTTGAGCCGATCAGTCGGCTACCCGTTCGCGAGGAGCATGGCGGCCAGGGCGCCGGCGATCACGAACGGTCCCATCGGGATCGCGGTCCGGCGACGACCAAGACGCATGATCACCACCGCGATCGCGGCGGCCAGCCAGGGCAGCAGACTCCCGAGAACGAGCGTTTGCCACCCGAACCAGGCGAGCGCCGCGCCGAGTGGAATGGCCAGCTTCACGTCCCCGCCGCCGAGCTGGCCCGGTGCCGTGAAGTACACGGCGAGGAAGAACGCGGCGGTCACGGCCGCGCCGGCGAGGGCGCGAGCCAGCGAACCTGCGTCGTGGTCGACGACAGCGGTCGCGATGACGGAGGCGCTGACCGAACCGGCGAGTCCGAGGACAAGCGGGTTCGGCAGGCGACGGTGTCGGGCATCGGCGAAGGCGAGCGGCACGCCGAACGCCGCCACGCTCGCGGAGATCGCGAACGGCGCCACGCCGGGAGCGTGCCCTGCGAGAGCGCCGACGAGCGCGGCGGCGATCACCAGCTGCGCGGCGACCTGCCAGCGGGGAGTACGGACCACGAGCGCACTGCCGATCACGACCGCGACGGCGGCCGTGATGCCGGTCAGGATGAACAGGGGTAGCGGAATGATGTCGACTCCGTCAGGTGCGGTTCGTCCATCATGGACGAAGGTGTCAACCCACGCGATCTTGCTGAGCTTCGCCGCGCTCACGCTCAGCGCGTGCTCCGGCGGCGGTTCTTCCGCACCGTCAGCCTCGCCGTCGAACCCGCCGGCGACCCGCTCGACCTCGGTTCCGCAGCCGACTCCTGCACCCCAGCTGGCGACCGATGCCTACGTCGGCATGTGGCGAGCGATGGCAAAGGCCGGTGAGACGGCGGACTGGCAATCACCCGAAGTGGCGAAGTACGCGACCGGTGACGCGCTCGGCGTGATCAACCGCAGCCTCTACACCGACCACCTCAACGGCGTGGTGTCGAAGGGAGCGCCGGTGACGAGCCCGGAGGTCACCGAGGAGAAGCCGCCGAGCAAGCCCACGACGATCATGATCTCCGACTGCGGGGACAGCACGAACTGGCTGAAGTACAAGAAGGACGGTTCCCCTTTCACCGACTCGCCGGGCGGGCATCGCGCGATCACCGCGGAGGTCAAGAAGCAGGCGGACGGCTCGTGGAAGGTCACCAGGTTCGCGGTGGAGGGGGTGGGGACATGCTGAACCGTGCGGCGCCCGCGGCCGTGCTGGCGGCAGCCATCGTGGTGATCGGCGCCGCGCCCGCGCTCGCCGACGGCTACGGCTACACCGACTGCAGCCAGTACCCGAATCCCGGCTGCGAACTCGGCGCGGGCAAGGGTGGACAGCAGGGTGGTGACCACGGCAACCAGCCGAACAAGCCCGGAGGCCCAGGGCACCACAACTCCGGCGGTGGACCTTCGGATCCCGGCGGCGACACGATCATCGGCGGCGGCAACCTGGCCCAGTGCGGCTACGAGCGCAGCGGATACCAGGGTCCGCCACCTGGAGGCGCTCAGCCGGCAGCGTTCCATGTCCCGCCGAGGACTGGACCGGCTACGGCGGTGCCCGCTGCCTATCGACGGCTGGCGGGTGCGCAGCCGCCGTCCGGCGCCTGGTACGTCTACAAATGCACCGGGGCCGGCTTCCGGGACGCGCTGTACCGGCCACCCGTCTGGATCGCGGACGGTGAACCAGGTCCGGCGCCGCTGCCATCGCCCGCTGAGCTCGCTGTGCAGGCACGGAACCAGCTGCGTCTGCTCGCGCCAAAGATCAAAGCTAATCCGGCCGGGGACCAGCTGGTCACCCTGCCGACCTGGCTGTGGCTGGACCGGAGCAGCTGGGGCGACGTCTCGGCCACCGCGTCGGTGCCGGGCGTCTCGGTGACCGCGGTCGCCAAGCCGACCTCCGTTACCTGGTCGATGGGCGAAGGTGGCTCGGTGACCTGCACCGGCCCCGGCTCGCCGTTTCCCGGAGGCGGTGACCCGAAGAGCGCCTCGCCCGACTGCGGCTACACGTACAAGACGTCCTCGGCCGGCCAGCGCTCGGACGCGTTCCCGGTGACCGCCACGGTGAACTGGACCGTGACGTGGTCGGGCGCCGGCACGGGCGGCACGTTCCCGAACATGACGACCTCCGCCTCGGCGGCGTTCCGTGTGGCGGAGAGCCAGGGAATCGCGACCGGCTGAGGTCCGGCACGCACAACACAACCCTCGTTGAGAAAAGGCACGTCGAACACCCGAGTCGACGCGTCGCGATGGCGTCATGCCTTGAGGAGGTCGGTGGTGACCACTACCGCAAGTTCAACCAGCCCGGACGCGAAACCCGCGTCGCTGAACTCGTGGGCGAGCCGTGATGGCAAGACGCCCGCACGCCTGAGTGGCGGGGGTCGGCGCCACAGCGTGCCCCACCTGCTGCTCGGCGTCCTGCTGGTCGCCGTTTGCTCGGCCGGAGGCGTGTTCGCCGGGATGCAGCTCGGCGACCGGGAAAGCGTCGTCGCGCTGGCCCGCGCCGTTGCCGTGGGCCAGCTTCTCGAGGTTCAGGATCTCAAGCAGGTCAGCATGGCGGTGGACTCCGGAATGGACGTTCTGCCCGCGTCGGCAGCGTCCACTGTGGTCGGCCAGCCGGTGGCATTCAGCCTGCCCGTCGGTTCGTTGGTGACGCGCTCGGTCCTCGGCGTTCCTCAGGTTCCTGCGCCCGGCAGGGGTGTCGCGGCGGTGGGGCTGAAGCCGGGACAGTTTCCGCCCGACCTGGCGCCCGGAACTACGGTGGCGGTCCTCGCGACGCCGGGGCAAAGCCCAGCTGTCGGAACGCCGGTCGGCCAGACGTCGTCATGGACCGCGGTGGTGTCCGCCGTCGCTGCCCGGGAGACCGAGCAGGTCACTGTGGTCTCCTTGCAGCTGGCCGAATCGGACGCTCGCGCGTTGGCTTCGGCCCCGGCGGGCCAGCTCAGCCTCGTCGCGATTGCCGGGGGAGGACACTGATGCTGATCTCCGTCTGCTCACTCAAGGGCTCGCCCGGTGCTACCACCCTGGCGACCGCGCTCGGCGCCTGCTGGCCGGCACAGCATAGTCCGATCGTCGTCGAAGCTGACCCGGCCGGCGGCGACCTGATGGCCCGCTTCCGGCTGCCCGACACACCGGGCCTAGTCAGCTTGGCCGCAGCCGCCCGAGGCCGTGGAGGTGCCGACCCGAACCTGCTCGTCCAGCACTCCCAGCCTCTGCCGGGCGGCTTGCGGGTCGTGCCTGGACCGGTCGGCGCTGAACAAGCTCGTGCAGCGCTCGCGGTGCTGGCCTCCGGAGTCTCGTCGCCGCTGCGTCGCGCGGCCGACCAGCCGGACACCGTGGTCGTCGCCGACTGCGGCCGGGTCGATCCCGGTTCCCCCGCGCTGCCCATCGTCCGCGGCGCCGACGCGATGCTGCTGCTCTCCCGCCCGCACGACGACGAGCTCGCCCACGTCGCGCTCAAGCTTCAGGCCGCCCAGCAGTGGTCACGCCGACCGTGCCTCGTCCTGGTGGGCGACGGCTACCCGACTGCGGAGGTCTCGCAGACGCTGCAGATCCCGGTGATGGGCCGGGTGCCCGCCGACACCAAGGGCGCGGCGATGTTCAGCGGCCAGGGCACGAGCCGGCGAGGGGCGGACAAGTCCGCGCTTGGTCGGGCCGCGGCAGCGATCGCGCTGAACCTCCACTCGCACGGACGCCAGCCGACCCTCACCGAGGGAAGCCGGCCACCGCACCTGCGGCTGGCGGTTGTCAGCGAGTCGATCCCAGGCGTACCCCCGCAGCAGGTCGGCCCGCACATCCGGAACGGTGCGACGCCATGACGCGCCCCGACCTGGCCGTGCCGGTCAACGGCCGCCCGCACGTGCCTGGGCCGACAGACCTTCCGCACCGGCCCGCCGGTGAGACCGCGGCGGTGGAACGGCTGCGGCAGCACCTGCGCGACGAGCTGTCCAGCGAGCTCAGCGACCGCGTCCGGGCCGACGAGTCCGCCGGTCGGCCGCCGATGGACGCACCGGCACGCCGTCGCCTGGCCGAGGCCATCCTGACCGATGCGGCCGAAGCGCACGCGCAGGCCGAGCTGCGCAACTCCGCGGCCGGCGGGATGCTCGTGGCCCCCGAGGTCGAGCAGCGCGTGATCCGCCAGGTCCTCGACGAGGTCTTCGGCCTGGCCGGCCTGGAACCGCTGCTCGCCGACACCGAAATCGAGAACATCAACATCAACGGCGACCGCGTCTTCGTCAAGCGCGCTGATGGCGGTCGCAAGCGTTTGCCTCCGGTGGTCGGTTCCGACACCGAGCTGATCGAGCTCATCCGGGACCTGGCGACCCGTTCCGGTGTGGAGGAGCGAAGGTTCGACCGCGGCAGCCCGATCGTGAACTTCCAGCTGCCCGGCGGCGAGCGCGTCTCGGCGGTCATGGCGGTGACCGCGCGGCCGTCGGTGTCGATCCGCCGGCACCGGTTCACGAAGGTCACCCTCGCCGACCTGCGCAAGAACGGGACGATCGACCTCGCCCTCGAGAGCTTCCTGAAAGCCCTCGTGAAGGCGAAGCGCAACATCCTCGTCACCGGCGGCACGGCGATCGGCAAGACGACCATGCTGCGCGGCCTGGCCTCGGCGATCCCGCCGTGGGAGCGGCTGGTGACCATCGAGGACGTCTTCGAGCTCGGCCTCGGCGAGGACGCCGAGGTCCACCCGGATGTGGTGGCGCTGCAGGCCCGCGAACCGAACATCGAGGGCCAGGGCGAGATCTCGCTGTCGGACCTGGTGTGGCAGTCCCTGCGGATGAGCCCGGACCGGGTCATCGTCGGGGAAGTCCGCGGCCCCGAGGTCATCCCGCTGACCAACGCGATGTCGATGGGCAACGACGGCAGCATGGGCACCCTCCACTCCTCCAGCAGCCAGGGCGCGTTCACTAAGCTCGCCGCCTACGCGGTGCAAGGCCCGGAGCGGCTGCCGATGGAGGCCACCAACCTCCTGGTCGCCGCCGCGCTGCACTTCGTGGTTCACCTGGAGAAGCCCCGAGACGACTCCAGCCAGCGTGTCGTCTCCTCCATTCGCGAAGTCGTCGGTGCCGACGGCGCCCAGATCATCAGCAACGAGGTCTGGCGGCCCGGCCCGGATCTGCGTGCGGTGCCCGGCGCGCCGCTGCGCACCGACACCGTCGACCTGCTCGTCGAAGCCGGGTACGACCCGGACCTGTTCGAGCGGCGCGAAGGATGGTGGACGCCATGACCGTCGCCTTGCTTGGCGTGCTCGGTGCTGGTCTCGCCGTCGGGGCCCTGCTCATCGCCGTCGGTCTGCGCGGCCGGCCCGATCGTGCGGCGACGCCGTCGCGGCTGAGCACCTGGTCGGCCGCACGGCACGACCGGAAGCAGGTCGGCCTGCTCGTCATGGCCGTGCTCGCCGGCCTGGCGGTCGGCGTGGTCACCGGCTGGGTGGTCGGCGGCATCCTGGCCGTGGTCGCGGTGGCCGGCCTGCCGCGGATCCTCGGCTCGAACGTCGACCACCAGCGCCAGCTCCAACGCATCGAGGCGATCGCCGGGTGGACGGAGATGCTGCGCGACACCCTCGTCGCCGCAGCCGGACTGGAACAGGCCATCCTCGCCATCGCCCCAGCCTGCCCGGAGGCGATCCGCGAGGAGATCACCGAGCTGGCCGTCCGGCTGGAACGCGGCGACCGCCTCGCGCCCTCCCTGCGGCACCTTGCCGACCAGCTCCGCGACCCGACCGCCGATCTGGTGATCTCCGCACTGGTACTGGCCGCCGAGCACCAGGCCCGGCAGCTGGCCGACCTGCTCGGCGAACTGGCCGGCGAGGCACGTGAGCAGGCGTCCATGCGCATGCGGGTTGAGGCCGGCCGTGCTCGCACCCGGACCAGCGTGCGGGTCGTCGTGATCACCACGTTGGTCTTCGCCGTCGGGCTGGTGCTGCTCAACCGTGGCTACCTCGCTCCATACGACACGGCGTTCGGGCAGGTCATGCTGCTGCTCGTCGGCCTGCTGTTCATGGTCGCCTTCGCCTGGCTCGGGCGGATCGTGCGCCAGCGTGACCCCGAGAGGTTCCTGACCGAGCTGAGCGCGATCCGCCAGCACGACGCCGACGTCGATGACCTGCTCACCGGGAAGGGAGCGTCATCATGATCGAGGCGTTGCTCTGGGGAGCCGGGCTCGGCGTCGGCCTGTGGGCGCTCGTGGTTTACGTGTTCCCGCCTCGGCCGCCGCTGCAGGCCCTGGTCGACCGGCTGCACGCGGCGCCAGCGCCGCCGCCGATCCTCACCGCGGAATCCGACGGTTGGGCGCTGCGGGTGGGTCGCCCGTTCGTCAAGCCGTTGGCTGTCCTCGGGTTGCCCAACAGCAAGCTACGCAACGACCTCGCGGTCACCGGTAAGGGCATCGAGCACCACCTGGCCGAGAAGGCGGCGCTGGCGCTGGCCGGGTTGCTGCTGCCGACCGTGATGCAGGTGCTGCTCGTCGTGGCCGATGTCGGCCTCGCCTGGGAAGTTCCCGCGGTCGCCGGCCTCCTCGTGGGGCTCGGCGGATTTCTGCTCCCGGACATCCGCGTTCGAAAGGAAGCCGAGCGGCGCCGCTCCACCTTCCGGCACGCGTTGTCGGCCTACCTGAATCTCATCCGGGTCCTGCTGGCCGGCGGCGCCGGTGTCGACGGCGCGCTGTCGGATGCGGTCGGGATCGGCAAGGGCTGGGCGTTCCAGCAGCTTCGCCGCGCGTTGGTCACCGCCAAGCTGACCCGCACCACGCCATGGGCCACCCTCGGTCAGCTCGGTGGCGAACTCGACGTGCACCAGCTCTCCGAGCTCGCCGCGTCGGTCAGCCTCGCGGGTACCGAAGGCGCCCGGGTCCGCGCGAGCCTCGCGGCCAAGGCGGCGGCACTGCGTACTCGCGAACTCACCGACGCCGAAGGCGACGCTCAGGCCGCCACCGAACGGATGAGCCTACCCGTGGTGATGCTGTTCATCGGTTTCCTCGTCTTCATCGGGTTCCCCGCTCTGGCCAGCGTGCTGGCCGGCTTATGAGTCCACTTCAGACCGTCCTAATTTCGAGGAGAAGCTGATGTGCAAGGAAGTTCAGATCCTGATCGCGCGCGTCCGTGCCGAGCTGGAACGGCTGCATCATGACGAAGGCGGCTACTCGACCGAAGCCGTCGTGGTGACCGCTGCCTTGGTCCTTCTGGCGATTGCTGTGATCGCGATCATCGTCGCCAAGGTGACCGAGAAGGCCAACGGCATCACCCTCTAGGCCGGTGACCACGATGCCTCGAAACGTCCTGCGCCGACTTCGCGCGGATGAGCGCGGCGCCGGCACAGCTGAGCTCGTCATCGCTACCCCGCTGCTGTTGCTGCTGGTTCTTCTCATCGCTCAATTCGCGTTGTATATGCACGCCGTCCACATTGCTCAAGCTGCTGCGTCGCAAGCGCTTTCCGCGGCACGAATCTCCGGCGGCAGCTCAGCCACTGGTGACACCGAGGGACAACGAGTCCTCACACAACTGGGCAACGGACCGTTGCGGGAGACCTCGGTGAACGTCCAGCGTGGAGCTGCTCAGGTATCCGTGATGGTCACAGGAACCGTGACCAGCCTGATCCCGTTCACAACCCTCGCGGTCCACGCCGAAGCCGTTGGGCCAGTGGAGAAATTCACCCCGCCGAGCGGAGCCGGGGCGGTGACACCATGACCGCGGCCCGCGGCCTCCTCGCGCTACGGCGGGACGATCGGGGGTCCGCCGCGGCCGAGCTCACCCTTCTGACCCCGGTGCTGATTCTCCTGCTGTTGTTCGTCGTCTTCTGCGGCCGGCTGGCCGATATCAAGCTGCGGGTCAACGACGTCGCCCACCAGGCCGCCCGCGCCGCCACTCTGGCCCGCAGTCCATCGCAAGCCACCGCCAACGCTCAGGCCACTGCCAGCGCGGCCCTGCGCTCGGCCGGGATCGCCTGCCAGTCGCTGTCGGTTTCCGCCGACACTCAGGGGCTCAAGCCTGGGGCGACGGTGACCGTGACCGTGTCGTGCAGCGTTGGGCTCGGAGACCTGACCGCGCTCGGCGTGCCCGGCAGCCGGACGTTCGAGTCCACCTTCTCCTCACCGGTCGACGTCTGGCGCGGCAACCACCGTCAGTTCACGAATTCTGAAGGCCGGTTGGGAGGGAACTGACGTGTGTCCGATGTGGATGGCGGTGTGCGAGCGCGTCGGTTGGGGAACTGGCGGTGGTTCAGGGGCTGGCTGGGGGCAGGTTGGTGAGGTCGGGGTGGTCGAGGTTGGTGGTGTAGCGGGTGGCGGCTTTGATGCCGAGGCCGAAGAGGTCGACGATGCGGCGGGCGTCGCCGTCGGTGGCTCGGGCTTCGTCGAGGATGCGGTCCTGGCGGATGGAAGTGGCGGTCAAGCCGGTGCCGATGGTGAGTTTGACCCAGCGTTGGCCGACCGGGATGGTGCGTCCGGCGGTGCGGTAGTGCAGGAACAGGTGAGGGTTGAGGCTGTTGGGCCAGCGGGTGTTGCGGTAGTCGAGGTAGTCGCTCAGGCGTGCTCGGACGGGGTCGGCGAGGACGATGACGCGGCCGGCCTGGTGGAGTCGGCCGCCGCGGGTGTCGGTGAGCTGGAGCCCGCGGATCTGGCTGGGTGTCAGGGCGTGGAAGGCGATGAGGGCGACGACGAGGGCTTGGGCTGGTTTGGTCGAGTTGATCGCGTCGCGCAGGCTGGTGAGGTCGGCGGGCAGCAGTTGGTGTTCTTCGCTGTTGCTGGTCTTGACTCGGATGGTCGGGTTGGTGAACAGGACTTTCTGTCCTTTGAGGACTTTGAAGATCGATTTGAGTCCTTGACCGGCTTCGGCGCGGGGGTTTCCGCTGGGCGGCAAGGCTTCCAGGATTGCGGTGCGGTCGATTTCGCGCAGCGAGGAGTGTCCGGTGTTGGCCCAGATCCGCAGCGTCGGCAGGGACCATTGCAGGTGCAGCCTGATGGTGACGGGGCTGCGTGGCCGGCGGCGGGGCGGGGTGGCGCTGCCATTCTTCATGACGCTGAACCAGGCGCGCAGTTCGCCGGTCATGATATCGGGCAGGCCGGCGATTGTGCGGTCGAACCAGGCGTCGAGCGCGGGGGTGCGGTCTTCTTCGAGGAGCCCGGCGTCGGCGAGGACTTCCAGCACGGACCAGACGGGCAGGTCGATGCCGCGCAATGCGGCGACCTCGCTGGCCTTGAGCGGTGCGCCGGGGGTGTCTTGCAGGCCGAGCAGGATCCGCAGGCCGTGGCAGGTGTCCTCGGTGATGAGCGGCGTCCAGCCCTGCTGACCGGCGTGCTCGCGCGCGCGGCGGGCAAGGTCGGCGGCCAGGTCCGGGTCAGGTGGGAGCGGGAGTCCGGCGCGGCCGTGGGTGGTGAGGTCCCGCTGGGTGGGGAACAGCACGTGCTGGTCCCCGGCGGTCATCTGGACCAGCGACGGCGTCGAGGTTTGGTGTGGTCGGGGCGGGCGCGGGGTCTCGCGTTGGAAGGCCATTCCGGCGAAGAACAGTTGTTGCCCGTCGCGGTTCGCGCCGATCAGGTCGAGGGGCTGGCCGAACTCGCGCAGCATGCTGGCCTGTTTGTGACACAACCGGCAGGAGCCGCGGTTGCTGAGGTGCGTGGTGGTGTGGCAGATGCAGCAGGCGCCGATGGTGCGGTGCTGGCGGCGCCAGGCGTCGCAGCCGCGGCAGAGCCAGCCCAGGGTGCGGGTCGCGCCCCAGGCGTGGCAGTCGAGGCAGGACTCGACGCGCGGGATCGCCGAGGGGTGGCAGCGGCGGCAGAGTCCGGAGGCGTAGTAGTCGATGCGGGAGGCGCAGCGCAGGCAAGGCGGCGGGGTCACCGGACCGCCGGGCCAGCAGGTGAAGCAGTAGTCCACGCGCGCCATCGCAACTGGTGTCGCGCGGCAGACCGCGCACAGGGTCTTGTGTCCGGAGCTCACGCGGGCGGCAGCGTCCGGTTGCGGCCCAGATGTGGGGTGACGGTCGGCCCGGCGGAGGCTTCGGCAGCGTGTGCGGGGCGGCGGGCGGCGACCTTGTCGGGTTCGCAGATCAGCAGCTCGGCGGAGTTGCAGTCCAGCACGGTGCAGATGACGTCGAGGTCGTCGAGGCGGATCGAGGTCGGGGTGCCGGTCCAGAGGGCTGACATCTTGCCTGCGCTGATCTCGAGTCCGGCCTCGGCGAGCCGGCGGCGCATCTCGGTGGATTTCCAGATGCCGCGTTCAGCGGCTTTCATCCGCAGATTCCAGCGCATCGCTGCGCTCCTTTCCGGTGCCGAGCCGGGCTGTGACCCGGTCGTTGGCGGTGGTCCAGGCGTGTTCGATGTGGTCGTCGTGGACGTGGATGTAGCCGGTGGTGGTGGAGAGCCAGGAATGGCCGAGCAGGTCCTGGATCGCTTTGAGGTCAACACCTCTGGCGTAGAGAGAGGATGCGCAGAAGTGCCGCAGGCCGTGCGGGCTGAGGCGCCCGTTCCAGGCCGGCAGCCAGCGCTCGACTGCCCCGGCCAGGCCGGTCCGCAGCGCGTCGTCGCCGGCGCGCAGGCAGTGCCCGGTGTGCCGGTCGCGGCGTTCGCTGGGCAGCAGCGGCGCGTCCGGGTCGTCGTAGTCGTCGCCGAACTGGTGACGGACGTCGGTGAGCCACCAGGTGATCAACGCGTTCACCGAGTCGATTGCCGGGATCAGCCGGGTCTTCGGTCCCCGGCCTCGGCTGCCTTTGCCGAAGCGGATGTTCAGCTTGCCGAGCTCGCCGAGATCGGGGCGCCAGTCGCGGATGTCGAGCATGACCGTTTCGGTGATCCGCAGCCCGGCGCGGCGCCAGAGCGACGCGGCGAGGTAGTCCCGTGCGGCGGGAAGGTACTTCCGCGCCTCGGGCAACGCCAGGCGCCACGCGCTGAACAGCAGGTCGATCTCGTCCTGGCTCGGCGGGATCCGCGGGGAGCCCTGGGTGGCCTTGGCTGGCCGGTTGAACTCGTCGATCGGCTGGGTCACGACGTGCCCGGTCAGCGCGTGCAGGTCGCCTTGGTAGCGGGTGATGAGGAAGTCGAAGAACTGGGCCAGCTTCCATGCCTTGTTCTGCACTGTGGTCTTGGCTTGTGCTCGGTCCTTGCGCAGGTAGCCGAGGAATCGGTCGGCGTCCTCGGCCGTGACCGTCCATACCGGTCGTCCGACGAACCGGGCGAACTCGAACACCGCGCTGCGGTGGTCGCTCACGTGCTTGTCGGTGATCCCCGCGCCGGCCATCGCCAGCGCGTACTGATCGACCAGCTCCTGCTCGTAGTCCTCCTGCTCCAGCGGTGTCCGCAGCTGCCGCGGTGCTCGCAACGACCGAACCTCAGCCAGCGCCACGCGCACCTCGGATCAGCCAGAGCGACCAGACATCGCAGAAGGCGACAGTCTGTCAGGAATCTCGACGAACGGTCGGAATCGTTATGCGAACGAACAGAACCACCCTGGCCAGGCCAGCAGCTCTACCAGGGCCAACGCACACAGCAGCAACTGGCGGGACTTCCCACAACCTCTGGAGGTACAGCATGAGCTCGATCGCAGTGCTGCGTCGGCTGCGCGACGACGAAGAAGGCCGGGTGACCGCCTTCGTCGTCACCATCGCGCTCGCGGCCCTCCTCTTCGCCGGCCTCGTACTCGATGGCGGGCTGGCACTGGCCGCCAAGGTCCGCGCGATCGGCGAGGCGCAGGAGGCCGCACGGGCCGGCGCCCAGGAGATCGATCTGGCTGCGTACCGCGCCGACGGCTCGCTGCGCCTGGTCCCGCAGCGGGCTGGCGCTGCGGCCCGGAGTTACCTCGCCGCCGCGGGACACACCGGCAGCGTGTCGGTCACCGGCAACAAGGTCGCCGTAACCGTCACCATCGACCAGCCCACCCAGCTGCTCGGGCTCGTCAGCATCGCCTCGATCACCGTAACCGGAGCCGGACAAGCCGAACCACAGCGCGGAATCTCCGGCGTACTTCCATGAGAGGACAAGAAAATGGTGACTACCGAAGAGATCGAACGCCGCGTCGAGGAAGCAGACGCAGCCCGCAGCGCGAAGAGGACCGAAGCCGCGCGGCGCGTCGGCGAGCTCGTGCGGCAGCGGACTGAAGTGGCCGACAAGCTCGGCGAGATCGACCGGCAGCTTGGAGACGTCCTCGTCGGAGCGAGCGACGTCATCGGCGTTGACGAGCTGGCCAAGTTCACCGATGTCCCGGCTGCCGACCTCGCCCAGTGGCGCGACGGCCGCAAGACGACCCGGGCCAGGCGCAAGCGGCAGGCCGCGAGCGCCCCTGCCTCGAAGATCAGCCCGAGCGCGCCGCCGGCGCTCGCCGGGACGCGGACATCGGCCGCCGATGCGTCCACCCGGACTCCCGTACCAGTGCCGTGACCGTGTCGGCCCTCTCTCGCCGGACGCGGGTGCTCGTCGGGGCACTCCGGTGTGTCCGCGGACTGCTCGCATCCGGCGTCCTGATCGGTCTCGTGGCGGGCCTGCCCTGGGCTCTGGTGCACTTCGTGGGCTGGCCGCTGCCGGACCAGCTGCCGACCTGGGACGAGATCCAGGCGACCCTGCTCAACCCGATGAGCGTCCGCTTCCTGCTGAACATCTTGGCGGTGGTGTGCTGGATCGTCTGGTTCTTCTTCGTTCTGGACGTCCTTCGCTGCTCCGTCGACGCAGCGCGTGGAATGACGTGGCCGAGTCGCCGGCCCGGCCCGCTGCGCGGGGTCGCCGCGGTCCTCGTCGGGACCATCGTGCTTACCCTGCTCGGCAGCCGAAGCTCGTACTCAGCGCCGCTTGCGGGCACCGCGGCGCTCACAATCGGCCTCCGGCCGGTCGCCGTCGTCGCATCCCTGGACCCGGGTCCTGCACCACAGGCGACCAGCGTGGTTATCGATCCCGCTGCGCCTGCTCCGGCCGGCATGGTCCAGGTCACCGAGGAAGTCCGACTCCCACACGAGGGGGTCTACGACAGCCTGTGGCGCGTCGCCGAGCGCCTCTACGGTCCTGGTGGCGGCAGCCGTTGGCCCGAGCTCTTTCAGCTGAACCGCGGCCTGGAGCAGCCCGACGGACGTGCCCTGACGAACCCCAGCCTGGTGCGGCCCGGCTGGAAGATCACCGCGTACATCCCGGCGCCCAACCAGGAGCACCCGCGAGTGCCGCCTCGACAGCCACCGCCTCCCACAACCACGGCGCCCACCCAGCCGGCTCCGGAACCTACCGCGGCGGGGGAGCACCGGGAGGACCGTCCCGAGCCTGCCGTCGACCTGGTGACGGGTGTGTTCGTCAGCCTCGGCCTCACCGGAGCGATCGCCGTGGCCGTGGTGTCGACCAGGATGTGGCGTCGGCGGCGCTATCGGATCGGAAGCGGCGACCGTGCTGACCTTCAGCGCCCGATCGCCCCCGTGGTCCGCGCCCTCTGCGCCGCACACGACGACGGCGACCTGCGGCCTGGTGAAGTTGCCGAGCTCGTCGACCTGGCCTTACCGGGGGAGTCGGAACTCAGCGGCGAGCTGGACCAGGTGTCCGCGAAGATCGGCGTTCGAGAACGTCGCGAACTGGCCTTGAGCCTCGCCAGCACCCGCGGGCTTGGCCTTGCCGGCGCCGGAGCGACCGCGGCCGCTCGCGCGCTGCTCCTGCACCTGATCGCCGAGCAGCAGCCTGGCAACGGTGTCGGCGTGATCGTGCCCGTCGACGACTTGCGTTTGGTTTTCGACGGCATCGCCGTTGAGGATCTGCCGAGCAGTGTTCACGTCGTCGCGACGCTCGATGCCGCGCTCGACGAGATGGAGGCGGCCCTGCTGACTCGTACTCGCCACGCGATCGAGGAGACTGGAGCTCGGCCCGCTGTACCTTCGCTCGTACTGCTCGCCAGGCCTGCATCCCACGCTGATCGTCGCCTGCAAGCCGTCCTCGACAACGGCTCGACGCTCGGCTTGGCCGGCGTGTTCCTCGGCCAGTGGCGTCCCGGGGCGACTCTGCTCGTCCGCCAGGACGGCACCGTCAGCGCGATCAGTCCCGGGATCGACGACGTCCTCACCGGTACGCGCCTGTTCAACGTTCCGGCTGCCGACGCCACCTCTCTCCTCGAAGTGCTCCGAGTTGCAGAGAGCGCCGCTGAACAGGCTCGGAAACCGGTTCCCGAGCAGCGATCGACGGAGGTTGAGGCGAGCAGCTCGCTCGAGCAGGAGGTGCAGCACGCCGAGGATAACCAGCCGCCGGCCCGCGAGGAACCGCCGGTCGGTACCAAGCAGACCCGGCTGTTCCTGCGTGTGCTGGGCCGAGTTCAACTCGCCGTACGGGATGAAGCAGGCGATCGCGAGCTGGGCGGTGCGTTCACGCCGAAACAGCGTGAAGTCCTCGTCTTCCTCGCGCTGCATCCCCAGGGAGTCCGGCGCGAGGTTCTCAACGAGGCCGTCTGGCCCGACAGCCGTCCACCGAGGCCGTACAACTCGTTCCACAACACCCTCTCGACGTTGCGCCGCGCGCTCGCCGACGCCACCGACGGCCAGACGGGCAACCTCGTCCTTAACGAGGACGGTCGCTACCGGCTCAGCGACGAACTCCTCGACGTCGACTTCTGGCAGCTGCAGCGCGTTCTGCAGGCGCAGCGCCCACCGGACGAGCACGGCAGTACCGGCCTCCGCGACGCGGTCGAGCTGTACCGCGGCGACCTCGCCGAGGATCTGCTCGCCCAATGGATCGAACCCTTCCGGGAATCCGTCCGCCGAGACGTCTTGGATGCGCTCGGCGTGCTTATCCGCGCCGACGGCGAAATTTCCCCGGAGACCGCGCTGGTTCTGCTCGAACGAGCTCGCAAGTTCGACCAGTACAACGAAGGCGTCTACCGCGATATCATTCGTATGCAGGCACGGTTGGGCCAGTACGCGGCTATTCCGCGGACCGTCGCGCTCCTGACCACGACGCTCGCCGAGATCGACCAGCAGGTGAGTGCCGAGACCCTCAATCTCGCCGATTTTCTCCAGCGTCGAGGCAGCGCGCGATGGAAGGATGCCGCCGACAGTGCGGCAGCTAGTTGACCGGTGGAGGATGCTGCCGCCGTAAGGTCCTGGTGACGGTCTTCTCGCGATGCCTGTTAGAGCGGTAGCCCTCGCCAGCATTTTAAGCGCCAGGTCGGCGGGCTTATGGTGCCTACCGATGTGACGCCCGACTCGGATGCCGGCAGGCATGTGAACAGTCGGGAGGGGCTGGCTGCCGACAGGTTTGTGACCGTGCAACCGGATTCATTCGAACAAAATCCTTGCACGCGTTTCCTTGTCTCTATTTGTTGCACTCTATTCATATTGGTCTTTATTTATTCCCGCTTCTGCTCGTCTGCATTTCGGCAGCGCGCTGTCCTGCGTGTTTGCTTCGATCTATTGCCCTCTCGCTCTGGCCTGGCGAGTCTGCAAGGAGCGCATAATTGTCGGGAAATAACCCGTTGGGGTCTTGATTTTGTGCGACTCGGACCTAGAATGGATTGTAGGAGAGTGGGACGGCAACCCCAAACTCTCCGGTTCGCCAACCAACACCGCTCACCTGACTGAAGGCTCAGTGATGACCATGCTTGAGGCGTGCGTATCCCAATTTTCTCTTACCGTCGACGCGGCGGACACCATTCAAGCCCTAGTGGGCAGCTCCGACCACCCTTGGGGCCGACGGCTCCACGATGCGCTGAAGTTCGCCACGTACGCGGAGTGCGTCTACGCCGTTGAGCCGTACGCGCGTGTCGAACTCGCGGACTTCCGGCCGGACGCGCCCAAGTATCCCGACGTCGCCGACCGGTCCGTGTCCGGCGTGTTGGGTGAGCTGCAGGCGGCCGGGTACGTCGACACGCGCGACGTACTGCAGGAAGACGCGGGCCAGACCTATCTGTCCGAGGGACGCACGGTGACGGCCGTGCACGTCGTCCGGCCCTTCGCGCTGGTCGGCGTCGACTACCGCTTTTCCCGGGAAGCCAACAGCCGAGCGATCCGGTACGGGCACGCGTACGCCGACCGGTGGGAGATCACCGAACGCGCCTACACCGTCCCCGCCGGGTGGTACCTGGTCGGCGAGACGGGCGACTTCACGGCGGCCCTGGTCGGCGTCGCCGGCATCTCAGGGGACAGCGACGACTTGCTGTGCTCGCTGTTCGAAATCGAAGGGTTCGGCGCGTCAACCTGTCTCGCCGGGTGCGGATCGTGCGGGATGCGCTGGTCGGCGGAGTCGGGGTCGTGGCACTTCCGGCCCGACGACTGCGACGCCGACGCCTGGGACTTCGATGATGCCGCCGACGTCGACGACGAATCCGGCACCGTCGAGTGCCCGGCATGCGCTACCGGCCGCGTCGGCTTCTCCATCTCCTGATCTTTCGCCGTAGCGCAGGCGGTCCCGCGTCTTCGTGAGCTGTGCGCTAACTCTACTTTCTTGTGAGGCTGCAATGTTTGCTGTGCTGTCTGTGGACGGAACCCCCATGGGGCTGTTGTCCGACGACGTCGCCGAATCGATCACTCTGCAGTTCGACACGGACTCGGCTCCGACGCATCGGTGCCGAGCTTGCGGGGAGGAACTGGCCGAGACTCTGGACGGCTACGAATCGACGTCCGGCGACAGCGCGTGTGCCGACTTCGAACCGACGACCGAGACCGACCCGGACTACGGCGAAGGTCCGCACGATCCCGAGCGGATCCCGCTGTCCTGGTGCAACAGTGCGGCCGTCCACACCGACGAATCCGAAGACTCGGTCACGGTGTCCATTTCGGTCGGGGACCCGCGCGGCGCCTTCACCTTCACCGTCCGGCGCGTGCCGGACGACGCCGAAGGCGACCTCGCCGGACGGCTGATCATGCACACCCCGTACGCCGGAGAACCGATGCCGCACGCCGCCTTGACGGTGCTGCACGAAGGAACCCACGTCGTAGGCACGTACGCGCCGACTCGAAGTCTGCACTCGGTTCCTCCCGCCGCCTGAACGCCTACGGAGGTTCCCGATGAACACCGCACCTGCAGGCGACCGCGCCCAGTCGGGTGAGGTCTACGTGACCGTGGCCGACTCCGGCGCCGCCTTCCCGGCCGTGATCGAGGACAAGCGTTGGAACGGGTTCACTCGGCCGCGCTTCAGCCGCGCGGCGGCCGAAGCCGTGGTCTCCTGGCTGAGCGACTGCCACGGTGCCATCGCCGCCGCATTCGACGGCGAGGTAGTCGCCATCACCGAAACCGCGGCCGGTCGCGCGGAACGCATCGGACCGGGCGCGGATGGCCGCTACCCGATCGGCGCCGGTGCGTGGGAATGGGAACTGACCACACCAGCCGCCGACGTCGCCGCCGCCGAGCAAGCGTTGCTCGCCGGTGCTGACCGGCTCGCGCCCGAGGCGGGCGAAGTCCTGGTCAAGATCAACGCTACCGGCGACGATCCCGGCTTCCCGGCCCAGGTGGACCCCGTGTCCGGCTGGAGCCGGTCGGGGACCCCGCGCTTCCGCCCCGACGTCGCGGTTGTCGTTGTCGCCTGGCTCAACGCCTGCGGGCGGCAGTACCCGGGCGCCACGGTGGCGTACTGGGAGGACAGCACGATCATGCTCCTTGACCCGCTCGCCGCGATCCAGGACGGATACGTGCCGACGCAAGTCATGCGGGAGGCGGACGGCCGGTACGCGATCGGCGCCAATTTCGAGTGGGAGCACGCCGAAGGCTGACAGCTCGCGGACAGCGAGAACACCCATAGCCGTGGTGTTCCGGGACGGCAACCCCGGCGCACCACCGAACCACCAACACCGCACCAAACCCATCCGAAAGGATCTGTCATGACGCGCACACCCCGTCGACCGTCCAGGGCTGCAACGAAGGCCCGGCGCACGGTTACGCCCGAAGAACGCGCTGAGCGCCTCGAAGCTGCCCGCGAGCAGCTGCTGGAGGGCGTGGACAAGCTGATGACCGCCGACGGCTGGCAGCAGCTGATCACCTCCCGGGCGTGGCTGCGCCGCTACAGTCTCAACAACTTGATCATGATCCTGCAGCAGTGCCCGGAAGCCACCGACGTTCGGCCGCTCTCGGAGTGGAAGCGCGAAGGCTACGGCTTCATGCGCAAGGGCACGCACAAGATCAAGATCTGGAAGCCGTGCTTCCGCAGGATGACCGACGACGAGAACACCAAACCGAGCGAAGGTGTCGAGCCGGACCCGGACAAGGCGCCCGCGCTGTCGGGATTCATGCTCGTGCCCGTCGTCGACGTCTCCCAGCTGCAGGGCGATCCTCGGGCCGCGCAGCCGTCGCCGCCGGAGCCGATCGCGCTGTGCGGCGACGCGCCACGTGGCCTGTGGGACGGGGTCGCCGCCCAGATCGGCGCACGCGGCTTCACGGTCGAGCGTGGAGACTGCGGCGGCGCCTTCGGCCGAACCGTCTTCTCCGAGCGACGCGTGACCGTGCGCGACGACGTCGAACCCGCGCAGGCCGCGAAGACGCTGACGCACGAGCTGGCGCACATCCTGTGCGACCACGAAACTCGTCTGGCCACCACGCCACGGCATGTGCTGGAGGTCGAGGCCGAGTCGGTGGCGTGCATCGTCGCCGCGGTCTGCGGCATGGACACGCTGGCGTACTCCGTGCCCTACGTCGCCGGTTGGGCGGCCGATCGCGAGACGGCACGCACTTCGGCGGAGTGCGTGCTCCGCGTTGCGGATCGGATCCTGGACCGGCTTGGCCACGCGGCAGCTTCACCCGTGGCGACTCTCGAGGATCTGGCTGCTGCGCGCGGCGTTCCCGCGGTCGCGTGAATCGGCCGGGGCGCGCTATGACTCCTTCAATCCTGGGCTGCGCCGAGCTCTACGGGCGCCTTCGCTACGTCACCAACCACGCCGGGGCGCAACGGCGAACCCATCCGCCCGCCGGCACGTCAACCGCATCCGCCTTCGACGACCACGACCCGCTCGGCTTGCACGGCCACGTCCTGCAGGGCCTCGGGGCTACCCCCGAATACCTCGACGGCTTCACCGGAGCCTCTGCCGGTTATCCGGCGTTCGGATTCCGGCTCACCGAGAAGGCAGCCCGCCTGGCGCAGCTCTCGGAGGAGTTCGAAGCGTCCTGGACGTGGGGCGACGCCATCCGAGCCGCGGCCAGCCTGGCGCACCAGATCGACAACACCGAGGACGACCAGGCGCTCGGCGACATGGCCTTGCTGGCCGTGGCCCGCCACGTCGGGCGTCAGCACCCACCCGAGATGACGCCGTTGACCGGCTGGTCGCCGCCCGACACACCGCTGTTCCTCGACGGATACCCGGCAACGCTGTTCGGTCACGTGGCCGCAGATCTGCGCGTGGACGCCGTCACCGCGACCTGCACGCGGGAGACCCGGGCGATCACGCTGTTTCGGTCGCTCGGCTGGCGACTCACTCCGCGGGCCGAAGCCTTGGCCGACGCGGTGCAGCATTACGAAGCAAAAGGGCTGCGCTGGCCCGACGCTATCGCCGCGGCGGCAAAGACCGATGTGACACATCTCGAGCGGCACAACTGGGACCGCTGAAACCCGATTCTGAATCTGTTAGTAGCGCCCGGCGGGTGAACACCTCCGGAGAGGCGCGGCAACCACCCGCCGGGCTCCAACACCGCACACCCCAGAAGGGTGCGCGAGCCTGCAGTCTAGCGCACGGCTCCTACCTGTGGTGTGACGCCGTGCCTCTGATAGCTGGAGGGAACTCCCGTGTCTTCATCTCGTCGTGCACTTTCCACTTCTGTCGACGCTGAACAATTTGGAAATGAGATCGCCACGGCAGTCGAGTCCGCATGGAACCGAACCTATGGAACCGGTCGGCTCGATATCCCGGTTTCAGTTGTTGCCACGCTTGCCGCATTGCCGGAGAAGGATTCATGCGGACACATCGTCAGCGAATCGGTCCTCAACTGGGACGCCGACACCTTCCACGACTTCGCGCGGCACACGTGGTCATCGGTCATCCGGCACCGCACCGAAATCACGCACCTCCTCTATCCGATGATCGCGTGGATCTTCGATGACCCTGACCGCGGCGTGCGCGGCCACGCGCTGGCCGTCGCGCAGGCCGCGCTGTGTGCAGGGCAAACGCACCTCACCGGCACGGAACGGCGGTTCGACGTCGACCTGCTCGGCACCGTGCTGACCGTTCTCCGGCCGAAGTCGGCACTTAAGGCACGCGGTCAGTTCTACACGCCCGGGTCTGTCGCGAAGCTCCTCGCCGGCATGTCCGACATCCGAGAGCACAGCAACGTCGCCGACCCGATGATGGGGACCGGCGGCATGTTCCGCGCGGCCGCGGAAGTCATACGCGAGCAGGGCCGAGACCCACGCACCATCCGCTGGATCGGGTGCGACGTCGACTCCTCGCCGTGGCCTGCGCCACCGTGAACAGCATGATCTGGAACCTCGGAACCGACATCGTCTTCCACCCGGGCGACACGCTGGAGCCCGGCTGGCGGGAGGTGGCATTGGCGCGGCGGGAGGAGCTTCGTCGACTTGCCGCGGATCTGCGGCGCGATCAGATGATGATCGCTTTTCTGAAGTCTATATAGGGGCGTAGATGTCTAGCGGCTCGGACTGCGGTGCTCGGGTGCACGGCGTTGCGACTTCATCCTTCGTGTCGGCGGATACCCGTCACTCTGCAACGGCTTTCGCCATGTGAATGTTTCGCCCTATTGATCAAGCACGTCCGAGAAGATCTTCCTGGTGTGCTACATGGGGTCATTATGGTGCTGTGTCATTCCAGGAGGCGAACCGGGCGGCAGTGGGAAACCGGCTGATGTCGCCGAGTAGTCGGGCCGCGCCGGACGGGCCGATGCCGTAGAGGTCACGCAGCCCAGTTCCGGTCTCGGCGAGTATGTCGGTGAGTTGCTGGTCGGCGGGCTTCGATCTTCTTGTCCAGTGTGGTGAGTTCGGTGATCAGTTCGGCGGCGAGCCGGCGTTCTACGTCGGCGGGGTCGTGGCCGGCCCGTGTGCCGCCGTCGCGGCGTAACCGCTGGATCATCGCGGCCTTCTGCTCATCGGTCATGTGCAGGCTGAGCAGCATCGGCAACTCGCGCGCCGCGGCCAGGTCTTCGGTTGGGGCATGGAACCCCGCGGCAACCCGACCGACAACGGGCCACTTCAACCATCCCGAGCACCGGAAGGACGACACGCAACAACCACCGACCGCAGTCTCAAGCCAGGCCGTCACCCATGCGAAAGATCCGGGCTAACAGTCCTGCTCAGACGGAGTCGCCTCGGTTCCGTTAGCGATCTCCTCACTCTCGCGCAGCCAGAGATCATCGTTCATCTTAATCACAAGCGCAACCAGTAGTTTGAGCGCGGTGATGTAGGTACGGTAGTGCTCCTCTTCGTCCGCGACGTCAAGAATTGCGCCATGCAGGTACCTGTTGCGCAGGTTCAGGCCGTCGCTAAAGTCCTGATGATTGAGGCAGTAGTTGAAGTAGCCTGCTTCAGGCTTAGACAACAGCGACTCGGCCCGCACAAGCCAACCCTTTGTGACCATCTCATCGATTGCTTCGCGCGCACCTTTGCGGTGATGGTAGTAACTTGCCGCTTCCAACTCGTAGAGATCGCGCAGCACCACGAACTGGTCGGCACTTGCTAGCCGGATATGGCCTCCAACGTTCTCGGCCACGCCGTGCGCGATTAGGTAGTCGACTTGATCCTTCTGGTAGTCATGGAAGTCACCATAAGAAACATCGTGCTCGATGAGTAGTCGAGCACCGTTGTCAGCCCTGAGGCTATCATTTATGTACCCCAAGCCGGACTGATCCGAGAAGAGTAGGTGCATGACGTTGTGGATGTTTGGGCTATCGCCTACATAGACATACTTGCCGACCAAGCAGGTCGGTACGTCTCGGTACTTGACCTGAGTCGACATCATGGCTAGCAGCTCAGGGTCAAACTCGCCGTTCTCCGCGTAGAGCGAGAACTGCATGACGATACTTTCCATCTCGGCGAACAGATGCCGACTCTTCTCAAGGTATGTTGCAGTCCTACTTGAAGGCGCGAACCGTAGATTCGTCACACCGAAGCTATCTCTCAAATAGTCCGCGAAGAACCACGCTATTACCGACTCAAGCTCAACATTATTGAGTCTGAGAAGTCGCTCATACATGGAGACCTGCAGGAAGGAACTCTGCTCCTTAAGGCGAAAGGCGAAACCCGCTGGATAAGCATCTTTTCCTAAGGTTCCCATTGCGCGCTCAAGCGCTCCGAGTTCCGCCTGATACGAGGGCAGCGTCAACAGCATGTGAGGATCTACGAACCCAAACACATAGAGAAAGTTGTTAAGGACCGTAGGGTAATCGAGGTTCTCATCGAACCACTCGCGACTGTAGGAGTACTTCGTCACGAGCCCGTCCCTTGATGCCTCCACGGGCTCATCTTGCCCCTTGGTAACAGTAACTTCACAGCCGATCACCATTCCGCCACCGTTGGACTCAAAGAACTCCTTCGTCCATCGTTCATGCTTGCGCTTCGCTTTGAGCTTTATCTTCTCGTCGATTCCAGCAGCTGCGTTGACGCGCGCGACGGAGATCAGCTCGAGAAAATTCGGATGCGCCTCCTCGCTATCTATGTATGCGTCAAGCAGTGCGCGCTTGTCCGAACTCTTCAGGCTCTGCGGCAAGTACATCTGCGAGCGATCATCACCGCTGAGATATAGCCGGATCACATGCTCGGCGTTGGCCACGTTCGAAATAAGACGCGTACGTATCTCTTCATCGTAAACCCGCACAAAGCTTCCACACGAGAGCATCGTGCCCATACTGACGTTCAGGCTGTCTAGAATTGCCAGCACACTCGCGGCGGAGCAACGGCTGTAGACCTTGTGTCGCGACAGGAGTTCCAGCAAGTCCGCGTGATACTCATAACTGACCCCTGTGATCCGGAAACTCAGCGTTTCGTCGGTCAGGGAGCCAAAGAATCTGGACTCGACTTCATGCAATCCGGGAATGAGCGCCTTAAAAGCCGCGCGCTGCTCTACGGAAGAGGATGCAGGAAAGTACCCGTTCTCCACGAAGAGTCGGGAATTATATAGTTCGAGAACGTCAGAAGCAGTGTACGTCGTGACTGATGCGTCGAACCGACTAAGAATCTCAGCTGCGCGTCCCGCCTGCAAATAGTTTCCGAGGTCCGCAGGACCAAAGAACTTCAGACGTCGATGTGGCGCAGGAGCGGTGGTCATTCTTGTTACTATACTAGATTCGCACCTCGGAGTCGGCTACCTCCAAGGTGGGTTACCCGGTTCAGCATCCGTCTGCCCCTGCGATGCATGAAGCCTTTGAGTTCCCATGTCATGGTTCGTCGATCATGACTGTGGGCTCCATCCTCAGCTTCGGCGTGTAAGTAGTCGCCTCGAACTCCCGCACTGTTACATATCCGATCACTCTGCGTGAATGCGCTCTCACGCCGCGAAACAGTCGCGCGACCAGGACAGTTCTGCTCTGTGTCACGGCGATCGCTGTGCTCGGGTGCAGGCGGCGAGGTAGGTGGTCCAGTCGTATTGAGCGTAGACGGCCCAGGCGTTGGCGGTGTTGATGTTGAGGTCGAGGAGGTTGGCGAGGACGGCGGCGGGGAGGTCGGTGGCCAGTGCGGCGAGGGCGGCCTGCGGGCGCGGTGGAGGTGGATGGGCAGGTGTGCTTAAGGCGCGGTAGAGGGCGTCGCGGGCGGGTCGTCCGGGCAGGCCGCCAGGGAACAGCCAGCGCGGTTGATCGGCGTCGGTGTGGGTGAGCAGGGCGGTGATGATGCCGTGCTCTCGCTGGGCGTGGAGCAGGACGGCGATCGCGCTCGTCGAAATGTCCGCAACCTGCGGAGATGACACAGCATCACACCGCGACCAATGTTGCATCAGATGCAATGAGTCCTACTTCGCAGGTCGCGAGGCGGCCAGGTAGTCGTCCCCGTTCCAGCGGTACGAGCTGACCTGGACTGGCTCGCCAAAGGTCGGGGCGTGCACCATCTTCCCTGCCCCGATGTACAGGCCGACGTGGTGCTCGTTGCCGCGGGTGCCGTAGAAGACCAGGTCGCCGGGGAGTAGCGGCTGGCCACCCGGCACCAGCGGGCCGGCGGCGTACTGGGTCCGGGCCGTGCGCGGCAGGGCGACGCCGGCAGCCGCGTAGGCCGCCTTCGTCAGGCCCGAGCAGTCGAAGCCGCTGTCGCCGTTCAACGGTCCGTTGCCGCCCCAGAGGTACGGCAGTCCGAGCTGGCCGCAGGCGAAGTTGATCGCCGTTGCGGTGGCGGCGTTCGGTGCCTGGATGTCGTCGCAACGGCCGGTGCCGACCGCGGCCTTGCTGTACCTCTCGGCTTGGTCGAGGACTTCGTCGACGTACCAGTCCGCGTGGTTGTAGGCGAACAGCGCCTTGCGGATGTCGCTGGGCGCGCCGGACTCACATAGGTAGTACGCCGCCGCGTAGATCGCGTCGTGCTTGTCCCATGGCGACGGCGGGGTCTTGCCGCCCGGCGGTAGTGGATGCCGGGCGACGACTCCGTCGAACGTGGACTGGAGGAACTGCATCGGCCCGCGGGCGCCGAACGAGTTCTCGGTTCCCTCCTCGATGCCGATCAGTTTGCTGCGGCCGTGGTCGCTCTCGACCTTGCCGATCGCCGCGAGGATCGACCAGTCCAGCCCGGGACACACGGCGGCTGCCGCTCGGTAGAGGGCGAGGTAGTCGCCGGGGATGTCAGCAATGGCGTCCTGGCTCGGCTCGGTGCCGCTGCTGCCGAACACGGCCTTCACGACGCCTTGCCCGATGCCGCCGATGAGGATGATGACGACCACGACCGCGGTGTAGGCGAACTTCATGGGCGCCTCCGGAAGCGGCTGGCCGGCGAGGCGGGCGGGAACGGATCCGGAGCGGTCAGGGCTGCTGGACCCTGCTGGGTCCGGACCGAGCTTGACGTCGGCACGTCGCCGGGCAGATCAGGTTGGGGCCAGAGCTGGGCGAGTTCGACGAGCCGCAACCGGCCGGGGTGAGGCGTTGCCGGCCCGGTGATCGGCAGCCATCGGGCAGCGGCGGGGTCGCTGGCCGCGTCCGCGGCGGTGGTGGCCAGCGGCACGAGTTTGGGCCGGTCGAGCTGGGATAGGAAGTCGGCGAGCGCTCGGCGGGCGGACGTCTCACGCCGATGGGTGGGCAGCCAGATGAGGACCGGAGTGGTGATGCCGGTCGCGGTGGCGAGCTTCTCGTAGCCGTAGAGCTTGCGGCTGAGCTTGCCGAGGTCTTCGGTGCCGAAGTCGAACTCGAGGAAGAACTCGAGCTGATGGTCGTCTTCGCGCCACCGGCCGTAGGCGTCAGGGCGCACCATGTCGCCGAACAGGCGTCCGCACCGGAGCTCGGACCACCACGCGGTCAGCGACCTTCGAGCCCCGGGACGTTGGCCCAGCGCGACCAGGGCGGTGAAGAAGCCGTTGACGCCGACCGTGTGGGCCAGACGCAGGGAGTGCGCGATCCCGATCGCGTCTTCGTGCCGGTAGCCGATCGACTTCGGATCGAGCCCGTCTTCGTAGGCGAGGGCGACCGCCCCGGCGATGTCGAGCACGTAGTGCATCGGGGCGGTGCCGATCGTGACGAACGGCTGGAACCGGTCGACAACCCGCCACTTGAACAGGTCGAGCAGCCGGTGGTTGGCCGCGCGCATGCTCGGATAGCAGAGCTCGACGATCTGCTGGGTCGTGAAGACCTTGTGCTCGTGCAGCATCCGGGCCAGCCACCGATCGCGGTAGGTCAGCCGCCCAACGAGCTGGGCGTGGTGTTCACCGGTGGTGGCCGCTCGCGGCGTGGGGCGCTGGGGCATGTGCCCGCGCAACGCCCGCTGAGGAGTGGGGTTCGAAATCATCGGAGTACCTCCGGTTTCAGGCGGCGCGGCGGGGATCGGCGGTGGGCGCTGCGGCTCCGGGCGTGATGCGCTCGACCTCGGCGACTGGTAGCCGGGCGTTGATCCGGGCTGCTTTGCGGATGGCCCTGGCGCGGCCGGGGACCGCGGGCGGCAGCTTTTCGGTCACCGCGGTGAACGGCGGTGCTTCCTCGCCGCCGAGGACCAGGCGGGCGGCGACGTGGAAGGCGCCCAGGTTGGACAGGTCGTGATCGCTCAGCCGCGGCATGGTGTGGCGTGCCAGCCGCTTCGCGTCCTCCGGGGAGGCGTTGAAGAAGATCTTCGACCGGGCGTTCGTGCTGATGCCCTCTTCGAGTTCCTTCGGGAGCTGGCCGAGGTACTGGTGGGCCAAGGTCATCGACAGCCGATATCCGCGAGCCTCGGCGAGCATGTCTTCCAGCGGGTACGCCAGGTTCAGGAAGTTGTGGCACTCGTCGACGTAGAGCCCGCAGTCGCGCCGCTGACGCTGCGGGACGCGGGCCCGGCGGGTGGCGGCTTGCCAGGTGCGGGCGACGACGATCGAGCCGACCAGCCGCGCCGTTTCCATTCCCAGCGCGTCGCGGGCGATGCGCACCAGGCAGATGCCGCCGGTGTTGAGCACCTCGTCCATGTCCACCGTGGACTTCCCGCCGGCGATCGCGGCGCGGACGAACGGGCGCAGCAGGAAGCCGCGGACCTTGTTCATCAACGGCGCGATGACCTGCGCCCGGCTCGCTTCGGACAGAGCGTCGTACCAGGACCAGAACCCGCGCAGCACGTCATCGTCGATCTGGTCGCAGGCCCGTTGCCGGAACGCCGGGACCGTGAGGAGCTTGGGCAGGTCGACCAGCGTCGGCGTTCCGGGCATCGCGGTCAGGGTGAGCAGGCCGGCGCGCAGGATGTCGTCGGTGCGCGGCCCCCACGAGGAGGCGTAGATGCGGGAGAAGATGCTGACGAGGTTGTCGACCGCGCGGGCCTTGTCCACGCCCTCCAGCGGGTTGAGCACTGGTGGCCGGCTGCGGGAGTCGGCGTCGAAGAGCACGACTTTCTCACCGAGCTCCTCGGGGATGCGCATCAGCAGGTCCGACACGAGGTCGCCCTTCGGGTCGACGACCACCACGCCGCGGCCGGCCTCGGCGTCGTTCAGGATCAGGCGGGCCATCAGCTCCGACTTGCCGGAGCCGGTCGCGCCGAGGATGTGCAGGTGATGACGCGCGTCGGCGACGTGCAGGCCGACCGGCCGGGAGTGCCCCGAGTCCGACAAGCCGAGCGGCTTGATCAAGTCGCCAGCCGTGGCGATGCCGGGCGGCGGCGGTACGGCCTTCGCGCCGGCGCGCTGGAGGCCGGGCGTGGCTTCGTCGATCGGCAGGTGCGCGAGCGCGGCCAGTTCCGGGATCGAGAGCAGGTCGCCGTTGTCGAAACGGCGTTCGGCCAGCACCTGGACTGGGGCCCGCCGGAGCCGGATCCGGCGGAAGTAGTTGTGCTCGGAGAAGGCGGCGAACGCCGAGGCGATCGCGTGGCCGCGTCCCCGCAGCACGTCCCGGACCGCTTGGACCTCGGCGGTCGTCGCGTGCTCGGGGACCGTGGTGGCGACCGCGTATCGGATGCAGGTCTCGAACTGGTTCTGCCGCAGCTTCTCCACGACGGCGCGGTCCTGCGCGGCAAACTCCAGGCTGGTTTGCCGATCGAGCCCTGGTGTCCGCGAACTGGACGACGGCTTTGCGGTCTTGCCCGGCGTCACGACGTCCAGCAGCCGCCCGGCCAGGTTGACCGAGCTGCTCGCGTGCACCCGCTTCGCCGCGCGCCGCGCCTTGGTCACGCGGTGCCCGGCGACGGGACGGGCGAGGATCTGCACGCAGGCCCGCTCGTGGGGGCCGAGCCCGACCGGGGCGCCGAGCAGGGCCCGGATCGGGTCGGCGGGGTGCTCGGTTCGGATCGGGAGTGCTTCCGAGCGAGCTAGCCGCAGCTCGCCGCCGACCGCTTCGATTCGCCGGTCCGCTGCGGAGGCGGTGGGGATCGGGGGCTTGGCCGGCGTCGTGCGGGTGTGCGCGCCGGGCCAAGCGGCCTCGATGGCGCGCTCGACCATCCCCGGCGGCACCAGGCCAGGCACCCACAAGCGGATCTGCACGCCGTCGTCGGTGAACGTCAACTCGAAAGCCAGGTGAGGTTGCCCGCCGAAGCGCCGCCGCCAGCCTGGTCGCAGCAGGCCGACCAGGTTGGACCACACGGTGATCGCGCCGGATGGGTCGACGGTCGGCGGCGCCAGCACGGTGACCAACCGGGCGTCGCTGACCAGGCTCTCGTGGAAGCGGCGGCGCCAGCGGCGTCGAGCGATCACTGCGGCGGTCGTCGCGACCCCCAGCACCGGCCCGGCGATCGGACCCCAGGTGAAGACGAGATCGCGAAGGTGCGCCAGCACGGCCTTGAACGCACCGAGCGGGTCGCGCAGGTAGTCGCCGGCAGGGGAGGCGAGAGAGGTGGACAGGGCGAACGGCCAGGACATCAAGACCTCCGAACGTGAGTTGGAGCGCTGGATCAGGCAGCTCGCGGCTCGCCGCCTCGCTCAGGCCGCGCCTCGGAACGGGTGTTGTCGACGACCAGCCGCAGGCGCGTGCGGCGAGCGGAACGTGCGGCGTCGACTTCGGCCTGCCATTCGGAGAACCGGCGGCCAGCCAGGCGCTTGAGGTAGCTCGGAATCCGGTTTGCCGGCACACCGACCAGCTGCGGGCCGAGGACCGCGAGGAGGTCGCTGGCTTCCTGCGACGCCCACCCCGCCTCGACGATCGCCGCTTCGTCCGGGAACACGTCGGCGACGCGGTCCACGGCCGGGTTCAGCGCGGCGTCCTGCTTGCCGCCGTACGAGTAGACCCACAAGAAGTTCGCCGGCGGATCAGGCTCGACGAGGGACCGGAACCGGGAAACCTCCTTGGTGTACGCGTAGAAGTTCGTGTCCGGGCGGGTCCTGCAGATGTCGAGCCAGGCCAGCAGGTAGTCGTCGGAGAAGAAGTCGCCGCTGTCGTGGATCCTGATCCAGCTACCGCGGAACCTCGCCGCGCCGAGTTCGTCGACCATCGCGGCTCGCCAGCCGGACAGGTCGTCGAGGACGTACATCAGGTTCGCCTGGTGCTTGGCGCGGACAACGGGCCACGTGTACGTGCCGTGCCGGGCGTAGCAGGCTTGCGCGCAGACCCCGGCGCTCGGGCATGTGTTGTAGGTGCGGCCATCGGCCAGTCGCCCGGCCCATGCCGGCAGCGACCAGTTCCAGACGCCGATCTGGCGCATCTCACTGTTCTGGGTCAGCAACCTGGCAGGACGGCGAGCAGCTGAAGCAGACATGGATATCTCCTCGGTGCATACGAATGTCAGGCGGCGTCGAGTTCGACGAAGGAGCTTTCGACTTCGGGCGAGGCGTCGGCGTACTCCGCGATCTCCGCGGGATTCGACGTCACGAGGTGGTGTTCGACAGGTGACGCGATGGACTGGAACGCCACGCGCTGAGTGCCGGTGCTGAGCAGTCCTTGGCCGCGGTCGGCGGACAGGAGGAACTGGCGTTCGCCCATGGACAGGTCGAAGGCGCGGGTGATCTCGTCGATCGCCTGCGAGGCCTGCCGGAGGAGGATCTGGGTGGCCGCGTTTGCGACGACCGCCTTGCCCAAGTCCGAGCCCAGGACGTCCGCGGTGTCCTGGGTGGCCACGGTCAGGCCGGCCCAGTGTTTCCGGCTGGCCTTGGCCATCCGGAACAGGAACTCCGCGCCCGCGGGCTCCTTCATGAGCAGCCAGGCTTCGTCGACCACGACCAGGCGCGGTTTGCGGATAGCCGGGTTGGAGACCTGCCGCCACACCGCGTCGAGGGTCAGCAGGGTGCCGATCGGCTTGAGCTCGTCGGCGAGGTCGCGCAGCGAGAACACCACCAGGTGACCTTGCGGGCGCGTCGTGGTCGGCCCGGAGAACAGGCCGGAGAACGCGCCCGTGATGTACGGGTGCAGCCGCGCCGCGAGTTCGGCTCCGGCTGGATCGCCGGTGTCGGAGAGGGCCTCGGCCAGGTCGGCCAGCAGCGGCGCAGGTCGGGTCCAGGTCCGCGGATCCGAGGTGATCCCGACGCGCTGGTAAGTCGCCGTGATCGCCCGGTCCAGCACGGCCCGTTCGGTCCCTGCGAGCTCGTTGCCGAGCAGAACCGAGATGACGGTGTGCAGGAACAGCGACCGGCGGATGAGCGCGTCTCGGGGAGCGGTGCGGCGCCCATCCGGGCGGGTGTGGATCGGCAGGTCGAGCGGGTTGAGGCGGACCTGCTCGGCGCCGAGGTGGACGTAGGTGCCACCGACCGCGGCGGCCAGACGGGCGTACTCGTCTTCCGGGTCGATGACGTGGATCTCGATGCCGCGGTACAGGCTGCGCAGGAGCTCCAGCTTCACCAGGTATGACTTGCCGGCGCCGGACCGGCCGAGGATCACGCTGTTGTGGTTGTCGAGGGCAAACCGGTCGTGGTGCACCAGGCCCTGGCTGCCGACGTTGAACCCGTAGAGCACCCCGCTCGGCGCACCGACCGAGGTCGGGTCCGGCGGCGGCAGGTCCGGCGAGGTGAACGGAAACGCCGCGGACAGCGCGCTGGTGTCGAAGGTGCGGCGCATGCCGACCAGGTCCAGGCCCATCGGCAGGCTGGTGATCCAGCCCTGCAGGCTCCGGTAGGTGGTGGGCTTACAGTCCAGCAGGAGCGAGGCCGCCAGCGACCGGATCGCGGCTACCTCGTCGCCGAGCGCCTCCTCAGTCGTGGCGTGCACGGTGAGGTAGAGCCCGAGCCGGTAGAGCTTTCCCTCGCCGCGGGCGACTCGCGCGGACAGGTCGTAGGCGTCCTCGGTGGCTGCTTCGACCTGGGGGTCGATCAGCCGTCCCTTGTCGCTGGTGTGCCGGCGGCCGGACTCCAGCTTCGACAGCTGCTTCTTCAGCCGGTTGGCCGCGGTGACGGGGTCGATCGGCTCGATGTGCAGCGAGACGTCGACTCGTCCGAGATAGGTCAGCAGGGGTTGCAGCCAGCCCGGGTGAACTTCGCGTGGGTAGCCGGTGACGGCGAATGACGCGACCCATTCGCCTCCGACTTCGAGCGCTCGAGGCAGCACGGAGATGGCGTCCGGGGTGAATGCGCCGGCCTGCCTGCCGGGTGCCTGCCTGCTTGCGGCGTCGCGGTGCCTGGTCTTCTTCATCGGCGGTCCCTCCTTGCGACGTCGTCGTAGTCGTCGGGGTCTTCGTCGTCCTCCCACCCGGGCTCGGCAGCGCCGAGCGCGTCTTCGGTGGCGAACGTGGTGCGGCCGAACGCGGTGTCGTTCCAGCTCTCGTCCGGGGCGGTGGTGATGACTTCGTCGGAACCGGCGAGATCGGAGTTCGGCGGGATCAAGCTGTCGGGGTTGCACGCTGCGGCGAGGACCGCGGTGGCCTGACCGGCGTCCAGCGGGGTGACTACGATCCCGGACGTTGAGAGCAGTTCCACCGCCTCGCCCAGCCGGCGCACCAAGCGCGCTTCGGCGGCGCGTCGGGCGGCGTCGTCGATCGATGCGGCCTGCTTCGCTGCCCTTCGTCGCGCTGACAACGCGGCCAGCGGCGAGGCGCCGCCCAGTCCGTCGGTTGGGCTGCTGGTTCGCAGTGGCTCTCGCACGATCAGCAGGACCTGGCGCCGCAGCAGGTCGGTGGCGCGGCCGAGCTGGTCGAGGTACTCGGCGTGCTCGCGTGCGGCCCGTTCCAACGCGGGGTGCGGCAGCCCGCCGGCCTGTTCGCGAAGTTCCGCGATCTGCCCCGACAGGTCCAGCCGTTCGGCTCGGACGAGCACCTGGACCGGCGCGGTCAGTGAGTGCAGGTATCGGCCGAATGAGGTGACGAGCGCCTCCTGTTCGGCAGGCGTGCGCAGCCCGAAGTTGATCGTGGAGCAGACCGCGACCGCGGCGGCGCCGTCCTTGCCGAGATCGATGACGCCGGTGTCGGTGATCCCTTCTGCGGGCAGTCGCAGCGCGGCCGGTGAGATTGCCGAGGCCGAAGAACTGGTTGTGCTCGCGGTCTGCTCAATCCACTCGGGTGCGGGCCGGACGCCTTCCGGCGCGGCAACTTGGTGCTGAGGGTTCATCCGCTGGCTCAGCGCCGCCAGCACGAGCCGGTCGAGGGAGATGCCGTCGCGCTGGCCTAACGCGAGGAACGCGGCGGTCACGCCGATCGGGATAGCGATGACCAGGAACACCGCCAGCGGGATGAACGCGCGGGTGACCGTGTACGTGCCGTACAGCACGATCCCGGTGACGGTCAGGATGAGCAGCTGTCGCGCGGTGAGCGGACCGATCACTCGGTCTTCGCGGTCGACGTCGGCGGGAATCCGGACGGGCTGGCTCAATTCGCCTCACCTCCTGGGGCTGGGTTCGGCGCGCGGAACGTCGGCGGCGGAACGGACTGGGTGCGCCGATGGGCATCACCGAGGCGGGGCTCCGGCGTCGCCTGCCGAAACGCCGGCGCGGCAGGTGCGGAGGCCGGTTTGGCCGGGAGTGGTTGTGGTGCGGGCGGCGTCGCCGGTCGGAACTGCAGTTGTGGCGGCACCGATGCCGTGCGGATCGGGCGAGCCGATGGCGATGTGGCGCCGCGTCGACGCGGGCCGCCGGCGGCTTGAAAATGCGGAGTTGCCGACCGTGGCCTTCGCTGTGGCGTGGGGGAGACAGGCGTCGGCGCGGAACTGAATTCGGGCATGGTCGGTCCCTGGTTCCCCGGGATCACGGCGGGGTCGTGGGTGCTGTCTTGGGGCGAGGGCTGCAGGAAATGCGGCGCCTGCGAGGGCAACGTCGGCCGCTGAGCTGCGCGGGCACGCTCGGCGTCGTGGGCCTCCTTGAGCCGCCGGTTCACCGCTTCGGGGTTGGGCGCAAAACGCGGCTGTGCCGGCCACGGTGGATCAGCCGCCGCGCCGCCGCCGCGACCGGCGTTCTTCGTCGCACCGGCGGCGCCGGCCTTGCCGAACGCACCGGTCTTGCCGGCGACCATGCCGAAGGTTTTCGCCGCGATGTACGCGCGAGCCAACCCGCCGAGGAAGGAACGGCCGGAGCCGACCTTGACGGCCTTCAGCATCCAGAACGGGATCTTGAACAGGACGAAGAACAGAGCGATCGCGGCGATCAGCGTGCCGAGCGCGGACAGCGTCGAGCCGAACAGGTGCACGCCGCCGGACAGGAACGTGCGTACCGCGGTGATCAGCACCAGCGCCTGGGCGAACTGAACCCCTGTCGTCACGGTGATCGCCTTCCACCACCAGTGCGCCAGCGGCTCGGTGTGGGGCAGCCCGTGGCACATCAGGAAGAACGGCGCGCTGATGATCAGGACGAGGGTGATGACGATCCGGACGACGTAGACGACCAGGAGGCCGAGGCCGAGGACCACCAGCACGAGCGCGACCAGGATGATGAACAGTCCGCCGGTTTGGATGCCTTGGACGGCCTCCTGCAAGGTGTTGCCCAGCGAGGGCGCGTTGACTCCGTCTCCGAGGACACCCAGGGTCAGGCCGTTGGCCAGCCGGATGAGCTTGTCGGCGAAGAAGAGCGAGAGCGCCGAGGCGATGAATGCGGTCGGGATGCGCGGCCCGATCTCCTTGATCGAGTAGCGCGTCTGGACGGTCTCGTGGCCCATCAGCAGGATGCCGCCGAGCAGGATGAGCAATCCGTAGGCGGCGACCACGATCTCCCAGGAGCTGTTCCACAGCTCGCCGATACCGGGCAGGTCGCTGATCGTCGGCGTGGATAGCGCGGTGTGGCCGATCAGCTCGAGGATCGGATCCAGCGCGTCGTCGACGACACTGCGGAACGCCGAGTTGATGGCCTCGGTGATGCACGCGCCGACGTCGGTGATGCCGCAGGCCGAGTCGCTGTCACCGCTGCCGGTGCCCGGCTGCTGCGGGTTCGTGCTCGGTGCCGGCGGAGTCGGCTGCGGAATGCAGTCCTCGCCCGTGCACGGCTTGCTCGGTGTCGTGGTCGGCGTCGGCGAGGTGCAGCCGAGCTGGCCGGGAAAACTGCACGTCGTGGGCGTGGGCAGCGCGGTCGGGGGAGGCAGCGGCGGGTCCGCCGGCGGCTGTCGTGGCGCCGTCGGCGAAGCCCACGCGTTGACGGCGAGGATGCCGGCCAGGAGCACTACGGTCAGCACCAGCAGCCAGCCCGCTCGCCGGCGCCGCCGTCGGATGGAGACCTGCCGGACGGGGGCGAGCATCGGTCGATCCACCGCTGCAGCGGTCTCGGGCTGGCTGCAGGACCGACGGTCCGGGCGAACGGTGGGCAGGGTGCTGACGGCCATCGGTCAGGCCCCCACGATCCCTTTGAGGATCTCCACGACCAGCGGCGCGAGCGCCGCCAGGCCGTAGCCCCACCCCGCGGATTTGAAGGCCGTCTTGGCCTTCTCGACCTCGCCGGGGTCGGCGCCGCCCATCACGTAGCGGACGCCGCCGATGGACAGGAACACCGTGGCCAGGCCGGCCAGGATGCCCATGATCCAGTTGCGGACGTTGTTCAGGACGTCGGTGACCGACCCGGCGAGGGCGACGACCATCGTGTCGGCGTGTCCGGCCGACGCCGAGGCCAGCAACGCGATGGCCGACAGCTCGACCACCAGCACCACGTGCGACCACCGCCGGTGGCGAGCCGGAATTGAGTCGCCTGGCTTAATGATCGGAGCATTGGACGGGGTCGGACTCGCATCGGCGGTCTGGTCCGGCGGCTGTGGGTCGCCGTCGAGACGAGCATTACGCGGCCCGCTCTCGGCATCGATCACGCGCATTGGGTCACCTCCGAAGTTCGGGATGAGCGCGGGTTCGTCCCGCAGCCCTGAACTCCGGAATCCGCGTCCGTTTTGGACATGCGGCGCCGAACTTTCCGCCCGGATTCGCCGTTGGCGTCGGACACGGAAGGTGACGAACACGGTGTCTCGTGAGCGGGTGTGACGGGGCGTGCCAGGGCCACCGCGGTGGCCACCTGGTCGATCAGCGGGTCGGCCGGATCGGCCGTGGCTGCGCCCTCGCGCAGGTATTCGGCAAGCCGGCGCTCGGCGCGCTTGCGCGTCTTGTAGGCGGCCCATTCACCGGCCTGGTGCTGCGCGGCCCATTCCGTCACCGGCATGTTCTCGAGCCGGGTTGCGCCGATGAGCGCTGCCTCAGTCCGGGTCAGGACTCCGTCCGCGACGGCGCGGGCAAGGACGAGATCCGGGTGTCCCCATGGCGCGTGCGGCGGGGTGGATCGGAAGCCCGGTGCGACCGGAGTCGGACCGGCCAACGCTTCGGTGAGCGCGTCGTAGCCGGCCCGGTAGGCGGCCCACCGCAGCCGCAGCATGATCCGCGGCGGCCGGAGGTCGATCGTCGACAACGCAGTCAGGAAGCCGCGCAACACCTCGGCGTGAACGTCGGCCGGATCGCCGGCGAACCGATGAGACAAGGTGGCCGCCGCCGACGTCAGCGCGGGCAGCGCCACACCCACCGCGGCGACCGTCCAGGTCGCTCCTTCGGTTCGCGAGCGCAACACCAGATGCGCCCACACCGCGTCGCGCGTCGCTTGCGGGCACCTGCGCGCCAGCAGGCGATCGCGGACCTCGTCGAGCGGGACATGCCGGTCCGGGAAGCCGGCGAAGAGCTGGCCGTTCAGCGACACCGGATGCGGTCCCGTCACCAGCCAGGTGAACGTGTTCCGGGCGATGTCCAGAGAGTTCAGGGTGGCCTCGTCGTGACGGCGACGAAAAGCGGATTGAGTTGCCATGTCGTGACTCCCGCGGCGTCGATGTGAACAACAACGACGTCATGAATCCACGACCGATACCAGGGAAATACCGTGCTATTGCTTGGAGTCGACTAGTGACTGCCTTTGCGCTGCTAGAGGCCTACTATTCGGCTCGGCGGTCGTCCGAACTGAAGATCGACTAGTTGAAATTGAAAATTATGACTGACCTGTGTTTGTAGTAGTTCTCTAGTAGGCGGCGCGGTGTCCTCGTTGAGGTGCCCGGCGATTTCTTGAAAGTGTGTCCAAAATCGGTCCTCCAGCCGGAGTTAAGGGGTGTCAGAACACGCAGCACCCTTCCGTCGGAGGAGATCCACGATGACCCCGGCATACGACAACGAACGTCCAGAGGATGGCTCGCCGAAGCACGCTCCCGCCGACCCGCCGACCGTCCCGATCCTGCTTCCGCAGCGTCGGCGAGCGCGGCGTCTGCGCACCGTGCGCCGTTCGCGAACGGTCCGGCCGAGCACCGTCTGGACGTGCGCGCAAGACGAGCTCCTCGGAGGCACCGGGCTGCTCGCGAGCTGGTTGCTGACTGCGGTCGTAAAGATCGTCACCGCCTACACTCAGCCGGGCCAGCGGGTGCTCTTGCTCGCGCCCGCGCCCTACCTCGGACCCTCCACTTCGTCTTCGCCAATCGGCGCTCGAAACCGGTCCCGGCCCGGTCCGTACGGCGGGCTGCACGAAGCCAGCTGGACCGTGGTCCGACTGGGCCGTCGCGTCCAAACCCAGACCGCTGTCGCGCCCCAGGAGCCGATTGGCGAACACCGCGGGCGGGCGTTGGCCAAGTCGGAGTCCGGACCCCGACCCGGCTCGGGCGGTCCGACCGGCGTCGGGGTCGGTGCACCGCCTGCGCGCGATCGGTCCGGGCTGGACACGACCGCGACCGTCGTCGGTCCGGAGCGCTACGACCTCATCATCACCGCGCCCGGACCGCGGCCCGGCGACTGGTTCCGACCGGCCGATTGGGCCGATGCGCTCAACCCGACCGGCATACTCGCCGTGATCACGCATGGTGATCGAGTGGAGGGTCGGCTCATCGATCCCGCAGGCTCGTTCGTGCGCGCCGCGCAGGACGCCGGCCTGCGTTATCTCGATCGCATCGCCCTGCTGCGCGCGCCGGTTCGTAACGGGGCGCTCGCTGCCGCGGCACCGCCCGCGCAGCCTGCTGTGCCGCCTGCGCGGCACGCCCGGGTGCACGACGACCTCTTGGTATTCGCCCGCAAGCCGGTCTCCAAGGCCACCGCGGCAGGGGAGAAGACCTCTGATGAATGACCAGCTGGAATCACTTGGATCGTCGGTCGCCGGGCTGCCTCTTTCGGTCTGGCCAACCGGGCAGCGGAGCCCGCTTGAACAGCTGCGCGACGCCGGGTGTGTGCCTGGCACCGAGATCGACGACGAGCGGATTCCTCCTGCAGTCGCCGCGCACGCGATCGCCGTCTACAGCCAACCCGGCGACCTCGTTCTCGATCCTGATTGCGGTGCGGGGACCGTACTGGCCGCGGCGCTGAGCGCCGGCCGGGACGCGCTTGGCTTGACCGGCCGCACCCGGTGGTGGTCCCTTGCCCGCGCCAACGTCACCGCTGCCAAGACTGCGGGCGCGTGGCGCGACGGCTCGGTCCTCGATGCCCGTCCGAAGGTCCTCGCGACCGCCCGAGCCGCTGGCTTGATCGGGCGAGTTGGACTCGTGCTAACCGCCCTGCGGACGGAGGCGGGGTCAGCGAACGGTCCAGACCGCGACCTTGTCGAGTCCGCGCTCGCTGGCGTCGCCGCGACGATGTTCTACGGCGAATCGCTGCTGCGCTCAGGCGGCCACTTCGTCATCGTCGCAAGACCGCGCCGACGTCCGGACGGCACGTTGGCCGACCTGGCCACCCCGCTCATCGCCGCCGCGGCCACGGCCGGGCTGGCGCCGGTCGAGCGGTGCGTGGCCCTGACCGCCGGACTGCGCGGCAGCCGGCTGGTCACCCGCGCCTCGCTCGCTGCCCGTCGGGCTTCTGCCCGAGCTCGTGCCGCCGGCCTGCCGACCGCACTGCCGACGCACCACGAGGTGCTCGTCTTTGGACTCGCCCACGACGTCGAGCTTGCCGCCGCGGCAGCAAGCGGCGGTCCGCGGCCGACTCGGCTCGCCGTCAACGGCCCCGTCCACGCAGGACGGAGGCGAGCTGCATGACGACTCGCTTATCCGTCGGCGAACGCACAGGCACACCAGTGGCCGAGACCCGTCCACAGCGCTGGTCCCGGCTGTGGGCAAACCTGTGGACAAAACGATCTGGCATCGCCAAAGAGGGCCGGGACGCGCTTGCCCTGCACCATGCCGAAACAACCCGTCGCGCCCGCGAGGCGATGATCGAAATCGCCCGCGCCGGCTTCCAGATCGGACCTCCGCCCTACGGCTACCGCGCGCTGCGCATCCGCGTCACCGATCCCAGCGGACGCAGCAAGCTGCGCGCGGTCCTGGTTCCTGACTGGCAGACCGCAGCGGTCGTGAAGCAGATCTTCGTGTGGCGAGCCGACGACGGCTTGACGTTCGCCGCCATCGCGGCACGCCTGAACGCCGACCTTCGCCAGTACCCGGCGCCCAGCGGGCGGTGGACGGCGAAAGCCGTCCGGCGGATCGTCACCAACGTCAAGTACACGGGGCGCCAGGTTTGGGCTCGCACTGCGGCCGGTCGTCCTGCTCCTGCCGAGCAGTGGGTGACCTCGGCGCCGAACGCGCACGAGCCGTTGATCGACGAGCGACGTTTCGAGCTCGCCCAGCTGCGGGCGGGGGTGGGGCTGTGAGCCTGACGATCGTGCCCGTCACCTTCCGCCGAGCGTGCCAGTTCATCGAAGCTCACCACCGCCACCACCGGCCGCCCCGTGGGATGAAGTTCGCGATCGGCGTGATTAGCGATGACGGACTGGTCGGCGTCGCCACGGCGGGGCGTCCTGTCGCGCGCCACCTCGACGACGGCGTCACGATCGAAGTCACGCGGACCTGCACCGTCGGCGAGCCGAACGCGAACTCGAAGCTGTACGGCGCCGCTTGGCGAGCGGCGCGAGCGATGGGCTACCGCCGTCTGATCACCTACACGCAAGAAGGCGAGAGCGGTGCCAGCCTCCGTGCGGCCGGCCTGCAGCCCGTCGCGGAGCTTCCGCCGCGGTCGGGATGGACGACCGCGGCCCGGCCACGGGAGTCGCACGGTGTCGATGGCGTCCGGCGAACTCGGTGGGAGATCTGCGCGAAGCCGCGGGAGCTCGTCGCCGTGCCAGGTGAACCGTCTTGTCGGACAGCTGTTTCAGCTGGTACAGCTGGCAAAAATCGATGAGCGGCGACGAGTCGTTCGTCGCGGCGGACGGAACTCACGTCGACTTCGAGGTCCGAGTCGTGACGGGTGCTGACGGCGAGCGCCTTGCGAGAGCGCAGGCGCACGCGATACGGGAGGTTCTGGCATGGCTCACGGCCCAGACGCAATCCGGGAATGGGCCGGACCGCGCCGCGTAGACCGCGTCAGCGCGTTCGTCGGGCAGTCGCCGACGGCGGTGCAGCTCGAGCCCGCCGTCATCCGAGTCGCCTTCCTCGGCCGGACGTCGACGTATGACCAGCAGGACCCGACGCTTTCGCTGCCACGCCAGTTCCGCAACTGTGTCGCGGCTCTGCCGGAGAACGCCACCCTCACCGCCTACTTCTACGACATCGAGTCGGGGCGGAAAGAAGCCGACGTGCGCAGCGGGAGCCGCGCGCACGAGATGTTCGACATCGACATCCCGCGCGACGGCGGTATCCAGGAACTGCTCGACGAGGCCGCGCGTCCGGGCCGCCGCTTCGACGTCGTCATCTGCGAGGACATCTCCCGGATCGCACGGCGGACGTACATCGGCACCCAGATCGAGCATCAGCTCGAACAACTCGGCGTCCCGCTGTTCGCGGTCGACGAAGGCGTGCGGATCAGCGAGCCGGGGAAGAGGACGAAGACCGCGACCCAGATCCTGACCCGGCGCGTCAAGCAAGGTGTCGCCGAGTGGTACGTCACCGAGATGCTCGAAAAGAGCTGGGACGGGTTCGAAACGCACACCGACCAGGGCTACAACGTCGGCAAGCCGTGCTACGGCTACCGAGCCGACCACATTAAGCACCCGGTGCCGGCCAAGCGTGCCAAGGGGATGAAGAAGACCAAGCTGAAGGTCCACGAGGTCGAGGGCGCAGTCGTGCGGAAGGTGTACGAGTGGCGCGTGTCGGAACGTCTCGGGTATCAGGCGATCGCCGACCGGCTCAACAAGGACCTGACGACCAACCCGCCGCCGGTCCCGGTGGATCCGACTCGCGCCGTCGGGGTCTGGACGTATTCGAGCGTGCGCGAGGTGCTCACCAACCCGAAGCACACCGGGCACATGGTGTGGAACCGGCGGGCCCGGAAGGGGAACGGCAAGAACAAGCTGAACCCGCCGACCGAGTGGGTGTGGTCGCCGAAGCCGTCGCACGAGGCACTTGTCGACTTGGAGACGTTCGTCCTCGCTCAGCAGGTCGCGCCGCAGCGCGAGCGCTCGCGGACGTCGCCCGGCAAGAGCAGGGACCCGCAGGCGAAGGTGGTTTATCCGCTCCGCAGCTTCGTCTACTGCGAGCTGTGCGGCCGCCGGATGTGCGGCAACAAGCCGACGGCGCTTCGCTACTACGCGTGCGCGCCGAAGCGCGCATGGCGGCCAGAGGGGCATCCGACGATCTGCCGCGTCCGGGAGGACTCGCTGCTCGAAGCGCTCGAATCCTTCCTGGACTCGCGGCTCTTCGGGGCTTACCGGCAGGACCTCCTGGATCGGAACCTGAAGGACCTCGACCACGCCGGCCGCCGAAACCGAGTCGACCGCATCCGCGCGCTGGAGCGCGCGCTCGCCGACAACGCGACGAAGAGCAAGAACCTCCTCCGGACCCTGGAAGTCGCTGACGACGTCAGCAAGGAGATGGTGCGGGACATCAACGAGCGTCGTGCCGAGCTCAAGGTCGAGAAGGCGAGCCTCGAAGCCCAGCTCGAAGAGGCCGAGGAGACAGCTCGCCAGGCACCCAACGCCGACCTGCTGCACGAGCTGCCGCTCGGCGCCGTGCGGTTGGACGGCCTGCCTGATGAGCTGTCTCGGCAGCTGTTCGAGGCTCTTCGCTTGGAGATCCGCTACGACCACGCGACCCAGAAGGCAACGTGCCGGGTCACCCTCGTCGGCGAGAGCCTGGCCGCGGTCACGCAGGTGCTCAACCGCTCGAACGTCGTCCCGCTGCCGGTCGAGATCGCAGACAGTTCCGCCACATCGAAGGAGGGCCAGCAGATGGCCAGCTCAAGCACGTCTTCTTCGATGATGGTTTGCGTGGCATCCCGTCGGGGGCACCACCTGGGAAGAGGACGACAGTGGTGCGCATCGGGATCACCGGCCACACGAACCTCACCGACGCCACTGCCGAACTCGTGGCGGCAGAGCTGCGGGAGATTCTCTCCGGCCAGCCCGACCGCCTCGTCGGTGTCACCTGCCTCGCGCGGGGTGCCGATCAGGTTTTCGCCCGGGTCGTGCTGGAGCTCGGCGGTGCGCTCGAGGTCGTGCTGCCGGCCGCGGACTACCGTGAGCGCAAGGTCGAGCCCGGCAACGTGGCCGACTTCGACAGCCTGATCGCCGTCGCGAGCGTTCGCACCATGCCTTTTGCCGAGTCGAACGGCGATGCCTACATGGCCGCCAGTGAGCATCTTCTGTCCATAGTGGACAAGGTGGTTGCCGTCTGGGACGGCGGGCCGTCCGGTGGGCATGGTGGCACCGCGGATGTCGTCGGTGCGGCGAGGGCGCGGGGGCTGGACGTCACGGTCGTCTGGCCGGAGCGTGCTGCCCGGAGCTGAAAGCCGTGTCAAGGCGTTTCACGTATGCCTGAAACCGTTGTCGTGGCGGATTTCGGCTTGGAACCATGGCTGGGCCCTGTTGTCCGGGTGGGGCGGGCTTGAGAATTGGGGAACAAAATGTCTTTGCGCACGAAGGTTTCGGCTGCCGTGGTCGGGGCGGCGACGATCGGCGGGATGTTGGTTGCCGCGCCGGGGGCGTTCGCCGACGAATGCTGGAAGCAGCCGAACGAGACCCGGATCTGTACCGCGTATCCCGGTAGTGGTGGGGAGCTCCGCCTCTACACCTACCCGCCGGCGAGTGCCGGTGCCGACTACAAGATGCAGGGTACGGACAGCCTGGGCCGGCCCGTCCACCTCGACCGCGCCAAGGCGGGTGGCTGGGACGGTCCGCTCGGCGGCGGCAACGGCAGCACCGCCATCCTGAGCCGGCAGGGCACGGCCTGGCGGGCCTGCGTGAACGTGGGCAACAACCAGTACCACTGCACCGTCTGGGCCTGATCGCCCGCTTTTCCTCGAGGGCTGTCTCCGCGATGCGGGGGCAGCCCTCTTTTCGTACCCCGGGTTGATACCGCTACCCCCTAGGGGTATGTTGAAGGCATGAACGGACGAACCCAGCGCACCTACAGCGTCACCGGCATGACCTGCTCGCACTGCGTTGCCTCGGTCAGCGAGGAGGTCGGTGCCATCGACGGCGTCAGCGACGTCGTGGTCGACCTGCCCTCCGGAGCCGTCACCGTCACCAGTGCCGAGCCCATCGACGAGACGCGTGTCCGCGCCGCCGTCGAAGAGGCTGGTTACCAGCTCGCCGGCTGATCGCCGGCCTCGATCCAGGGATGCCGACCATGAAAACCCCTGCCCGCCTTGCCCTGTTCGGTGGCGCTCTCGCGCTGCTCGCCGCCGGTGGCTTCGCCGTCGGCAAGACCGCCGGCCCGGAAGCCGCCGCCAGTGAAACCGCTGCCGGTGAAACCGCCGGCGGCATGCCCGGCCACGCCGAGATGGCCGCCGTGGACGCGCTGCCCGGCGGGCTTGCCGCCAGCAAGGACGGCTACACCTTCACCGGTCCCACCACGGAAGCCGGGCGGTTCTCGTTCACCATCACCGGCCCGGACGGCAAGCCCGTCACCGCGTTCGACGTCGAGCACGAGAAGAAGCTGCACCTCATCGTCGTCCGCCGGGACACGTCGGGCTTCCGGCACGTCCACCCCGAACTGGCGCCGGACGGCACCTGGAGCGTCCCGCTCACCCTGCCCGCCGCCGGGGCCTACCGCGCCTTCGCCGACTTCGCGCCGACCGGCGGAACGCCGATGACCCTCGGCGTCGACTTCTCCGTCGCCGGGAACTACCAGCCCGCCACCTACGCGCCCAGCCGCACCGCGAACGTCGACGGCTACACCGTCGAACTCGACGGCGACCTGGTCGCGGGGAAGACGTCGCCGCTGGCGCTGAAAGTCAGCCGGGGCGGTGTTCCGGTCACCGACCTGCAGCCCTACCTCGGCGCCTACGGGCACCTGGTGGCCCTGCGCGGCGGCGACCTCGCCTACCTGCACGTCCACCCCGAGGGCGCACCCGGTGACGGCAAGACCGCCGCCGGGCCGGAGATCAAGTTCGCCGCCGAGGTGCCCAGCGCCGGGACCTACCGGCTGTTCCTCGACTTCCGGCACGGCGGGGTCGTGCGGACCGCCGAGTTCACCGTGCCGACCGCCGGGACCCCGGCAGCGCCGGAGCCCAAGCCCGAGCCCGCCGACGGCCACGGCCACTGACCGCGGAAGGAGACGATCATGCCGAACACCAGCGACACGGTGACCGAGATCGAACTCGCGATCGGTGGCATGACCTGCGCGTCCTGCGCCAACCGCATCGAGCGCAAGCTGAACAAGCTCGACGGCGTCACCGCGTCGGTCAACTACGCCACGGAAAAGGCGCGGGTGCAGGCCCCCGAGGGCGTCGACCCGGCCACCCTGGTGGCGACGGTCGAGGCCGCCGGGTACCTCGCCGCGTTGCCCGAACGGGAGGAGCCCGAACAAGAAGCCGCGGATCCGTTGCGGCAGCGGCTGATCACCAGCGCGGCACTCGCCGTGCCCGTGATCCTGCTCGCGATGGTTCCCGCGCTGCAGTTCACGTACTGGCAGTGGATTTCACTGACGCTGGCCGCGCCGGTGGTCACCTGGGGCGCGTGGCCGTTCCACCGGGCGGCCTGGACGAACCTGCGCCACGGCGCCGCGACCATGGACACGCTGGTGTCGATGGGAGTGCTGGCCGCGTTCGCGTGGTCGGTGTGGGCGCTGCTGTTCGGCACGGCCGGGACGCCGGGGATGGTGCACCCGTTCGAGCTGACCATCGCGCCGTCCGACGGGGCGGGCAACATCTACCTCGAGGTCGCCGCCGGCGTCACCACGTTCATCCTGGCCGGCCGGTACTTCGAGGCGCGGTCCAAGCGCCGTGCGGGTGCCGCGTTGCGGGCCCTGCTGGAGCTCGGGGCGAAGGAAGTCGCCGTGCTGCGCGACGGCGCCGAAGTCCGCATCCCGACGGCGGAGCTCAAGGTCGGCGACCGGTTCGTCGTGCGACCGGGCGAGAAGATCGCCACCGACGGCGTGGTCGAGGACGGCAAGTCCGCCGTCGACGCGTCGATGCTCACCGGCGAGTCGGTGCCGGTCGAGGTCGGCGAAGGCGACGCGGTGACCGGGGCGACGGTCAACGCCGGTGGGCGGCTGGTCGTGCGGGCCACCCGGGTCGGGGCGGACACGCAGCTGGCGCAGATGGCCAAGCTCGTCGAGGACGCCCAGAGCGGCAAGGCCGACGTGCAACGGCTGGCCGACCGCGTGTCCGGGGTGTTCGTGCCGATCGTGATCGGCCTGGCCGTGGCCACGCTCGGCTTCTGGCTGGGCAGCGGGGTCGGCACGGCGGCGGCGTTCACCGCCGCGGTCGCGGTGCTGATCATCGCCTGCCCGTGCGCGCTCGGCTTGGCGACGCCGACGGCGCTGCTCGTCGGGACCGGCCGCGGCGCCCAGCTCGGGGTGCTGATCAAGGGCCCGGAGGTCCTGGAGTCCACCCGCCGCGTCGACACCGTCGTGCTCGACAAGACCGGCACCGTCACTGCCGGGCGGATGACGCTGGTGGGCGTCCACACGGGCGAGAGCGTCGACGAGAGCGAGCTGCTGCGGCTGGCCGGTGCGCTGGAGGACGCGTCCGAGCACCCGATCGCCACCGCGATCGCCCGCGGTGCCCGGGAACGTGTCGAGCTGCCCGCGGTCGAGGACTTCACGAACGTGGAAGGCCTCGGCGTGCAAGGGATCGTCGACGGGCACGCGGTTCTGGTCGGCCGGACGGCGTTGCTGGCGGACTGGAGCCAGCCGCTGACCGACGACCTCGCCGCGGCCAAGGCCGAAGCCGAAGAGCGCGGCCACACCGCGGTCGCGGTGGCGTGGGACGGCGCGGCCCGCGGCGTCCTGGTCGTCGCCGACGTCGTCAAGCCCACCTCGAAGGAGGCGATCGCCCAGCTGCGCGAACTCGGGCTGACCCCGGTGCTGCTGACCGGCGACAACTCGGCCGTCGCGCGCGCGGTGGCGGCGGAGGTGGGGATCGACGAGGTGATCGCGGAGGTGCTGCCCGCGGACAAGCTCGACGTCGTCAAGCGGCTGCAGGACGAGGGCAAGGTCGTCGCGATGGTCGGTGACGGCGTGAACGACGCCCCCGCTTTGGCACAGGCCGACCTCGGGCTGGCGATGGGCACCGGCACGGACGTCGCGATCGAGGCCAGTGACATCACGCTGGTCCGGGGTGACCTGCGGGCGGTGGCCGACGCGATCCGGCTGTCCCGGCGGACACTGCGGACGATCAAGGGCAACCTGTTCTGGGCGTTCGCCTACAACCTCGCCGCGCTGCCGCTGGCGGCGGCCGGCTTGCTGAACCCGATGATCGCGGGCGCGGCGATGGCGTTCAGCTCGGTGTTCGTCGTCGGCAACAGCCTGCGGCTGCGGAGCTTCGGCAAGGCCGGTGCCCACTGAACACTGTCCGGCATGGACAATTTTTCACTGTCCTCTGTAGAGAGTTGGGCCGAACGGCTTCCGGACCGCCGGGCGACGTGCGTCGTCCGGCGTAATCCTGGTTCAGGTATTGCCGCTTTGTGCCGTTGATCGCTAGTGTCCCCGATCAATCCGGATCGGACGTGGTGTCCGGTTCGTCCTTGGGGGGAACGCCATGACGAGAGCTGCCCTTTTTCGCGCGCGCAAAAAGAGAAGCGGGCTGGCCGCTCTGGCCATGACGTTGACGGCCCTGTGCGTGGCGTCGGAGTCGAACGCCGCATCGATGGCGAGCAGCCCCGCGGCGGCCGCGCAGCAGGCGGACACCCCCGGGTTGCGCTCGCCGCTGGGCACCCAGGCGAGGACCGACCGGTGCCGCGTCGGGCGGGTGATGCACGCCGGCGGCCCGCAGTTCAAGGCCGCCGCGGGTGCGGCGCTGGCCGGATCGGACGCCGATCTCCGCTCGGCGGCCTACGGCCTGGAGTTCGAGCTCGGCACGATCGGTGACGCCTACCGCCGGGACGGCGAGGCCATCGTCGCGGAGAACGAGGCGTCGGCCAACCAGCACGCGGCGTGGGAAGCGGTGCTGAAGCCCTATTCGGGCGCCCTCATCCCCCGGTTCGAGGCGGACCTCCTCGACTACAAGAACAAGCGCCAGACCATGGCCGACGCCGCCGTCCACGCCGACCTCGTGGCGAGGGCGGCCCAGCCGGCGGTCGACGCGGCGACGGTGGTCCTCAACCGGAAGAAGGAAGCAGGCGACCCGGCCGTCTTCTACTTCGGCGACATGGTGGTCAACGGCCGGTCCGCCGACGACATCCGGCAGTTCCTCCAGTACGGCGGCTTCGCCACGACCGCCCCGGTGCCCGCGTCCGCGGAGTTCCGGCTGGAGGTCGAGGCGCTCAAGATCCGGTACGCCGGCTGCGACAGCGAAAACCCGGCGGACCCGAACCAGGTGCTCGGCGCCGTCGTCACGGCCGCCGACACCGAGTGGAACGCCGAGCTCGCCGCGCAGGCACCGCAGCGGGCCGCCCTGGTCACGGCCGAGCTGCAGGCGTCGAAGGACCTCGAGTCGGCCACGAACGCGATGATCGAGGCCGTCGGCCAGGCCGCGGTCGTGAGCAAGCTGCTGGACTGGCAGCGGAGCTGGCCGGCGCCGACCGACCCGCGCTACCCCTCGCAGGCACTGCGCACCCGGGCGGCCAACGACATGGCGACCGCCAAGAGCCGGGTCGCCGCACAGGTTTCGGTGGCGCAGCGGGCGGCGGACTCGGCGAAGGCACAGTCGGACACCGCCCTCGCCGCACAGGCCCAGGCGGCGGCCATCGCGGCCGCCAACGGCACGCCGTACGGCCGGGGCCTGGCTTACGCGCAGCAGTCCGCCCAGGTCGCCGCGGCCTCCGCGGCCGCCGCGCAGGCGTCGGCCTCGGCGGTGCAGACGGCGTTCAACGCCAGCAAGGCCGCGGCCAGTGACGCCGCCGCGTTGTGGGCCAGCGCCTCCGCGCAGGCGCACGCCACCCAGGCGGCGTTCCGGCAGGCCGCCGCGAAGCAGGCCGCCGACCAGGCGCACGCGGCGGCCGCGGCCGCCGCCACCCAGGCCGCGCAGGCCGCCGCCGCGGCGGCCCGGGCGCACCAGGACCGGGAGACGGCCGAGCGCGCGCAGCAGACGGCCCAGGTCGCCGCGGGTGACGCGCACACCCAGCGCGGGATCGCGGAAGCCGAGCGGGCCAGGGCCGGCGCGGCCAAGACGGAGGCCGAGAACCAGCGCGCCACCGCGCGTCAGGCCGAGGCGGACGCACAGGCGCAGGCCCAGACGGCGGCCGCCAGGCGGGCCGACGCCGAAGCGGCCGCCGGTACCGCGGCGCAGAAGCGCCAGGCCGCGGAGAACGCCGAATCCCGGGCCACGCTCGCGCGCAACAACGCGGTGGCCGCGGCCTACGCGCGGGACGCCGCGCAGTCACGCGCGGCCGCGTGCGAGGCGTGGGCCGCGGCGGCCGAAGGCACCGACGCCGCGGAGGGCGCGCGGACCGCCGCCACCCAGGCCAGGTCGGCCGCGGACCAGGCGGCCGGCGCGGCGGCGAGCGCGCAGTCCGCCGCGGACCGGGCCGGTGCCGCGGCGGTGGCGGCGCGGGCCGCGGCCACGGAAGCCGACGGGGCGGCGTCACGGGCCGAGGCGGCCGCGGATTCCGCCACGTCGTCGGCCACCACCAGCCGGGCCGCCATGATGGCCGCGCACGCCGCGGCGGCCGACGCGATCGTGGCCGCGGACCAGGCCGCGCGCAACGTCGAGGCGGCCAAGGCCGAAGCGGCCAAGGCCGATGCCGCGTCGGCGCAGGCCAAGGCCGACGCCGCCACCGCACGCACCGAAGCCGACCAGGCCACGGCGGACGCGGCCACGACGGCCGGGCACGCCTTCGCCGCGGCCGAGGCGGCCGCCGCCGCACGCGACTCCGCGGCCGCGACCGCGACGGCGTCCAACGCCTCGATCCGGCTGGGCAGCCCGTTCCAGCTGACCGACTCCTCCGCCGGCATGGCGGTGCTCGTCGGCCAGACCGCGGAAACCCTTGCGCAGCAACAAGCCAATGCGGCCAAGGCACGTTCGGACGAAGCCGCCCGCGCGGCCCGTGCCGCCGCCGAAGCCGCCCGGAACGCCGACGTGTCGGCCAAGGCGGCGGCGCAGTCCGCGGCCACGGCCGCCGCCGACTCCGAATCGGCGCTGCGGTCGGTCGCGGCCGCCCAGGCGTCCGCCGCCGCCGCGGCCGCGGACGCCCAGGCGACGCAGCGAGCCGCCGACGCCACCAAGGCGATCGACCAGCAGGCCCAGGACGACGCCTTCTGGGCCGGGGTGGCCGCGCGGGACGCCCGTGCCGACGCGGTCGAGGCGGCGAGCGCCGCGACCGAGGCCGAGAAGGACGCGGTTTCGGCCCGCAAGGCCGCCGACGCCGCCGCGGCCGACGCCGATGCCGCGAAGAGCGCCGCGGACCAGGCCGAGCGGGACGCGGCCGCCGCCGAGGCGGCCGCCGCCAACGCCCGGAACCTCGCGCAGGAGGCCGAAGACGCGGCCAAGCGTGCCGAGCAGGAGCAGCGGAACCGGGACGAGACCGCCGCGCTCGGCGAGGCCGGTCCGGGCGGGATCGACGGCGCCAACATCCGGGTCGACCTCAGCGGGCTGTCCCGGACGTCCTACGAGCAGCTCGACCGGTGCGAGATGAACCTGAGCGATCCGAACGCGTCGTGTGACGTGCGGATGCGGGTGCACTTCTCCGGGGTCGTCTTCTACTGGGCGGTCACCTGCAAGCTGCCCGGCGTCGCGGTGCGGGACTGCGCGGGCAACGTCGACGAGGACCAGATCGACCGCCAGGAGATCGCGGACTTCCCGGTCGAGCGCACGATCCACATCACCCGCGCGGACGTCGCCAGGTACCTGTTGAGCAGCGCCAAGGAGTTCATCGAGAACTTCATCCCCAACCTGGTCTTCCAGATCCTGTCCGACATGCGGGACTGCGGCAACCTCAAGGTGTCCGGCTGCTTGTGGACGGCGTCGCTGTTCGTCGGGGTCGAGGAACTCCGGGCGGCCGCGCAGACCATCCGCGAGCTCCGGATGGCGATCGCCGCGGGCCGGGACGTCAAGCCCGCCCTCGCCGCTCTCCAGTCGGCCCACCTCGCCCCCGAGGTGAAGGCGGTGCTGACGGAGGAAGCGGAAATCCTGGCGGCGGCGGCATCCGGCTGCGTGGTGGGCGGCGCCGCCCCCAACGGGGTGTCGGCTTTCGCGCAGGCCGCCGCTGGTCGTGACAACTGCGAACGCGCCTTGAAGCAGGCGCTGCGGACGAGCGACGACGCGAAGGCCGGGAAGGTCAACGAGGCCAAGGAGATTCCGGCCAGGGCGAACCAGAAACCCCGTCAGGGGTACCACGGCCGGCTGCCCCGCACGGTCGAGACCGACATCCTGGCCAATCCGGACGCGATCTACCTTTCCGAGGGCAAGCTGGGGTATTTCGTGTTCCGGAAGGGCTCGGACATCGTGGTCACGATCGGGGTGGGTTCCGAACGCGGTCGGGTGTTCACCAGCTACGGGCCGTCCGGGCCGCGGGGCAAGAGCGGGGCGGAGATCTTCGGCGGGGATCCGTCGGACCCGGGCCTGCCGATCACCCATGAAATGATCGTCGGGGGCCAGGTCCGCGACACCAACGGCGGTTTCCTGCCCGCCGCCAAGACGATGTACGAAAGAGGGAAGTGACCGGTGCTGTACCTCGCCGACGGCGCTGCGGCCGAAGTGGTCCCCGGCAGCCGGCTGCGCGAGCCTGCCCTGCTGGCCCTCGACGGGCTCGTCGTCTCCGCCTGGGCCGCTGACGGCCCAGGCGGCTACGAGGACTACCTGCTGCGGACGCACGGCAACGCGTGGGGGCTGTGGACCGAGGGGGACGAGTTCCGGTTCGACGCCACGACCGGGCTGCTGGAGAGCCTGTCGGTGCACCTGCCCGAGGACAACCTCGCCGATCCCGGCGCCCTTGCCTCGTGGCTGGCGCTCCCGCCCGTGGCCGGGGTGCCCCGCCGCACGGACCAGAAGGCGTTCGCCACCGACGTGGCCGCCGAGCGGTGGTGTGCCGAGGACGGCAGCGTGCTCGCGGGCCTGTACGGCCCGGCCGTGGGGGTGCCTGCCGAGCCCCTGCGGCTGCGGGTGACCGACGAGTTCGACCTGTTGTTCGCCGACGGCCTGCTCGTGGGCTGGATGCTGGAAAACCCGGAGCGGCACCTCGTCGGCCCGGCGGACGAAACGCTCGACGCCCACCCGCCCGATCCCGACTTCGCCGTGCTGCTCAAGCAGTACTTCGACCTCGTCGACCACCCGCACATGGCGGAGCTGTTCGAAGAGGAGGCTCCCGAGGGCCGGCAGCTGCTGGCCGGCCTGCGGGAGCGCATCGCCCTCGACCGGGGGGCCACGCACCGGCGGGCGGTGCTGGCGAAGAAGGTCGAGGACCTCGACGCCCAGTGGTACGGCTCGGCCTAATCGTTCACCCAGCGCTGTACTATTCCGTGCATGCTGACCTGTGAGACCCGGGAATCGGCGCTCGCCCGGCTGGGGCGGGCGCTGGCGGACCCGACGCGCTGCCGGATCCTGGTGGCGCTGCTGGACGGCGTCCAGTACCCCGCCCGGCTCGCCGAGCAGCTCGGCCTCACCCGCTCGAACGTCTCGAACCACCTGTCCTGCCTGCGCGGCTGCGGCCTGGTCGTCGCGACCTACGAAGGCCGTCAGGTGCGGTACGCGCTGGCCGACCCGCACCTCGCCCGCGCCCTCGGCGAGCTGGTGCAGGTCGTGCTCGCCGTCGAACCCCGCGAGGAATGCGAGGTGCCGCGGTGACCTGCGCGGACGGCTGCTGCGCGCCCGCCGCGGTCGAGCCGCGCCGGCGGGCGGTGCTCACGCGCCGGGTGCGGTGGCTGGTCGCCGCCACCATCGCCTACAACGTCGTCGAAGCCGTCATCGCCCTCGCCGCGGGCACCGTCGCGGGCTCGACCGCGCTGATCGGCTTCGGGCTCGACTCGGTGATCGAGGTCGCGTCCGCGGCGGCCGTGGCGTGGCAGTTCTCCGGGACGGACCCCGGAGCGCGGGAACGGACCGCGCTGAAGGTCATCGCGGTGTCGTTCTTCGCCCTGGCCGCTTACGTGACCGTCGAGTCGGCCCGCGCGCTGTTCGGCGGCGCGGCGGCCGGGGAATCGGGAGTCGGCATCGTGCTGGCCGCGGTGTCGCTGCTCGTGATGCCGGTGCTGTCCCACGCCCAGCGGCGGGCCGGGCGCGAACTCGGCTCGGCCAGCGCGGTCGCCGACTCGAAGCAGACGCTGCTGTGCACCTACCTCTCCGGCGTGCTCCTGGCCGGGCTGCTGCTCAACGCCTGGTTCGGCTGGTCGTGGGCCGACCCGGTGGTCGCGCTGGTCATCGCGGCCGTGGCGGTCAAGGAGGGCCGCGAAGCCTGGCGGGGCGAGCACTGCTGCTGACGCCGTAGGTACATCAAGTTGAGTTGATGTATTGTCCGGAGCGTGCCGGACTTCGACGCCTCCACGCCGCCGCCGTTCGTGCGGCTGGCGAGCGACCCCCTGCGCTGGCGGCTGCTGCAGGAGCTCGCGCGCAGCGACCGCCGGGTGCGGGAGCTGGTCGACGCGGTCAGCCAGCCGCAGAACCTGGTCTCCTACCACCTGCGGAAGCTGCGGACCGCCGAGCTCGTCACCGCCCGGCGCAGCAGCTTCGACGGCCGTGACACCTACTACCACCTCGACCTGCGCCGCTGTGCCGACGCGCTGGCCGAGGCAGGCACCGCACTGCACCCCGCGCTCGGAACCGGTGGTGCCGAACGGAAACCGGGCCGGCCGCGCGTGCTGTTCCTCTGCACCGGGAACAGCGGCCGGTCCCCGATGGCCGCGGCCCTGCTGCGGCACCGCACCGGCGCCGAAGCGGCCAGCGCCGGCAGCCACCCGAAGCCGCTGAACCCGCACGCCGTGCGCGCCATGGCCGAATACGGCATCACCCTCACCCACGAGCCGACGCACCTGGATTCCGTGCGGCGGCGCCGGTTCGAGTGGGTGATCAGCCTGTGCGACCGGGTGCGCGAGGTCGCCCCGGAGTTCCCCGGCCGTCCGCGGGTGGTCCACTGGAGCATCCCGGACCCGGCGCGGGACGCCGACGGCTTTCCGGCGTTCCAGCGCGTGGCCGCGGAGCTGGACACGCGGATCGGCTTCCTGACGGCGGCCGACGTCCGATGACCTCCTCGTCCACAAAGGACACCCGGCCGGGTCTCGGTACCGTGCTCCGCGAATGGGGCCGGATCGGGTGCATCGGCTTCGGCGGCCCGCCCACGCACATCGCCCTCCTGCGCGTGCTGTGCGTCGAAAAGCGCAAGTGGTTGTCGGAGCAGGAGTTCGAGGACGCGATCGCCGCCTGCAACCTGCTGCCCGGACCGGCGTCGACGCAGCTGGCGATCTTCACCGCCTGGCGCGTCCGCGGCCGGGCCGGCGCGCTGGTCGGGGGCGCGGCGTTCATCGTGCCGGGTCTCGTCGTGATCCTCGCACTGGCCGCGCTGTTCCTGGCCGGCTCCCCGCCGGCCTGGGTGCGCGGCGCGGGGGCGGGCGCGGGGGCCGCGGTGGCGGCCGTCGCGGTGCACGCCGGGGTCGGGCTGGTCCCGGCGGGCTGGCGGCGCGCGGCCTCGACGAGCCGGCTCCGCTGGGTCCTGTACGTCGTCGCGGGCGCCGTCGCGGCCGCGACGGTCGGGCCGTGGCTGGTGCTCGTGCTGCTCGGCTGCGGTGCCGTCGAACTCACCGTGCACCGGGGCGGCCGGGGGCCGGCGCTGCTGGCCGTGCCCGTCAAGTCACTGGCCGCCGGGGTGGCGGGCGCCGGGGTGTTCCTGTCGATCGCCTGGGTGGCGCTCAAGGTCGGCGCGCTGTCCTACGGCGGCGGGTTCGTGATCATCCCGCTGATGCGGACCGACGCCGTCGACACGTACCACTGGATGTCCGCCGGGCAGTTCCTCAACGCGGTCGCGCTCGGGCAGATCACCCCGGGCCCGGTGGTGCAGACCGTCGCGGTCGTCGGCTACGCCGCCGCCGGGCTCGCCGGCGGCGTGCTCGCTTCGCTGGTGGCGTTCACGCCGTCGTTCGCCTTCATCCTGTTCGGGGCGCGCCACTTCGACCGCCTGCGCGGCAACCCGAACGTCCGGGCGTTCCTCGACGGCGCCGGCCCGGCGGCGGTCGGCGCGATCCTCGGCTCGGCCGTCCCGCTGGCCCTCGGCCTCACCCAGCTCTGGCAGTACCTCGTGCTGGCCGGTGCCGCCGTGGTGCTGCTGGCCCTGCGGCGGGGCGTGGTGACGACGCTGCTCGCCGCGGCGGCCGCGGGCACGGTGCTCGCGCTGCTCGGGGTCGCCGTCCCGAGCTGACCGGCGAGGCCGCCGATCCGGGCTACGCTGCGCGGGTGGAGTTCGCCGATCGGGACGCCGGGATCGGCCTGGCCGAGCTGCTGGCGGCGTTCTCGCTGGCCACGGACCTCGGGCTGGGCCAGCCGATGGAGCACGTGCTCCGGTCGTGGCGGATCGCCGACCGGCTCGCCGTCCACACCGGGCTGCCCGCCGAGCAGCGGCAGGCGCTGTTCCCCGTCTCGATGCTCGCCTGGGTCGGCTGTGTCGCGGACTCCCCGGAAGTGGCCGGGACGTTCGGTGACGACATCGCCTTCCGCGCGGACAGCTACGACGTCGACCTCGCGGGACTGGCCGGGTTCGGGTTCTTCCTGGGCCACGCCGGCCGAGGCGGGCCGGCCTGGCACCGGCTGCGGGTGGTGACCACGATCCTGCGCACCGGCGGCCACCGCATCGTGCGCGGCATGCAGTCGCACTGCCTGACGACGTCGACGCTGGCCGAACGGCTCGGGCTCGGCCCGGACGTGGTGACGGCGCTGCGGCAGTTCTTCACCCGCTGGGACGGGCGCGGGGTGCCGCCGGGTGTCGGCGGCACGGACATCGCGCCGGTCGTCCGGCTGCTGCACCTGGCCGACGTCGTCGAGGTCCGGCACCGGCTCGGCGGGATCGACGGCGCGCGCGAGGTCGCGCGCGCCCGGCGTGGCCGCCAGTTCGCCCCCGACGTCGTCGACGCGTTCCTCGCGCACGCCCCCGACGTGCTGTCCGCGGCCGAGAGCGACCTGGTCGCGGCGGACCGGCACCCGCTGACCGAGGGCGAGCTGGACACCGCACTGGAAGCGCTGGCCGACTTCACCGACCTGCGCTGCGGCTCGCGGGCCGGGCACTCCCGCGGGGTCGCCGAGCTGGCCGGCGCGGCGGCTCGGAAGCTGGGGCTGCCCGCCGTCGACGTCGTCGCCACCCGGCGTGCGGGCCTGCTGCACGACGTCGGGCTGCACGGGGTGCCGGTGCCGGTCCTCGACCGGCCCGGGCCGCTGTCGCCGACCGACTGGGAGCGGGTGCGGCTCAGCTCGTACTACACCGAGCGCGTCCTCGCCCGGCCCGCGGCGCTGGCCCGGCCGGGCGCGATCGCGGCGCTGGCGCACGAGCGCATGGACGGCAGCGGCTACCACCGCGGCCTGGCGGGCGCGGCCCTGCCGATGACCGGCCGCGTGCTGGCCGCGGCGTGCGCGTACCGGGCGATGCTCGAGCCGCGCGCCCACCGGGCGGCGCTGACGGACAAGCAGGCCACCGCGGCGGTGCGCGCCGAGGCCCGCGCGGGCAAGCTCGACGGCGACGCGGCGGAAGCCGTCCTCGCCGCCGCGGGCAACGGCGGCCGGCGCCGGGTGTCCGGCCCGGCCGGGCTCACCCCGCGCGAGGTCGAGGTGCTGATCCTGATCTCGCGCGGCGCGCAGACCGGCGAAGTCGCCGAGCGGCTGGGGATCTCGCGCCGGACCGCGGGCACGCACATCGAGCGGATCTACACGAAGACCGGGGCGTCGTCGCGTGCGACCGCGACGCTGTTCGCGCTGCGCAACGGCCTGCTCGACCCGCTCGACCTGTAGCTGCGCAGTTCCGTAGGGAGAACGCCCGACGACACGGGCGTCGTCCGCTCCTACCGTCCTGGTTTTCCGGCGAAGGGAGCGGATCATGTCGAACAAAGCCGTCATCAGCCTGTCGACGGGGCTCGAGGACGCGGAGAAGGTGACCGTCGCGTTCCTGGTCGCGGTGGGGGCCGCCGAGACCGGGCGGGAAACGCTGATGTTCCTGACCAAGGAAGCCGTCCGGCTCGCGTTGCCCGGCACCGCGGTGGGCGCGGCGTGCGACGGCTGCCCGCCGCTGGCGGACCTGTTCAAGCGCTACGAGGACGCGGGCGGGCGCTACTACGTCTGCCCGATCTGCTTCAACGCCAAGCACCTCGACGCCGAGACGCTCATCCCCGGTGCGGAGCTCAACGGCACGATCCCGCTGTGGAAGTGGATCGGGGACGAGCCGGCGACGACGTTCAGCTACTGAGGGTCACCGGGCGCGGTGGCGATCGTTCTCGTACCCTGGGCGTCGTCCGCACGTCGAGAGGGTGATCGTGGCCGAAGTCCCGGAGGCCTACCTGCGCGCGCTGGCCACCCACCGTGACCGGCAGCGGGCGGCCGACCTGGCCGCGCACCGGCGGTACTCGAGCGAGCCGCTGACGGTGGCGGTGACCGGGTCGAGCGGCCTCGTCGGGACGGCGCTGACGGCCCTGCTCACCCTCGGCGGCCACCGGGTCGTCCGGCTGGTGCGGCGCCCCGCCGAGGCGCCTGGCGAGCGGACGTGGCGGCCGGCGGAACCGGCCCCGGACCTGCTCGACGGTGTCGACGCGGTCGTGCACCTGGCGCCGGTCACCACCCGGGCTTCGGCGGCTTTGGCCACTTCGGCCGCTTTGGCCGCGCGCACGACGGGGGTGTTCGTGGCGGCGTCGGCGGTCGGCTACTACGGGCCCGGCCGCGGCGACGAGGTCTGCACCGAGGAAAGCCCGCGCGGGCAAGGGAGTGTGGCGGAGGTCGTCGCCGCGCGGGAGGCGGCGACCGAACCGGCGGCGGCCGCGGGCGTCCGGGTGGTCCGGGTCCGCACGGGCCTGGTGCTGAGCCCGTGGGGTGGCTTGCTGCGGCAGCAGTACCCGCTGTTCGCGGCGGGCCTCGGCGCCCCGCTCGGCACGGGACGGCAGTGGATGCCGTGGATCGGGATCGACGATCTGGCCGACGTCTACTTGCGGGCGTTGACTGATCCGGTCCTTTGTGGACCGGTCAACGCGGTGAGTCCCGAGCCCGTGCGGAACGCGGAGTACGTGCGTGTCCTGGGCGACGTGCTCAAGCGGCCGACGCCGGCCGGGCCCGCGGGCGCTGCCCGGTCGCTGCTCGGCTCGGACGGGGCCGCGGAACTCGAGGTCGCCGACCAGCGGGTGGCGCCGCGGCGGCTGGTGGCGGCCGGTCACGAGTTCCGGCACCCGCGGCTGGCGGACGCGCTCGGGCACCTGCTCGGCGCGCACTGATCAGCTGGCGAACCGCTTCGCCAGGTCCCGAAGCCGTTCCACCGCCGCGGCCACCTGCTCGGCGGACACGGCCACGCCCGGCAGCGGACCCCGGCCCAGGCGCTCGAACTGCTCGGCGAACCGCACGTATTCCCGGTGCGCGTGCTCCCGGCAGGCGACGCAGGTGACGCTCTCCGGCCGGGGAGACGTCATCGCATACGGCACCTGCCGGCCGCAGCCGGTGGTCACGACGCTCGGGGCGTCGGTCGCCCGGCCCAGCATCGACGAGATCAGGTTGCGGACCTCCGGGCCGGCTTCCAGCACCTTCCGCTCGACGTGGATGTGCGGGTCGGCGTCGGTCATCCGGCCGGGACCTCGGTGGCCCAGCGGTGGGCGGTCGCGCAGACCTCCGCTTCGGTGCCGCGGACGTGCTCGACGACCTCACCGCCGGACCACAGCATCAGGGCGACGGCGCCGGGGCCGATCGGGGTCAGGCCGATGAGCCTGCGGTGCCCGTCGTGCTCGACGACCCGCTCGGCGGTGAGCCACTGGCCGGTCGTCCCGGTGCGGGTGACCGTCCACGCCGGGTCGGTGGCGAGCTCCGCCACCGACCGCGGGACCTGCTGTTCGCCGGGCACGGACACCGCAACCCCCGTCCGATGATCGTCAAGGTGAATCCCAGGTTAACAACGTCCGGGCCGGCCGGCTGGGGCGTGAGCCGCCTCACCCGTGGAACATCCGCACCGGTCGCCGTGTTCGGGGCAAGTAGTTGAAAAATCAACCTTCGAAGGAGCTTGTCGTGCAGTCTCCCCGCAAGGCGGTCCTCGCGATCGTCGCCGCGAGCGTGCTGGCCGCGAGCGGCGCCACCGCGGCCGCCGCCACGAATGACACGGGCAACCGCGAAGAGACACAACTGCAGAAGCTTTACGAGCAGGCCGTCGCCGAAGGGGGTGACCTTGTCGTCTACGCCGGCGGCGACAAGCCCGGCCAGGCCGACTACCTGCGGGACGCGTTCGTGAAGAAGTTCCCGAAGATCAAGGCGAACGTGATCGTGGACTTCAGCAAGAACCACGACGCCCGCGTCGACAACCAGGTCGCCGAGGGCAAGGTCGTCGCCGACGTCGTGCACCTGCAGACCATCGACGACTTCCCGCGCTGGAAGCGCGAAGGCGTCCTGCAGCAGTACAAGCCGGCCGGCTGGGACAAGGTCTACGACCAGGTCAAGGACCGCGACGGCTACTACACCGGCGTCTTCTTCTTCGCCTTCTCGAACGTCACCGCGACGACGCTCGGCAGCAACGCCCCGGTCGAGGCCGCGGACTTCCTCAAGCCGGAGTTCAAGGACAAGCTCGTCTTCACCTACCCGAACGACGACGACGCCGTCCTCTACTACTTCAAGCAGCTCACCGACAAGTACGGCTTCGCCTACCTGCAGAAGCTGCTCGCCCAGCACCCGAAGTTCGTCCGCGGCACCCAGGACTCCGCCGACCTGGTCGGCACCGCCCCCTATGTCGCGAGCTTCGGCACCTCGGGCGGGCGCGCCGGCCTGGCCCAGCAGACCTACCCCGCGCAGAGCCCGTGGGTGGCCTGGCCGCAGACCGCGGCGATCCTCAAGCAGGCGCCCCACCAGGCCGCCGCGAAGCTGTACCTGAGCTGGCTGCTGTCCCGCGACGCGCAGCGGAACGACATCGGCACCTGGAGCGCGCGCACCGACGTCGCCCCGCCCGCCGGCGCCGAGAACATCTTCGCCTACCCGAACATGAACCCGCTCGGCCTCGGCAGGTTCATGAGCGACCGCACCGCGCTCGACCGCTACAAGGCGCGCATCACGCTGTACGTCGGTGACGTCCAGGGCGTCAACCCCGCCGATCCCGACGGCAAGCTCGGCCTTTACCCGGTCGACGCGAACGGCACCCAGGGCGCCTGACGACCAGGCCGGCCCGGAGGCGGCGAAAGCCTCCGGGCCCGCGGGTGGTCAGCGGCGGCCGCTGATCGTGCTCGCGCCCGCGTAGCGCGCCTCGGCGCCGAGTTCCTCTTCGATGCGGATGAGCTGGTTGTACTTCGCCGTGCGGTCGGCGCGGGACAGCGAGCCGGTCTTGATCTGGCCGCAGTTGGTGGCCACCGCGAGGTCGGCGATCGTGGTGTCCTCGGTTTCGCCGGAGCGGTGGGACATCACCACGGAGTAGCCCGCCTTGTGCGCGGTTTCCACGGTGGTCAGCGTTTCGGTGAGCGTGCCGATCTGGTTGACCTTGACCAGGATCGAGTTCCCGATGCCGCGCTCGATGCCGTCGGTGAGCAGGTTCACGTTGGTGCAGAACACGTCGTCGCCCACGAGCTGGACGCGCTCGCCGATCGTGTCGGTGAGCTGCTTCCAGCCGGCGAAGTCGTCCTGGGCGACACCGTCCTCAATGGACACGATGGGGTAGCGGGCGGTGAGCTCGGCGAGGTAGGCGACGTGCTCCTCCACGCTGCGCTTGCGGCCTTCGCCCGTGTAGTCGTAGACCTCGCCGGTGTAGAACTCCGACGCGGCCGGGTCGAGCAGCAGGGCGATGTCCTCGCCGGGCGTGTAGCCGGACTGCTCGATGGCCCGCAGCACGAACTCCAGCGCCTCGTCGGCCGAGCTGAGGTTCGGCGCGAACCCGCCCTCGTCGCCGACGTTGGTGCCGTGGCCGGCTTCGTGGAGGGACTTGCGCAGGGTGTGGAACACCTCGGAGCCCATCCGCACCGCCTCGGCGAAGGTCGTCGCGCCGATCGGGCCGATCATGAACTCCTGGAAGTCGATCGGGTTGTCCGCGTGCGCGCCGCCGTTGATGATGTTCATCATCGGCATCGGCAGCAGGTGCGCGAACACGCCGCCGGCGTAGCGGTACAGCGGCAGCCCGTTGGCGGCCGCGGCCGCCTTGACCACGGCGAGGGACACGCCCAGCGTGGCGTTCGCGCCGAGCCGCGCCTTGTTCGCGGTGCCGTCCAGCTCGATCAGCGCGCGGTCGACCGCCGCCTGCGCCTCGGCGTCCATGCCCACGATCGCCTCGGCGATCTCGGTGTTGACGGCGTCGACGGCCTTGCGCACGCCCTTGCCGTGGAACCGCGCCTTGTCCCCGTCGCGCAGTTCGACGGCTTCCTTCGTGCCGGTGGACGCGCCCGAGGGCACCGCGGCCCGGCCGAGCGAGCCGTCCGCCAGCACGACGTCGACCTCGACGGTGGGGTTGCCCCGGCTGTCCAGCACTTCGCGGGCCTTGACTCCGGCGATGGCGGTCATTGCACTCCTCGATGAGTTCGTCGAGCGGGAGCGGCGCCACGCTGAGCCGCGAGACGTTGGCGAGGCTAGCAGAATTCACTGAATCGATCCCGAAGAATTTTCGGCCGTCGGCTACCGGCCGGCGGGCAGCCGGACCGTGACCAGGAGGCCGCCGCCCGGGCGCGCGGCGAGTTCCAGCATCCCGTCGTGGGCCCGGACGACGCTGTGCACGATCGCCAGCCCGAGGCCGACGCCGTCGTGCCCCTCACCGCGCGTGCGCCCGGTCCCGCGTTCGAAGGGCTCGGTCAGGGTCGGGACCAGCTCCGGCGGCAGGGGCCGTCCGGTGTTCTCGACGCGCAGCACGCTCGCGTAGCGCCGTCGTTCGGTGTGGACCCTGACGGTGCCGCCCGCCGGGAGGTTGTGCACGATCGCGTTCTGGACGAGGTTCTCGGCCATGCGCAGCAGCAGCGCCGCGGAGCCGGCCGCGGGCGCGGGCTCGCCGGTGACCTCGAGCGTGGTCCCGCGCTGCTCGGCCAGTGACAGCAGCGTTTCCGCGGCTTCTTCGGCGACGAGCGACAGGTCGACGGGCTCGCGGGTGAAGTGCCGCCGGTCGCTGCGGCCGAGCAGCAGGAGGGCCTCCGTGAGGTCGATCGCCCGCGTGTTCACCGTGCGGAGGCGGTCGATGAGCTCGTCCCGCGGGTAGGTGGGGTCCTTGACGGCGACGTCGAGGATGGCCTGCGAAATGGCCAGCGGGGTGCGCAGCTCGTGCGAAGCGTTGGCGGCGAACCGCTGCTGTTCGCCGACCTGGGATTCGAGCCGGGCGAGCATCGTGTCGAAGACGTCGGCGAGCTCGCGGAACTCGTCGGCGGGCCCGGCCAGCCGGACGCGGTGCGCCAGCGACCCGTGCGCGGCCAGCCGGGCGGCGTCCGCGATCCGGGTGAGCGGGGCGAGCATCCGGCCGGCCAGCAGCCAGCCGCCCAGGACGCCGAACACGAGGAGGAAGCCGAGCGCGGTCGCCGCGGCGGGCGCGAAGGTGCGCACGAGCAGGTACCGGTTGGGGGCGATGCCGAGCAGGCCCTGGTCGTTGTCGGGCACGTACCGCAGCAGGTAGCCCCGGACCACGACGAGCATGACGACGCCGGCGAGCACGAGGAACCCGGCGTAGCTGATGGTGAGTTTGAGCCGCGCGCTGAGCCCGGGGCGCCTGTTCACGGTGCGTGAGCGTAAACAGCGTGACATATCGCGGGCATATGCGACGATGGCGCCTTGACCAGCACACCTGATCTCGGTCCCGTGCCCCGCCGCATCGCCGTCGACGCGGAGCAGGTGCGCCGGCTGATCGCCGGGCAGTTCCCGCGGTGGGCCGGCCTCCCGGTCCGGCCGGTGACCCACGGCGGGTGGGACAACTTCACCTTCCACCTCGGCGAAGGAATGGTGGCGCGGCTGCCCAGCGCGGCCGAATACGCGCTGGCCGTCGAGAAGTAGCACCGGTGGCTTCCGGTGCTGGCGCCGCGGCTGCCGCTGCCCGTCCCGGTTCCGCTGGCGAAAGGGGATCCCGCGGCGGGCTACCCGTTCCCGTGGTCGGTTTATCCGTGGCTCGACGGCGAAACCGCCCGCCAGGACCGGATTTCCGATCCCGTTCGCTTCGCCGTCGACCTGGCTGCCCTGCAGGACGTCGACGCCGCGGCCGGTCCCCAGCCGGGCAAGCACAACTGGTTCCGCGGGGCCACCCTGCGCACCTACGAAGGCCCGGCCGAGCGCGCGCTGACCGCACTGGAGGGCGAGCTCGACGTCACCCTGGCCCGCGAAATTTGGCAGACCGCGCTGGCCGCGCGCTGGGGGACGGCCGGGACGTCTGGTTCCACGGCGACGTGGCCCCGGGCAACCTCCTGCTGGCCGGCGGCGAACTGGCGGCGGTGATCGACTTCGGGACCTGCGGGGTCGGCGACCCGGCCTGCGACACGGCCATCGCGTGGACGCTGCTGACCGCCGAGGGCCGCCGGGCGTTCCGGGCACGCCTGCGCGTCGACGAGGACACCTGGGCGCGCGGCCGCGGCTGGGCGTTGTGGAAAACGCTCGTCGCCTGCACGCGGACCGGGGAGGAGGCCGCCGAAGGGCGGCGCGTCCTCGGCGAGATCTTCGCCGAGTACACCACCGGCTGAGGCCGCCGCCCGGCGGTAACGGCTGCGTTCGATGGGCGAACGCGCCGGACGCTGTTCGCTCGAATAAAGCGCTTTCTCCACATCGGTGATTGACAACCCGGGACCCGGGCAGCGAACGTGTGGACGGCGTCTGGGAACGCTCCCAGAGGCTTCGCCCGAGTGTGCACAAGGGAGTGCCGATGTGGGGAAGAGCCGGAAAACGTCCTGCCGTGCTGGCGGTGGCCGGGCTCGCGGCCGCCGCCGGGGTCGTCGTCACCTCGACGACCGCCGTGTCGGCGGCGTACCAGCCGAGTGCGGCCTTCGCCTGCCGCGTCACCTACTCGGCCAATGACTGGGGAAGCGGGTTCGGCGTCACCGTCGGCATCGCGAACGTCGGCCCGGCCGCGGTCGACGGCTGGACGCTGACCTACTCCTACGCCGGGAACCAGACCCTCCAGAACGGCTGGATGGGCACGTGGTCGCAGTCCGGCAAGCGGATCACCGTGACCAACGCGAGCTGGAACGGCGCCATCCCGGCCGGCGGTTCCGTCAGCGCCGGCGCGAACTTCTCCTACAGCGGCACCAACACCACGCCCACCGACTTCGCGGTCAACGGCGCCGCGTGCACCGGAACGCCGCCGCCCACGGAGACGACCCCGATCACCAAGCCGACGACCACGACCAGCACGCCACCGCCGCCCGGGCCGGCGCCCGCGTTGCACGTCTCGGGCAACAAGCTGCTCACCGCCGACGGCAAGGCCTACCGGCTGCTCGGCGTCAACCGCGCCAGCGGCGAGTTCGCCTGCGTGCAGGGCAAGGGCATGTGGGACAGCGGGCCGGTCGACCAGGCGTCGGTCGACGCGATGAAGGCGTGGCACATCCGCGCCGTGCGGATCCCGCTGAACGAGGACTGCTGGCTCGGCCTCTCCGGCTCGCCCAGTGGCGCCCCCTACCAGCAGGCCGTCAAGGACTACGCGAAACTGCTGGTGGCCAACGGGATCAACCCGGTACTCGACCTGCACTGGACGCACGGCCAGTACACCGGCACGAGCTCCGCCTGCACCGACGTCAACGCGACCTGCCAGAAGCCGATGCCGAACCGGCAGTACACGCCGACGTTCTGGACCCAGGTGGCCACCGCGTTCAAGGGCGACAACGCCGTGGTGTTCGACCTGTTCAACGAGCCCTACCCGGACGCGGCCGCCAACTGGTCGGACGCGGCCGCCGCGTGGAAGTGCCTGCGTGACGGCGGCACGTGCACCGGGATCGGCTACCCGGTGGCGGGCATGCAGGAGCTCGTCGACGCCGTCCGCGCGACCGGCGCGCGGAACGTGGTGATGACCGGCGGTCTGACCTGGACCAACGACCTCACCCAGTGGCTGGCGTACAAGCCGGCGGACCCGGCGGGCAACCTGGTGGCGTCCTGGCACTCGTACAACTTCAACGCGTGCGTCACGGCGTCCTGCTGGGACAGCCAGATCGGGACGGTCGCCGCGCAGGTTCCGGTGCAGGCCGGGGAAATCGGCCAGAACAGCTGCGCTCACGACTACCTCGACCAGGTCATGGCCTGGCTGGACGCGCACGACCTCGGCTACACCGCCTGGACGTGGAACCCGTGGGGCTGCAGTGGCGGCAACGTGCTGATCGAGGACTACACCGGCACGCCGACCAAGACCTACGGCGAGGGCTACCGGGCCCACCTCCTGACGGTCGTCCCGTAAGGCTCGCTCCAAGCGCCCCAATGTGGCGTTGGTTGCGTTGGATGCACCGAACGCCACATTGGTTGCGTTGGATGCACCGAACGCCACATTGGGTGCGTTGGATGCACCGAACGCCACTTTGGGTGCGTTGGATGCACCGAACGCCACATTGGGTGCGCTCAACGCACCGAACGCCACATTGGGGCGCTGGGGACCGGCGGCGCTCGCCTCCCGGCCGCCGTCCGTGCGAGTCTTCAGGGCGCCAACACCCGCTCCGGCACCCGGGGGACCTCCATGGGCAAGCTCCTGCTCACCGCGCTGCTGGCGGCGTTCGCCCTGGCGCCGTCGCCGGGGCCCGCCGACCGGTCCGGCTCGGCCGCCGACCGGCCCGAGCCGGCCGCCGCTGATCCCTTCGGTGCCGACCTGCGCGCGCGCATCGGCCGGGCGCAGGCCTACGCCGACAGCCGGCCCGGGGTGACCGGCATCGTCCTCCGGGACCGCTCCACCGGCGCCGTCTACCGCAGCCCGGCCGCGGGCACGCTGATCTGGGCCTGCTCGACGCCGAAACTCGCCATGGCCGTCGACCTGCTGGAGCGCGAAGACGCCAAAGCCGTCACCTTGACCGCGGAAGATCGCGATCTGCTGCACCGAATGCTCCATTCGAGTGACGATGACGCCGCCCACGCGTTGTGGACCCGTTTTGGTGGCGAAGCCGAATTCGGCCGGCGGTTTCCGGCATACGGAATGACCGACATGCGGTTCAGCGATCGCCACCCCCACCACTGGGGCTGGATCCGCACCACGGCGAACGACCTGGACCGGCTGATCGGGTACGTCCTGGCCGGCCGGCACCGCGATCACCTCGCCGGGGAACTGCGGACCGTGGACCCCAACCAGCAGTGGGGCGTCTGGGGTGCCGGGGCGGCCGCGCGGCCCGGGAACAAGAACGGCTGGTCGGATGACAACGACGACGGCTCGTGGATCATGAACTCCGTCGGTTTCGCGGGCCCCGGCGAGCGGTACACCCTCGCCCTGATGAACGACACCCGAGTCGTCTCCGGCGGTGACGCGGTCGGCCGGGAGACCACCACGAAGATCGCCGAAATCCTGTTCGGCGGGTATTTCCACACGTAAATCCGCCCCCTATTCAGGGGCTTTCCGAGTGGAATCGTGTTTATGGGGGCACCCTGAGTAGCCCTGTGAGGTCTGTGTATGCTCCGGTATCGCTTGACCGGGTGATCACTCACCCGAATCAGTGGCCGCCGTGGTCGGGGATTGTGATCCCACGGGGTCCCTCCGGTGTGGTTCGGGCTCGGATAGGAGATTTATGCAGGTCAGGTCAGCTCTGGTGCGTGGCGGGATCGCGGTGCTCGCCGCGGCCGCCGCGGTCATGGTCGGCGCCCCCGCCGCCCTCGCGGACGACGGCGCCGCGCGCGGCCGCGTCATCGAAGAGGCGGGCACGGTCGGCTACCGGATCAACCTCGAAGGTGGCGGCGACCCCATCGCCAAGCTGTTCGGCTTCAAGCTGTCGGACGGCAAGTCGCTCAAGCTCTACTGCGTCGAGATCACCGTCGCCATGCGCACCGACGTCGACATGGTCGAGACGCCCTGGAACAAGTACCCGAAGGCCAAGGCGGCCTTCAACGACAACAGCGACAAGCTCAACTGGGTGCTGCACCACGGCTACCCGGGCCTCAAGCTCGCCGACGTGGAAGCCGCCCTCGCCAAGCAGGGCATCAAGGTCCACGACGGCATCTCCGAGCGCGAGGGCATCGCCGCGACGCAGGCCGCGGTGTGGCACTTCAGCGACAACGTGAACCTCGACCTGAAGAAGCCGCTGGCCGAGCCCAACCCGGCCGAGAACAACGCCGACGTCGCCGCGCTGTACAGCTACCTGATCGGCGACCAGAACAAGGGCATCGGCGCGCAGCCGAAGCCGACCCTGAACATCGCGGGCCCGAAGACCGAGGGCAAGGCCGGCACCAAGATCGGCCCGTTCGACGTCGCCACCTCGGGTGACATCACGTCGCTGACCACCGAGCTGCCCGAGGGCGTCAAGGTCACCGACAAGGACGGCAAGGAGCTGAAGACCGCCGACGTCAAGGACGGCAGCAAGCTGTTCCTCGACGTCCCGGCCGGCACCAAGCCGGGCAAGGGCTCGTTCGCCCTGAAGGTCACCGGCGAGCTGGCCACCGGCCGCCTCTTCGTCGCGGAGAACTACGCGAGCCAGCCGGCGCAGTCGCTGATCGTCGCCGACTCGGAGAAGACCCAGGTGGCCGCAAAGGCGTCCGCCAGCTGGACCGAGGCCGGTGCCCCGGCCACCACCGCGCCCAGCACGCCCGGTGGCGCCCCGTCCGGTGGCGGCGACCTCGCCAACACCGGTGTCGACGCCGCGGTTCCGTTCGCCATCGGCGGCCTGCTGCTCGGCGGCGGCGCGCTGATGCTGCTGGTGAACCGCCGCCGCAGCCGCGCGTAACGCAGTACCACCGAACGGGGCTGGTCCACTGTGGACCGGCCCCGTTTTCGTGTCCGGTACCCGACGATCGGATTGCGATCATCGGGGCAAAACCGGCGAACCGCCCGCGAACCGATCTAGACTTCCGGGCCATGCGCGGTACGACCGTTCCGCCAGGGACGCCCTGCCGGACCCCGCGGCCGGGGGAGCTGCCGCTGCACCGCCTCGAGGTGCCCGCACCGCACGCGCCGCCGTTCGCCGTCGGCACGTTCGACGCGATCGGGCCGCTGTCCCGCGCGGATTTCCCGCACCGGCACACGTTCTACGAGCTCGTCCACGTCACCGGCGGCACGGGCGCGCACGTCGTCGACACCGCGCGCTGGCCGCTGCGGCCGCCGCACCTCGGCGTCATCGCGCCCGGCCAGGTGCACCAGTGGGCGGGCGTCGCGGGCCTCACCGGCCACGTCGTGCTGTTCACCGACGACTTCCTCCTCGACCACCCGGCCGACCGCGAGCTCCTGCGGCGGCTGGGCGAACGGCCGTGGCTGCGCCTGGACGCCCACGCCGACGCCGGTGTCAGGCGGCTGATCGCCGACCTGGAGGAGGAGTTCCGCGGCGGCGGCGAGGGGACCGAGTCGGTGCTGCGGGCGCTGGTGCACGTCCTGGTCGTGCGCGCGGGCCGCCTGCTGGGCACGCCACGGCCGGCGCCCGCGGGCGCGCTGGCGGCGGAGTTCGTCCGGCTCGCCGGCCACCCCGAACCCGGCCTGTGGTCGGTGAGCGCGCACGCCGAACGCCTCGGCGTCACGCCCGGCCACCTCACCGAAGCGGTGAAGGCGGCGACCGGCCGCACGGCCGCGCAGCTGTTGCGGGAGACGCGGATCCGGGAGGCGCAACGGTTCCTGCTCCGGACGGACCTGACGGTCCGGCAGGTGGCGAGCCGGGTCGGTTTCGCCGATCCCGCCTACTTCTGCCGGTTCTTCCGCCGGGAAACCGGGTTGAGCCCTGGCGACTTCCGCCGTGGCGGGGAGAAGCACCACGACTGACCGGTCCAGTCCATCGCCGCCCGGCCGGTGCCTGCCTACGTTCGAGGTGATCCCGGATCTTCCCCCCGCCCACCAGGAGCAGGCATGGACGAAGAGAACAAGCTCAGCCGCAAGACCGTGCTGAAGGCCGCGCTCGCCGCGGGTGTCGCCGCGCCGGTCGCGTTGATCGGCGGCCCCGCGCTCGCCCGCACCACGGCCGCCGGCGGCACCGCGCCGGAGCTGACCCCGGCGTGCCACGACGACGACGATCCGACGATCGCGCAGACCGAGGGACCGTACTTCAAGCCGAACTCGCCCGAACGGACCAACCTCGTCACCCCCGGGACGCCGGGCACCCGGCTGACCGTCACCGGGTACGTCTTCGGCCGCGCGTGCCTGCCGATCAACCGCGCGCTGCTCGACTTCTGGCAGGCGGACGTCAACGGCGCCTACGACAACACCGGCTACACCTTCCGCGGGCACCAGTACACCAACGCCCAGGGCGCGTTCACGCTGTCCACGATCGTGCCGGGCCTCTACCCGGGCCGGACCCGGCACATCCACGTGAAGGTGCAGGCACCCGGCCGGCCGGTGCTGACCACGCAGCTCTACTTCCCCGGCGAGCCGCGCAACAACACCGACACGATCTTCGACGCGCGGCTGCTGATGACCGTGCGGGACAACGGGTCGGCGAAGGAAGCCGCGTTCGACTTCGTGCTCGACGTCCCGCAGACCCCGACGTCGACGCGGCCGACGTCCACGTCCACCCCGCCCGGGGGCACGTCCTGGGCCGTGGGCACCGCGTACGCGGCGGGCACGCGGGTCACCTACGGCGGCCGCGGTTACGTGTGCCTGCAGCCGCACACCGCCCAGGCGGGCTGGGAACCGCCGGCCGTCCCGGCGCTCTGGCGGGCGGAGTGACCGGTCCGGCAGCGGCTCGAACGTCATGAAAGAGTCGTTCATGACACCAGACGTCATGAACGACTCTTTCATGGCATCGGCGACGCCTGCCGGGCTTCCGGACTGCGCAGGCTAGGGGGTCGACGGCGGCCCGGCGGCCTGCCAGATTGGGGGCCATGACGATTTCGCTCGACGCCTCGCAGTGGGTCCGGCGCTTCCACCCGGCGCCCGCCGCGGCGGCGCGGCTCGTGTGCTTCCCGTACGCCGGCGGATCGGCGAGCTACTTCCACCCCGTGTCGGCGGCGCTGGCGCCCGCGGTGGAGGTGCTCGCCGTGCAGTACCCGGGCCGCCAGGACAGGCACGCCGAGGCCCCCGTGGACGACCTGTTCGTGCTCGCCGACCGGCTGGCGGACGTGCTCGCTCCCGAGGTCACCGGGCCGGTCGCGTTCTTCGGCCACAGCATGGGCGCCAGCCTGGCGTTCGAGGTCGCGCGGCGGCTCGAGGCGCGGGGCACGCGGCTGCTCACGCTGTTCGTCTCCGGGCGCCGCGCGCCCTCGACGGTCCGCGACGAGCGGATCCACGAAAAGGGCGACGAGGCACTCCTGGCCGAGGTCAAGCGGCTCGGTGGCACCGACTCGGCGGTGCTGGACGACGAAGACATCCGCGCACTGGTGCTGCCGGCGCTGCGCAGCGACTACAAGGCCGCGGAGCTGTACCACTACCGGCCGGGGCCGGACGTCGGCTGCCCGATCGTGGCGCTGATCGGGGACGACGACCCGAAGGTCACCGAAGCCGAGGCGAGCCAGTGGGCGCAGCGGACGTCGGCGGAGTTCGAGCTGAAGAAGTACCCGGGTGGGCACTTCTACCTCAACAACCACGCCGCGGCGGTCATCGAGCTGATCGCGCGGCGGCTGGCCGGCTGAGCGGGCGGGCGGGGTGACACCCCGCCCGCCCTCGGCTCAGCAGTACAGGTTGGCGCCGGGGTCGACGCCGAGGACCGCCGTGATCTGGCGGTACTTGTCGACGCGGCTCTGCACCTGGGCGGGGTTGCCGCCGTTGCACTCGATGGAGCCGTTGATGCTGCGGATGGTCTCGCCGAAACCGCGGCCGTTGACCATCGCGTTGTGCGGGGTCATGGTGCCGGGGCCGCTCTGGGTGTTCCAGTACCAGAGCCCGGTCTTCCAGGCGACGGCCGAGTTCTGCTCGACCTGCCACGGGTTGCCGAGCAGGTCGATGCCGAGCGCGTCGCCGGCGGCCTTGTAGTTGAAGTTCCAGCTCAGCTGGATCGGGCCGCGGCCGTAGTAGGCGGCTTGGCCTGCCGGGCAGCCGTAGGGCTGGTTCCAGTCGCAGTAGTGCGGGTAGTTCGCGGTGTTCTGCTCGACGATGTGGACGAGGCCACCGGTTTCGTGGTTGACGTTGGCGAGGAACGCCGCGGCTTCCTGCTTCTTCACCGTGTCGCTGCCGGTGTTCGCGAAGCCGGGGTACGCCGACAGGGCCGCGGTGAGGCCGCTGTAGGTGTAGAAGGAGTTCCGGCCCGGGAAGATCTGGTTGAACTGCGTTTCGCTCACCACGAACGCGCCCGGGTTGCCGGGATCGGTGCCGCCGCCGCAGTTGTAGGGCTCCCAGTACCAGGTGCTGATGACCGGGTCGTAGCCCGGATTGGCGTTTTTGGCGCGGTAGTAGCCGCCGTTGGTGTAGCGGACGACGGCGCCGACGTCGTACCACTGGCCGGCCACCCAGTTCGGGTAGCTGCAGGTGGTGCCGCCCCCGCCGTCACAGCTGTAGGGCTCCCAGTACCAGGTGCTGATGACCGGGTCGTAGCCCGGATTGGCGTTTTTGGCGCGGTAGTAGCCACCGTTGGTGTAGCGGACGACGGCGCCGACGTCGTACCACTGGCCGGCGACCCAGTTCGGCGCACTGCACGCGGCGGCGGCGGCCTGTGCGGCGTGCCCGCTGACGGCGGGAACGCCGAACACGAGCCCGGCAACGGCGGCGACGGCGGACAGGACCGCGACAAGACGTCTTCTCAAGACTCGCTCACTCCTTCGGCCACGACAGAACCCGGACGCTGGCGCGCCCGGCGTCGAAGGTGGGTGTGCTCATCCGGCCGAGACGAACGTGACAACGGTCACTAGAGCAGATTGGTCTAGTCCAGTCAAGATTGCCGGGGGCTGTGGGCAAGGGTTGTGCGCGAACGTCCCTGTCGCGGTGCGCGATCGGCTGCGGGGGCCGCGGGCTGCGGGCAGGGACGTGGCGCCGGGGGCCGGGGGCCGCGGGTGGTCGACGGGGCCGGGGGCCGGGGCCGCGGGTGGCCGACGTGGAGCCGGGGGCCGCGGGCGGGGGACACGGCGCCGGGGCCGTGCGTGATCGGCTGCGGTAGCCGCGGGCCGCGAGTGGCCGACGTGGCGCCGGGGGCTGTGCGCGATCGGCTGTGGCAGCCGCGGGCTGCGGGCGGGCGACGTGGCACCGGGGAGCCGGGAGGCGGGAGCCGCGGCATCGGGGGCCGCGGGTCGCGGGTGGGCGATGCGGCGCGGGAGCCGAGAGCCGGGAGCCGCGGGCGGGCGACGCGGCGCGGGAGCCGCGTGCCCGCCCGGCGCGTCACCGCGCTTGCGGGATCCGCAGCTGCGCGGCCGGCGCGAGGTGCAGGATGCGCAGCAGCCTGGCCCGGCCCAGCCGGTGGAGCATCTCCCCGAGCTCCTCCGGCGCGATGCTCCCTTCGAGGTCGATCCGCGTCGTCCGGACGACGCGGTCGATCTCCGAGGCGGGGAGCCGCCCCGCGAACTCCCCGGCCAGCCACACCCCGACCTCGTCCACGACGTCGTCCGCCCGGTGGCTCCGTACGGTCATCGCTCTCCTCGTTTCGGATCGCCTTCTTGCCCAGGTCGAGCCCGGGAAATCCCGGTCCGACGCCAGTCCGACGGGTGAGCCGGGGGGCCATGACGCGGAATCGGCGAAGTTCGTGGCACAAAAGCTTTCCGTGTTCGGACGGGTGAAATCCGTGACGACCGCTGTCACTCACATGGGCTGTTGGCCCTCCGAAGTTGTCGGCCGTTCGGGTAGAAATCTGTGGAACTTCGCCGATGGCGCGTCCGTCTCAGCACCCTGGAGGCATCGGGTAGTGCGGGCGTTCCTCGCGGGACGCGGAACGGAGACGCGATCCATGGGCCGGTACGACCGGACCGACCTCGGGGCGTACAGCCTGGGGTTGCTCGACGCCGCCGACGCGGCACGGGTGGAGCGGCACCTTTCGGCGTGCCCGGACTGCCGCCAGGAGGTCCGGGAGTTCGAGGCCGTCCGCGGCATGCTCGACCACCTGGTCCAGGTGAAGTCCACTTAGGACACCGACGGGCGCGCCGGCTCGTCCCGAGCGAGCGCCCACGGCCGAACTGCGGTTTCCGGGACACCGGGCTTCCTGTGACCCGTCGCGACCTGCGCCAAGCCGCCCGCCCCGCCTCTCAGGGCGAAGCCGCGACCTGCGGCAAGCCGCCCGCCCCGCCTCTCAGGGCGAAGCCGCGACCTGCGGCAAGCCGCCCGCCCCGCCTCTCAGGGCGAAGCCGCGACCTGCGGCAAGCCGCCCCCTCAGCGCGAAGCCGCCGCCTTCACCGTGCGCAGCACCGGCGCCGTCTCCAGCGTCCGGATCGCGTCCAGCGCCCCCAGCCGCCGCGTCAAGTACCGGTGCAGGGCCGCCGCGTCCGGGCAGAGGGCCAGCGCCACCAGGTTCGCCGGCCCGGTCGTTGCGGCCACCAGGGCCAGCTCCGGGTGGGTGGCCAGCGTCCGGGCCACCCGGTCCAGCCGGGCCGGTGCCACCGCCATCCACAGCAGCGCCTGTGTGGTCGCCCCCAGTGGCTCCGGGGCGATCTCCAGGTCGAAGAACACCGTTCCGCCCGCCTGGAGGTCGGCCAGCCGGCGGGCGACGGTCGCCGGCGACCAGCCCGTGGCCGCGGCCAGCTCGGCCAAGCCCGTGCGGCCGTCGCGCTGCAACGCCGCCATCAGGGCGTCGTCCTCCCGGGTCAGTGGCTTGCCCGGGCCCGGGCGGACCGGGGTGAGCGCCGCGATCTGGGCCGCGTCGAGGGCGTTGGCCCGCCCCAGCCACGCCGTCGGGCCGCCGAAGTAGCGGTGCAGCAGCTGGTGCGCCGAGACCGCCGTGATGCTCGCCGTGCGCGGGATGTCGCGCAGCAGCAGGGCGTGGTCGCTCGCCGCCGGGGTGTGGACGTTCACGCAGATCTCCGTGCCGCCCGACATCAGCTTGATCCACGCCGTGTCCGCGCGGCGGGCCAGCGCCTGGGCGAGGTCCTGTGCCGTGTGCGGCGTCGCCGTCAGGCGGACCATCCACTCCGCCTGCCCCGCCCGCTGCGGATCCGGCAGGCCCACCACGCGAAGCGACGCCTCCTCGCGGAGCCGGCGGTAGCGCCGGGCCACGGTCTGCGTCGAGACGCCGAGGACGTCGCCGATCTTCGTGAACGGGGCCCGGCCGTCGAGGTGCAGTGCGTGGACCAGCGCCCGGTCGACGTCGTCCAGGGTGGTCATATCCCTCATTGAACCGCAAGACATAGAAGAAATCAGCAAATTCGCGCGGACAACTGGAATGAAACGATGCTCGGCAGTGAGGGTGGGCGCGAACGAAAGGAGACCTCCTGTGCCCACCCTGACGCGTCACCGGTGGCGCTGGGCCGCACTCGCCGTGCTGCTCGCCGCCGAGGCCATGAACCTGCTCGACGCCACGATCGTGCAGGTCGCCGGGCCGGCCATACACGCCGAACTCCCCGGCCCGGCCGCCGACATCCCGTGGTTCAGCGCGGCCTACACGCTGCCCTTCGCCGCGTTCCTCATCACCGGCGGCCGGCTCGGCGACGTCCTCGGCCGGGCCAGGGTGTTCAAGCTCGGCGTGGCCGCCTTCGTCCTCGCGTCGCTCGCCTGCGCGGCCGCGCCGGACGCCGGGCTGCTGATCGGCGCCCGTGCCGTCCAGGGCGCCGCGGCCGCGCTGGTCATCCCGCAGACCATCGGCCTCATCCGCGCCCTCTTCGACGGCGACGAGCTCGCGAAGGCCCTCGGCGGCATCGGGCCGGTGATGGGCCTGTCCGCGGTCACCGGGCCGCTGCTCGGCGGGCTGCTGACGCAGGCGGTCTCCTGGCGGGCGGCGTTCCTCGTGAACGTCCCGCTCGGGCTCGCGGTGCTTCTCGCCGCACGCCTCCTGCGGGAGGACCGGGCCGCCACCCGGCCCCGGCTCGACCTCGCCGGCACGGCGCTCGTCGTCGCCGGCGCCGGGCTGCTCGTCTACCCGCTGATCGACCCCGCGGGGCCGAACTGGGGCCTGCTCGCCGCCGGCGCGGTGCTGCTGGCCGTCTTCGGCTTCCACCAGCGCCGGGCGGCCGCGCCACTGGTCGAGCCGAGCCTGTTCACCCACCGCGGTTTCCCGGCCGCGCTGGCCGGGTCGCTGCTGTTCTTCGCCGTGATGACGGGCCTGATGCAGGTGGTGCCGATGCAGCTGCAGCTCGGCATGGGCGCCGACGTCCGGACGGCGGGCCTGACGCTGCTGCCGCTGTCGGCCGGGCTCGCCGTGTCGTCGTACGTCGCCGGCGCCCGGCTGGTGCCGAAGTTCGGTTCACGCGTGATGTTCGCCGGGCTGGCCCTGCTGCTCACGGGGATCCTGGCCGCCCTCACGGCGGGGGCGGGCGCGTACCCGTGGGCGCTGGCGCTGTGCGGGCTCGGGATGGGGACTTTCACGGTGCCGTTCTTCACCGCGGCCCTGCACCGGGTCCGGCCGGCCGAGACGGGCTCGGCCGCCGGGCTGCTCAACGCGGTGCAGCAGCTCGGCGGCACGCTCGGGGTGGCCGCGCTCGGCGGGCTTTACCTCGGGACCGGGACGGTGGCCGCGGCGCTCGGCGTTGCTGCCGCCCTCGTGGTGGCCGCCGCGGTCGCCGTTGTTCCGCTCACCACTCGCGAGGGGTCCGGGTGGCGGAGCCCCCGGCCCGGGGCAGCGCCCCGGGAAATCAGTAGTCGTCGCGGCCGGTGAACTGCTGCTCCAGCAGCTCGGCCGCGCCGGCGACCAGCTCCAGCGGGTCGGTGAACTCGTTGATGTCGAGGTTGATCAGGGGCAGCGAGTGCCGCAGGACGACGTGCTCGCCCATCACCGCGAGGCCGCCGACCACGATCGCGTCGCCGACCTCGGTCAGCACCTCGAGGAGGTCGACCTGCTCGTGCCGGGCGAACGGGGTGGCGATCTGGACCCAGTCCTCGCGCTGGTCGAGGATTTCGCGGGCGATCACGACGATCTGCGCGCGCTGTTCGGTGTCGGGGTCGTCGCCGAACACGAGCCGGATGCGGATTTCGTCGGGCTCGTCGCGCACCACCCGGTACGACTCCCTGATGTACGCGACCAGATCGCCCCACTCCGCCACGGTCTCTCCGTTCTCGTGCTGTGCGAGCGCTCAGCGTAGCGATCAGGCCGTAGCGATCAGGCCGCGCCGATCCGGTCCAGATCGGCCAGCACGTCCGGGGGCAGCTCGAGCGAAGCGGCAGCCAGGTTCTCCCGCAGGTGCGCGGGCGACGACGTCCCGGGGATCAGCAGCATCGACGGCGACCGCTGCAGCAGCCAGGCGAGCGCGACCTGCATCGGCGTGGCGCCCACCCGGGCGGCGCAGTCGTCGAGCAGCCCCGACTGCAGCGGGCTGAAGCCGCCGAGCGGGAAGTACGGCACGAAGGCGATGCCCTCGGCGGCGCACTTGTCGACGAGGTCGTCGCTCTCCCGGTGGGCCAGGTTGTACTGGTTCTGCACGCAGACGACCGGCGCGATCGCCTTCGCCTCGTCGAGCTGCTCGGCGCTGACGTGGCTGACGCCGAGGTGCCGGATCAGCCCCTGCTCCCGCAGCTCGGCGAGCACCCCGAAGGGTTCGGCGAGCGACATCGGCACGGGGTAGTCCAAAGCGGCGTTGCTCAGCCGCAGGTTGACGACGTCGAGCGCGTCGACGCCGAGGTTGCGCAGGTTGTCGTGCACGGCTTCGGTGAGGTCCGCGGCCGACAGCGCGGCCGGCCAGCCCTTGTCCTCGCTCCGCCGCGCGCCCACCTTCGTCACGATGACGAGCGACTCGGGGTAGGGGTGCAGGGCTTCCTTGATCAGCGCGTTCACCGTGTGCGGGCCGTAGTAGTCGCTGGTGTCGAGGTGGGTGACCCCGCGCTCGACGGCCTCCCGCAGCACGGCGACGGCGGTGTCGTGGTCCTTCGGCGGTCCCCAGACACCGGGCCCGGCCAGCTGCATGGCGCCGTAACCCATGCGGGTCACCGGGAGTTCGCCGCCGAGGTGGTAGGTGCCGCCGAGGTCCGCCATGCCGCTCCTTGGTCCGGGTGCCGTCGCGGGAAAGTTTAGGCTCGGCCGCGAAACTCAGCAGAGTCCCTTGCCCCGCAGCACGCGCGTGACCGACTCCTGCACCCGCGTCTTCGGCAGCTCCCCGCTCTGCACGGCCTTGACCAGCCGGTCCAGCACCACGTCCACGCGGCCCCCGGACGACCACAGCGCCTGGTCCGCGCCGGCCTGCAGCGCCTTCAGCACCGCCTCCGGCAGCGGGTACTGCGCGGTGATCGCCTTCATCGCGCCGAGGTCGTCGGTCACCACCGGGCCGTCGAACGCGAATTCGCCGCGCAGCAGCCGGTAGGCGGCCGGCGACAGGGACGCCGGGACGCCGTCGGTCAGGTCCGGCACGTCGAGGTGGCCGACCATCACCGCGACCGGGCCGTAGTCGGCGATGCCCCGGTACGGCACCAGGTCGACCGCGCGCAGCTTGCCGAGCGGCGGCGTGACGACCGTGCCCTTGTGGGAGTCGCCCGAGCCGTGGCCGTGGCCGGGGAAGTGCTTCAGCACCGGCTGGATCCCGGCGTCGCGCAGGCCTTCCGCAAACGCTTTCGCGTACGTCTTCACCCGCGCCGGGTCGGGGCTGAACGACCGGTCGCCGATCACGTCGCCGTCGGGGGCGTCCGTGACGTCGGTGTCCGGGGCGAAGTCCACCGTCACCCCGCGGGCGCGCAGCTGGCGGCCCCGCTCGGCCGCCAGCTCGCGGACCTCGGCCGGGGACTTCTTCTCGGCCATCGTCCTGGCCGAGGGCAGGTCGCCGTCGAGGTCGTCGATGCGCTGGACGCGGCCGCCCTCTTCGTCGACCGACACCGCCACCGGCACCTTGGCCACCGCCTGGACGGCGGCCAGCGAACGGTCTTTCAACAACGCTGTTGCGTTACCCCCGACGAAGATCCCGCCGACCTGGTGGTCGCGCACCAGGGACACGGTGGCCGCCGGGTTGTCGCCGGAGACGCCCACGACGACCAGCTGCGCGACCTGCGCGCGGTCGTCGAGCCCGGCCGCCAGTGACGCGCAGTCGTCCGGCCGCGCGAGCCGGGACGTGGGCGCCGGAGCGGCGGGCGGGGGAGCCACCGGGTCGGGCACCGGCCGGTCGGCGGTCCGGGGGACCGCCAGCCCGGACACGGTCCGCGGTTGCAGGCCCGCGACCAGCGAACACCCGGCTATGACGGCGAACGCCACCCCGGAGGCGGCGAGAAATCGGCGGTTCATCGGTCCCTTCACTCGTTCGTGGGTGCCCCCGACCGTAGTCGACGTCCAACTTCACGGCGTGAAGAATGTGGTCGCGTGCGGTAGAGAATTCGTGAAGGCGTCCTCAGCAGACTGGCCGGAGTCAGGAATCGTCGTGGGCGGAGGAGGGTTCGATGGACCAGGTGCGAGTGGCGGCGTGGGCGTCCGACCCGATCGCACTGGCCGGGCTGATCAACCACCTGAAGTCCCGCCCGGAGCTGCTGGTCCTGCCGCGCGCCCGCCGGGGCGAGGCCGCCGTGCTGGTGTTCGCCGTCGGCGAGGTCGACCGCGAGGCCGTCGCCGCGCTGCGGGCCGCGGCCGCCGAGTCGCCGGCCGCGATCGTGCTGGTCGCGGGGCACGTCGACCCCGCGCACGTCGGCCTGCTCGCCGACTGCCACGTCTCGGCCGTGCTGCCGCGGACCGCGCTCGACCGGCTCACCGCGAACGTGCTCGCCGCGGCCAGGGGCCGCACCTCCCCGCTGCGCGCGCAGGTCGAGGCCCTCGCCGCCGAGCACGGCGCCGCGGCACTCACGCCGCGCGAGGTGGATGTGCTTCGCCTGATGGCCGAAGGCTGGGACACTGCCGAGATCGCGGGCAAGCTCTGCTACTCGGAGCGGACCGTGAAGAACGTCATCTACGCCATGACCAACCGGCTCAACCTGCGCAACCGGCCGCACGCGGTCGCGTACGCCGTGCGGGCCGGTGTGATCTGAGGAAGCCTGTTGCGAACGATCGCCCGCCGGACCGCGCTCGTGGTCGCCGCGCTGATCCCGCTCGCCGCCTGCGGTCCGGGTGACGCCGAGGGGAAGACGAAGCTCACCATCGCGACCTTCGGCGAATTCGGCTACGCGCCCCTGATCGCCGAGTACGAGAAGCTGCACCCGGACATCACGGTGCAGAACCGCGTCACCGACTTCGACACCCACCACAAGGGGCTCGCGACGCAGCTGGCCACCGGGCACGGCGCCGCCGACGTCGTCGCGATCGAAGAGCAGTACATGCCGCAGTACCGGAAGGCGAAGGACAAGTTCGCCGACCTGGCCGGCTACGGCGCCCGCGAGCTGGAAAAGCAGTGGGTGCCGTGGAAGTGGGCGCAGGGCACGGACGGCGCCTTCGTGCTGGGCCTCGGCACGGACATGGGCAGCCTCGCCCTCTGCTACCGCCGCGACCTGTTCGCGGCCGCGGGCCTGCCCACCGGCCGCGACGAGGTCGCGAAGCTGATGCCGGACTGGGCCGCCTACGCCGCCACCGCCGAGCGGTTCACCGCCAAGACGCCGGGCGTGAAGTTCGCCGACTCGGCGGGGACCGTCTACACGGCGATGCTCAACCAGTCGCCGGAGAACTACTTCTCCCAGCGCGACGACTCCTTCATCGCCGACCGCAACCCGAGCGTGCGCAACGCCTTCTTCCTCTCCGGCGGCCTGGCCGCGAAGGGGCAGACAGCGGCGGCGACCACGTTCACCCAGGCGTGGAACGTGGCGATCAAGCAGGGTTCCTTCGCCACCGTCGCCTGTCCCGCGTGGATGCTCAGCCAGATCAAGGAAGCCGGCGGGGACGCGGGCCGCGGGAAGTGGGACGTCACCACCGTGCCCGGCAAGAGCGGCAACCAGGGCGGTTCGTTCCTGACCGTGCCGAAGCAGGGCGAACACCAGCAGCAGGCCTACGAGCTCGCCCGGTGGCTGACCGCGCCGGACCAGCAGAAGAAGCTCTTCCTCTCCGACGGAATCCTGCCCAGCGAGCCCGTGGTCTACGAAGATCCGCAGGTCGTCGCGCACACGGATGCGTATTTCGGCGACGCCCCGATCGGGCGGATCTTCGCCGCGTCCGCCGAGCAGCTGCGCCCGAACTACCGCGGCCTGCGCGACGCCGACGTCCGGCCCGAATTCGGCCGCGCGCTCGGGCGCATCGAGGAAGGCACCGACACCGTCGAGCAGGCCTGGGCGGAAGCCGTCCAGCAGGCCCAAGCCGCCCTGAAGTAGCCGCGCGTGCCGCACCGCCTCGACCGCACGGTCACGCCGTTGCTGTTCGTCGCGCCCTTCTTCGCCCTGTTCGTCGTCTTCGGCGCCTTCCCGCTGCTGTACACGGCGTGGGTTTCGCTGCACGACTGGAACCTGCTCGAAGGCGACCGAGGTGGCTTCGGCCTCGCCAACTACGGCGACCTGCTCACCGATCCGCACTTCTACAACGCGCTCGCCAACACGGTCTCGATCTTCCTGCTCGCCGCGGTCCCGGAATTCCTGCTGGCGCTGGGCATCGCGGCCCTGCTCGACCGGCCGCTGCGCGCGGCGACCTGGTGGCGCACCGGCGTCCTGCTGCCGAACGTCGTGTCCGTCGTCGCCGTCGGGCTGGTGTTCGGGCAGCTGTTCAGCCGCGACTACGGCGTCGTCAACGAGGTCCTCGGCTGGTTCGGCATCGGGCCGGTCAACTGGCGGGCGTCGACCTGGACGTCGCACTTCGCCGTGGCGAGCATGGTGCTCTGGCGCTGGACCGGCTACAACGCCCTGATCTACCTGGCCGCGATGCAGGCCGTCCCCGGCGACCTGTACGAAGCCGCGGAGCTCGACGGCGCCTCGCGGTGGCGGACGTTCTGGTCGATCACCGTGCCGGGTATCCGGCCCGCGCTGGCCTTCACCGCGATCGCCGGCACGGTCAACGGCCTGCAGCTGTTCGCCGAGCCGCAGCTGTTCGACGCCGGCGGCTCGGCAGGCACCGGCGGCAACGACCGCCAGTTCCAGACGCTGGTGATGTACCTGTACGAGAAGGGGTTCACGCACCTCGACGCCGGTTACGCGGCCGCGTTGACCTGGGTGATGTTCGTGGTCTGCGCGCTGTTCGCGCTGGTCAACTACCGGCTGGTGCGCCGGTTCGTGAGGGCGGCGTGACGGCGCGGCGGCGGCCGGGCGGCTGGGTGTACGCCGTGCTGACCGGGGTGCTCGGCGCGTCGGTGTTCCCGCTGTACTGGTCGTTCGTCGTGGCCACGCGCGACAACGCGGCGATCGGGGAGACGTCGCCGCTGCTGCTGCCGGGCGGGAACCTGGCCGGGAACGTGCGGCGCGTCTTCGACACCGTCGACTTCTGGCTGGCCATCGGGAACTCGCTGATCGTGGCGACCACGGTCATGGTGGCCAACGTCGTGCTGGCGAGCCTCGCCGGGTTCGCCTTCGCGCGGCTGCGCTTCCCGGGCCGCAACACGCTGTTCCTGCTGGTCGTCGGCTCGGCGATGGTGCCGGCGCAGCTCGGCGTCATCCCGCTGTACCTGGTCGTGGGCGACCTCGGCTGGTACGGGCGGCTCGAAGCGGTGATCGTGCCGGCGCTGGTCAGCGCGTTCAGCGTGTTCTGGATGCGGCAGGCGTGCGAGAACGCGATCAGCCCGGACCTCGTCGACGCCGCGACCGTCGACGGCTGTTCGATCCTGCGCACCTACTGGCACGTGGCCGTGCCGGCCCTGCGCGCACCGGCCGCGGTGCTCGCGATGCTGACGTTCATGGCCACCTGGAACGACTACTTCTGGCCGCTGGTCGTCCTCGACCCCAACGAGACGCCGACCGTGCAGGTCGCGCTGTCCCAGCTGGCCAGCGGCTACTACACGGACTACGCGCTGATGCTCACCGGCGCGACCGTCGCCGTCGTGCCGGTCATCGCGTTGTTCCTGCTGCTGGGCCGCCACGTCGTGCGGGGCATCCTGAAAGGGGCACCGGTATGACCTTCCCGGCGGGCTTCCTGTGGGGCGCGGCCACCGCGTCCTACCAGGTCGAGGGCGCTGTCACCGAAGGCGGCCGCGGACCGTCCATCTGGGACACCTTCGCGGCGACCGAAGGCAAGGTGCTCGGCGGTGCGACCGGTGCCGTCGCCTGCGACCACTACCACCGCTACGCCGACGACATCGGCCTGCTGGCCGGCCTCGGCCTGAACGCGTACCGGTTTTCGGTGGCCTGGCCGCGGGTGATGCCGGACGGCCGGACGCCGTCCGCGGCCGGGCTCGCCTTCTACGACCGGCTGGTCGACGAGCTGCTGAGCCGGGACATCGTGCCGGTGCTGACGCTCTACCACTGGGACCTGCCGCAGGCGCTCGAAGACGCGGGCGGCTGGCCCTCGCGGGACACGGCTTCGCGGTTCGCCGACTACGCCGCCGTCGTGCACGCGGCGCTCGGCGACCGCGTGCGCCAGTGGACGACGATCAACGAGCCGTTCTGCGCGGCGTTCCTCGGCTACGGCAGCGGCGTGCACGCACCCGGTGGCCAGGACCACGGCACGGCGCTGGTCGCGGCCCACCACCTGCTGCTGGCGCACGGCCTGGCGACCCGCGCGCTCACCGGGCCGGGTCACGAGTTCTCCCTGGCGCTGAACTTCGCGCCGGCGATCGCGGACGGTTCGTCACCGGCGCACGCCGAGGCGGCCCGGAAGTTCGACGGCATCCACAACCGGTTCTTCCTGGACCCGGTGCTGGGCCGCGGCTACCCCTCGGACGTGGTGGCGGCCGCGGGCCGGTTCGTCGAGTGCGTCCGCGACGGCGACACGGACACCATCGCGGCCCCGATCGACTGGCTGGGCGTCAACTACTACGCCCCGGCCCGTGTGACGCCGCTCGAGGACCCGCAGGCGCCGAGCAACTGCCCGCTGCCGACGTTGCGCGGCTTGGACGTCCTGCCGGCGCGGCCGCCGGTGACGGCGTTCGGCTGGGAGCAGTCGCCGTCGACGCTCACTTCGCTGCTCACGTGGATTTCTTCGCGTTCCGATCTCCCGCTGGTGGTGGCGGAAAACGGAGCGTCCTTTGTGGACACCGTCGTGGACGGCCGCGTGTACGACGCGGCCCGGGTGAACTACTTCATGGAGCACCTGCGGGCGGTGCGCGACGCCCTTGACCTCGGGGTCGACGTCCGCGGGTACTTCGCGTGGTCGCTGCTGGACAACTTCGAGTGGGCGATGGGGTACACGCAACGGTTCGGCCTGGTCCACGTCGACTTCGAGACCCAGCGGCGGACGGTCAAGGAGTCGGGCCGCTACCTGGGCCGGGTCGCCAAGGCCAACGCGCTGTGATCCGTGATTCCGAACTTGATCTTCGTCCGGAATGCCAGTACGGTCCGGTTCACACCAACCTAGGGGGATATGCAGTGAGGATTCGACAGCGCCGGATCGTGGCGGTCATCGGAATCGTGGTGGGCTTCCTGGCCGCCGGTGTCCTGCCCGCGCAGGCCGCGCCCGCAGTCAGTGGCGCCGCTCAGTCCGCGTCCGTCGCGGCCGCCGAGCCGTCGACGTCGCCGGCTCCGTCCCGGCGCGTCTGGGTCTCGGTCGGCGAGGTGCACGACTGCCCGACCGGCTACGCCTGTGCCACGCCGAGCTGGGGGTCCAACGGTGGCTGGGAGTTCCAGTTCTACAACTACGGCACGTATTCGCTGAACAACTTCACCGGCGACACGGGCTCCGTCGTCAACAGCCAAACCGGGAACGCGGGCATGCGGCTTCTCGACCAGAACGGCAGGCTGATCCGGTGCCAGTGGGCGGGGACAGGCGACTACGTCAACTGGGATCCGGTCTGGTACATCCAGCTGTCGGCCACGCCCTGCTGACACGGGCACGCCAGTAGTTCGGTGAGCACCGACCCGGCCGGGTCGGTGCTCACCGGGTTTTCCAGTAGTTCCAGGTCAGCCGGACGCGCGCCGGCGGACGGCGTCGGCGACGCCGGAACGTGACGGCGTCTCCAGCTTGCCCAGCAGGCGGGCCACGTGGGCCTGGACCGTCCGCCGCGGCAGGGACAGCTCCGCCGCGATGTCCGGGTTGGAGCGGCCTTCCGCGACCAGCCCGGCGATGCGGACCTCGATCGGCGTCAGCGACTCCCAGCCGTGGCCCGGCCGGATCGGCGAGAACAGGGCACCCCGGCGGACACCCAGGCGGCGCAGCCGGGTCTCCGCACGCCGCAAGTCCCACCTCGCCGCCAGCGCCGTGTACAGCTCGGCCGCCTCCTCGAATGCCGCGTGCGCCGCGTCCAGGCGGCCCGCGCGGGCCAGCAGCACCGCCGCGTCCTCCAGGGCCGAGGCCAGCTCCGGACGGCGGCCGACCGCGCGGAAGTGCTCGGCCGTCGCCAGCACCGGCGCCGGGTCCTCCTCGATCAGCCCGCGGCACCACGACGCCGCCGCGTGCGCCCGTGCCGGACGTCGCTCCTTCGCCGCTTCCTCCTCGCACACCGCCAAAGCGCGCCGGGCGCGGCCGACGTCGTCCTGCTCCATCGCCAGCCGCACGAACGCCGGCAGCCACTGGTGGCGCAGCATCATCTGCGCGTACGTCGGGTTCAGGATCGGCTCCAGCACCGCCAGCGCGCGGACGCGGTCGCCGCGCTGCTCGGCCGCCAGCGCGTCGGCGACCAGCAGGAAGTCGAAGCTCTCGCGCTCGGCGCCGGTGGCGGGCGCGTACTCCTCCGCCGCGTCGAGGTGGGCCGCCGCCTGGGCGCGGTCGTCGCGGCGGCCCGCGATCAGCGCCGCGACGCCGTGCAGCAGCAGCGCCGCCGGGCCCGGCTCGCGCAGGCCGTAGAACGTGATCGCCGGGCCGTCCTCGATGACCGTGTCCAGCTCGACCAGCGCCTCGTCCCAGCGGCCTTCCCAGTACCGGTGCACCGCGGCGGACACCTGCAGCCCGACCGGCAACGCGTGCCGTGCCGCGACTTCGCCCGCCGCGCGCAGGGCCTCGCCCGCCTCGGCAAGGCGGTCGAGGTTCTGCAGCGTGAAGACACGGTTGTCGAGCAGGTCCAGGTGCAGGTCGGCCAGCTCGTGCTCGTCGCCGACGGCCTCGATCGCCGCGTCGATGTGGGCGAGCGCGCGGTCGTGCTCGCGGCGCACCGAATCGACCAGCCACAACGACTGCAGCGCGTGCGCGGTCAGGTAGCGGTCGCCGCCGGCGCGTGCTTTCGTCTCGTGCGCGGTCTTCTCCGCGGTGTCCAAATCGGACAGGCTGCCGCGGCGGAAGTTCGCCAGGAGCTGCCGGTGTTTCACCCGCCAGAGCTCCGGCACGGCCGGGTCGTCGACCTGGGCAGCCAGCGTCGCGACGGCGCCTTCGGTGTCGCCACGGCGGTGCCGCAGCGCCGCGAGCACGTGCCGCATCTCCTCGACGGCGTCCGGCTCGGTGGCGACGTCGAGTGCCTGCCGCGCCAGGGCTTCCGGGCTGCGTTCCAGCCGGAACAGCACCTTGACCAGGGCCACGAGCAGCGTCTCCCGGCGCGGGTCGGTGCCGGGGCACGCGGCCAGCGCGCGTTCCAGCAGCTCGACGGCGATCAGCGGGGCCCGGGTCGACACGGCGGCGTGGTGCGCGGCGAGCCAGTCCAGCACCCATTCGTCCACTGTGGCCGGTGCGGCCACCAGCTGCTCGGCCACGCGCTTGACGGGAGCGCCGATCCCGGCGAGCGCCTCGGCGGCCTGCCGGTGCAGCGCCGCCCGCGTCCCGGCCAGCAGCCGGTCGTACAACGCCTGGCGCAGCAACGGGTGCCGGAACGCCAGCTGCGTCCCGGTGTCGATGAGCACGTTCGCCGCGACGGCTTCTTCCAGCGGCGCCAGCAGGTCGGACGGCCGGCTGCCGAGCACCGCGGCGACGTCGCCGACGGCGAACTCCATGCCCAGCAACGCCCCCCAGCGCAGCACTTCCTGGGTCCGCGCCGTGAGGAAGTCCAGCCGCCGGTCGACCGCGGCGACCAGCGACCGCGGGGCCTCGAACTCCGCCGGGTCGTCGACGTCGGCCTGGCCGCCGCTCACCTCCACCGCGCCGGCGCGGCGCAGGACGTCGACCATTTCCTTGACGTACAACGGGTTCCCGGCACCGCGGGCGGCCAGCTCGCGCAGCCCCGGCCCGGGCGGCGCCCCGAGCTGGTCTTCGATCAGCCTGCCGACGTCCTCGCCGGTCAGCGGCGCGAGGTCGAGGACGACGCCGTCCCGCGCCTGGACGCCGCGCCGCAGCTGGGCGAGCTCGGCGCGGTCCGGCGCCGGGCGCGTCGCGGCCACGAGCAGCAGCGGCAGCTGGCGGGTCGCCGCGCAGAGCCGGTGCCAGACCAGCACGGAAGCCTCGTCGGCCCACTGGAGGTCGTCGAGCACCAGCACCTGCGGCGACTGCGCGCACAGCTCGTCGACCAGGGCCAGCAGCCGGTCGACGGCGCCGAGCACCGGGTCGGCCGGGCCCCAGCTGCGCCGCGCCGGGCCTTCACCCGCGAGTTCCTTCGCCACCCGCGCGCGCCGCGGGTCGGGCGAGTGCGCGTCGATCGCCAGGCACTCCAGCACGACCTGCAGCGGGAACCGGGTGCTCAGCTCGTCGGCGGCCGCCTGGAGCCGCTGGAAGCCGGGGCCGTCCGGCAGCGCGGAGGTGAGCAGCGCGGACTTGCCGATCCCGGCGTCGCCTTCGATCCAGACGGCCCGCCCCCGGCCGGCGCGGACGTCAGCGACGAGCTCGGCGAGCCGTGCCTGCTCGGCTTCCCGGCCGAACAGCCGGTGCCCGGTGACGACGACCGGCGGCGCGGGCGCGTCGAGCGCGGGGTCCTGGGCGAGGATCTGCCGCTGGAGCCGTTGCAGCGTGGCGCCGGGTTCGACGCCGAGTTCCGTGACGAGCGTGGCACGGGCGTCGCGGAAGACGTCGAGCGCGTCGGCGGGCCGCCCGCTGCGGTAGAGGGCGAGCATGAGCGATTCCCGCAGCGACTCGCGCAGCGGGTGTTCCCCGGCCAGCACGGCGAGTTCCGGCGCGAGGTCGACGTGCCCCCCGAGGGCGAGCACGGCTTCGGCCCGCCGTTCGAGGGTGTCCAGCCGGAGTTCGGCCAGGTATTCGCGGTGCCGTTCGGCGAACCCGCCGGGCACGCCGGAGAGGGCTTCGCCCTGCCAGAGCGCGAGAGCGTCGTCGAGTTCGGCGACGGCGGCCCCGGGGTCACCCTGCTCGAGGTGCCGTCGCGCGCGTTCGCGGTGCCGTTCGAAGAGGGCCGCGTCGAGCGCGTCTTCGCCGAGCAGGAGCGAGTACCCGGCGGGGTCCGAGACGAGGACGCTGGCGGCCGACCACCGCGAGCGGCCGGGCTCGAGCGCCCGCCGCAGCCCGGAGACGTAGGTGTGGACGCTGCCTTCGACGCTGGCCGGGGCGGAGTCACCCCAGACACCGTCGATCAGTTCGGCCCGCGGCACGGGCCGGCCGGCGTTGACGGCGAGCACCGCGAAGATGGCGCGCTGACGGGCGGGGCCGAGGCCGATTTCGGCCGCCCCGCGCCAGGCCCGCAGCGGGCCGAGCACCCCGACCCGCAGGCCCGGGTCTTCGCCTGGCATGTCGTTGCCGTCCCCTCTGGGACTCGCGCCCAGACCCCATCCCCCAGGGACTACTACTCAGGTGACCTTACCGACGTGGCAACCCCGGAAAGGTTGCGCGCACCCAACCGCCCCAATGTGGCGTTGGGTGCGTTGGATGCACCGAACGCCGCATTGGGTGCGTTGGATGCACCGAACGCCGCATTGGGTGCGTTGGATGCACCGAACGCCGCATTGGGTGCGTTGGATGCACCGAACGCCGCATTGGGTGCGTTGGATGCACCGAACGCCGCATTGGGTGCGTTGGATGCACCGAACGCCGCATTGGGGCGCTGGGGGCCGTCAGCTTCCGGCGGCCGCCCGTGGCCGCACCGAAGGCGCGCGCCGGATGCCGAACGGCCCCATGCGGGCCTCCGCGCGCCGCACGTCCCAGACCGCGCCCATCTCCGTGTACGCCGTCAACGCGCCGCGGAACGCCGTCCGTGCTTCCGCCAGCTCGCCCGCCTCCGCCAGCAGGATCGCCGCGTCCTCCGTGGCCTTCGCCTGCTTGAGCACCCGGCCGGCCGCCCGGTAGTGGCCCGCCGCCGTCAGGACCGGTGCGGCGTCCCCGGTCGCGAGACCGCGGCAGTGCGCGGCCGCCGCCGCGTGCGCCGGTGGGATCTCGCCCTCCGGCTTGAGCAGGCGCAACGCCGAGTGCACCCGCTGCCGGTCGCCGAGGGCCAGCGCCAGCCGCACCAGGTCCGGCAGCCACTGGTGGCGGGCCGCGGGCGGGTAGTTGTCCTCCAGCAACGGCGACAACGCCGCCAGCGCCGCTTCCGGCCTGCCCTCCTGCTCGGCCAGCAACGCCCGCGCCGCCAGCAGGAAGTCGCCGCCGTCGGGCTCCAGGCCCGGTGGCCACTGCTGCCGCTCGGCCGCGTCGAGGTGCGTGCGCGCCTGGCCCGGCTCGCCGCGGTGTCCGGCGATCAGGGCGCCGACGCCGTGCACCAGCAACGCCGAACCCGGGCTGCGCAGCACGTACGACGCCGTCTCGGCGCCGTCGCGGATTACCGCGTCCAGCTCGGCCAGCGCTTCCGGCCAGCGGCCCAGCCAGTAGTAGTGCACCGCGCCGGCCAGGTGCATCTCGCCCGGCACCGCGCGTGTCGCGGCGATCCGGCGGGCGGCGTCGAGCGGCTCGGCGGCGTCGTCGAGGCTGTCGAGGTTCGGCACGGCCAGCGCGGCGTCGTCCAGCGGGTGCAGCCCGGCCGGAGCCAGCGCCGTCTCTTCGCCGAGCTTCTCCAGCGTGGCCAGCAGTGCCTCGTGCCGCCCGCGCCACATCTCCGGGACGTCGGCGTCGTCGAGCGTCCGCTTGAGCTCGGCGGTCGCCTCCGAAAAATCGCCGCGGCGGTAGTAGACGTACGCCAGGATCCAGCGCATCTCGGCCGCGCGCCTGCTGTCGGACGTCCGCGCGACGACCGAGCGCGCCTCGGCTTCCGGCTCCCGGCCGAGCCAGAACAGCAGCCGGGCCAGGGTCGCGGTCAGCGTCTCCCGCGCGCCCGGCGGCAGTGTCCCCTGCGTGACGGCGTGGCGCAGCAGGTCCACCGCGACCCGCGGGGTCTGCGTGGCGACCGTCCCGATGTGCTCCAGCAGCCACCCGGTGACCCACGGGTCGACCTGCGCGGGCGCGGCGGCGAGCTGCTCGGCGACACGCTCCGCGGGCGCACCCGCGGCGGCAAAGGCCTCGGCCAGCTGCCGGTGCAGGGCGACCCGCATCGCGGCGGGCGACTTTTCGTAGAGCACCCGGCGCACGAGCGGGTGCCGGAACGCCAGCCTGTCACCCGATTCGACGAGCACCCCGGACGTGATCGCCTCGTCGACCGCGCCGACCAGCGCCGTCGGCGGCCGCTCGGTGGCGACGGCGATGTCCGACGGCGAGAACTCGCGGCCCAGCAGCGCCGCCCAGCGCAGCGCGTCGCGGGTGCCGCTGGACAGGAAGCTCAGGTACTGCGTGATCCGCGCGCCCAGCGGCGCCGGGATCGTCTGGCACGAATTGCCGTCCAGGTGCGCGTGGACGCCGTCGAGCACGATCATCGACTGCGCGAGCAGCGTCTCGACGATTTCCCGGACGTAGCGCGGATTGCCTGCCCCGTAGGAGACCAGCAACTGCAGCCCCGGCCCGGGTGGCGCGCCGGCCAGTTCGGTGGCCAGCTCGTGCGTGGCGTCCTCGGCCAGCGGCGGCAACCGCAGGACGGCGATGTCATCGTTGTCAAGCAGGTCGTCCAGCGCGGCCGGCCGCGGTACCGGGCGGCAGGCGCCGACCAGCAGCAACGGCAGCTGCCGCGTCTCCCGGCTCAGGTAGCGCCAGACGCTCAGCGTGGTGTCGTCGGCCCACTGCAGGTCGTCGACCACGAGCACGAGCGGGGCTTCCGCGCACAGCTCGCGGACCAGCGCGAGTACGCCGTCGACCGGGTCTTCGCCGGGCTGCTCGGCGAGCCGGGCGGCCAGCGCGGCCCGGCGGGGGTCGGCGGCACGCGGGTGCACGCCCAGCGCGTCGAGCAACGGCCGCAGCGCGAACCGCTGGTCGAGCGCGTCCGCGGCGGCGAACGCCGGGCCGAAGTCCCGCGCCGCGGCGAGGACTTCGGCGAGCAGCGCGGTCCGGCCGCTGCCCGGCTCGCCTTCCAGCCACACCGACCGCCCCACCCCGGTGCCGAGCTCGACGACGGCTTCGTGCAGCCGGTCGAGTTCCGCCTCCCGGCCGACGAAGATCTCCGCCCGCTCCGGCAGCGCCGCGGCCGGCATCCGCGACACCGCGGCCACCGGCGCCGGTTCCGGGGCCGCGGCGGGCTTGGCCAGCAGCTCGTCGTGCAGCCGCCGCAGGGCCGGACCGGGCTCGGTGCCCGACGACTCGACGAGCCGGGCGCGGACGTCGGCGTAGACCGCGATCGCCTCGGTCCGCCGTCCGGCTTGGACCAGTGCGCGCATGAGCAGCCCGCGCAGCGTCTCGCGGAACGGGTGTTCGCGGGTCAGCGCGGTCAGTTCGGCGACGAGTTCGCTGTGCCCGCCCGACTCCAGCACGACCTCGGCGCGCCGCTCGACGGTCGCGAGCCGCAGCTCGGTCAGCCGGGCGCGCTGCGCGGCCGCGAACGGCCCGGGCAAGCCCGACAGCGGGACGCCGTGCCAGAGCGCCAAAGCCTCGTCGAAGGCTTCGCGCGAACCGCGGAGATCACCGGCCGCGTGCTTGCGGTGCGCCTGCTCGCGCAGGGCTTCGAACCGGTGGACGTCGATCGCCTCGGTGGCCAGGCGCAGCGAGTACCCGGACCCGATCGACGCGAGCAGCTGCGGGCCCTCGCCCTTGGCCCGGCCGGGTTCGAGCGCGCGCCGCAGCCCGGAGACGTAGGTGTAGATGGAGCCCTGCGCGCTCTGCGGCGGCGCGTCGCCCCAGACGGCGTCGATCAGCTCCTCGCGCGAAACCGTGCGGTTCGGGTGCATCGCCAGTGCGGCGAGGACCGTCCGCCGGTGCGCGGAGCCGAGGTCGAGCTCCGTTTCGCCTTGCCAGGCCTTCATGGGGCCCAGCAGCTGGAGTCTCGGTGCGGAGCCGTCCGCGGCCGACATCGGTCTCCCTTCGTGCGCGACGAACCGTCACGCGCCGGATGCCTGCCGTGAGCATACGCGGACGTCGTGAACCGGCAGGCAATCATGGCGGACATTCGGGCAACGGCACACGGGCGGGGTTCCGCGCCGCCACCGCGTGCGTCAGGCTCGGGGAGCCCGAGAGGAGCCGCCCGAATGGCGACAGCGCCGACCGAAGACATGCAGCGGGCCGCCGCCTGCTTCGCGCACGCCCTCGAGGCGGCCCGGTCGGGCCTTCGCGACGTCAACAGCGAGATGGCCATGGTGCAGGCGTCGTGGCGCGGCGAGGCGTCGGTGCGGTTCGGCCAGGCGATGAGCGACTGGGAGCAGGAGTTCGACGTCATCCTGTCGCGGCTGGCGCAGCTGCTGGAGGCGACCGGCGGCCCGATGCCGCGGCCGCGCCTGCCGTGACGCGGCTCGACTTCAGCTTCGCCGATCTGGTGCTCGACCGGATGGGCGCGATCACCGGTGAGCTGGGCGCGCTGCTGGCCGACCTGGAGGCCAGGGTCGAGCCGGACCTGGCCGGCTGGACGCCGGAAGCGCGGGAGGAATACCTGCAGGCCCGGCGCGACTGGACCCGCGCGGCCGAGCGGATGCCCGGGTGCCTGGAGCGGGCGCGGGCGGCGTTCGGGGAGCTGTCTTCACGCGCGTGAAGGCGGAATAGGGACGACGTGAAGACACGCCGTCCACACTGCCCCCATGAAGCCCGTCGAAGTGAGCGTCCTGGCCTCGGACCCCATCACGCACGCCGGCGCGGTGAGCCTGCTGGACAACCATCCCGACGTCCGGCTGACCGACCTCGTGCCGGACGTGCTGCTGGTGATGGAGGACCACGTCACCGAGGCCGTCCTCGGCGAGATCCGCGCGGCCAAGGCGTCCCACGTCGTGCTGGTCGTCGAGCACTTCCGCGAAAGCGACCTGATGGCGGCGCTGGAGTGCGGCGTGGTGGCGATCCTGCCCCGCCGCGAGACCGGCGGCGCCGAGCTGGTGACGGCGGTGCTCGCCGCGGGTGACGGCACGGCCAACCTGCCGCCGCGGCTGCAGGGCGCGCTGCTGGCCCAGGTGCAGCGGATGCGCAAGGACGTCCTGGAGCCGAACGGGCTCACGCTCTCGGGGCTCGCGGCGCGCGAGTGCGACGTGCTGCGGCTGGTCGCCGAGGGCTTCGGCACGGAGGAGATCGCGGCGAAGCTGTGCTACTCGGAGCGGACCGTGAAGAACGTCCTCTACGGACTGATGACGCGCTGCGGCCTGAACAACCGCGCGCACGCCGTCGCCTACGCGCTGCGGGCCGGCGCGATCTGAGACGTTTCTTTGCCACTGTCACCTTTCCGCGAGATGCTTTTCGGGGGTTCCGGGTGGCGGAGCCCCCGGCCCGGGGCGGAGCCCCGGATGTGGCAGCTAGGGTCCGGTCATGGTGCTCACGGCAGGGGAAATCGCGGCTTCCGTCCGCGCCGGGCAGCTCGATCCGGTGCAGGTCACCGAGGAGGCTCTCGAGCGGATCGCCGCGGCGGACGGCGTCATCGGCGCCTTTCGGCGGGTGCGCGCCGAGGAGGCGCTGAAGGAGGCCGCGGAGGTCGCCGCGCGGCCGGACCTGGCGTCGCTGCCGCTGGCCGGGGTGCCGGTCGCGGTCAAGGACGTCACGGAGATGGCCGGCGAGTACGCGTCGCACGGTTCGCTGGCGGGCGCGTCGGCGCGGGTGGACGCGGACGGCGTCATCGCGACGCGGCTGCGGGCGGCGGGCGCGGTGATCGTCGGGCTGACGCGGGTGCCTGAGCTGTGCATCTGGCCGATGAGCGACACCCCGGACGGCATCGCCCGCAACCCCTGGGACCCGACGTACGCGGCGGGCGGCTCGTCCGGCGGCAGCGCGGCGGCGGTGGCGGCGGGACTGGTCCCGCTGGCCCACGGCTCGGACGGCATGGGCTCGGTCCGCCTCCCGGCGGCGATGTGCGGCCTGGTGGGCCTGAAGCCGGGCGCGGACCTGCTGGCCGAAGGCGGCTGGTTCGGCATGTCGGTGCACGGCCCCCTGGCGACGACGGTCGCGGACACGGCGTTGCTGTTGTCGGTGCTGGCCTCCCGCCCGGAGCTGGCTTCGGTGCCTTCGCCGTCACCGGTCCGCATCGGCATGTCGACAACGGTGCCGCTGCTGCACAGCCCGGTCCCGCGCGAGCTGGTGGCGGCGGTCTCGACGGCGGCGGGATTCCTGGCGGCGGCCGGCCACACGGTGTCCCCGGAGGCCCCCCGCTACCCGGCGACGATGGTCCTGGGCATGACGGCCCGCTGGCTGGCGGGCCCGGCCGAGCAGGCCCGCACCTTCGACGTCTCCCGGCTGCAGCGCCGGACGCGAGCACACGTCCGAGCGGGACGGCTGGTCCAGCGGCTGGGCCTGCTCCGCGCGAGCACCCGCGACCGGTGGGTGGCCCGGGCGGAGGAGTTCTTCGCGTCGCACGAGGTGCTGATGACGCCGACGCTGTCGCACTGGCCGGTGAAGGCGGGCCGCTGGCACGAGCGCGGCTGGCTGGCGAACGTACTGCCGTCGACGCGCCTGGCGGGCTTCACGGGCCAGTGGAACTTCGCCGGCTACCCGGCGATCACGGTCCCGGTGGGCCGGTCGGCGGTGTCCGGGCTGCCGACGTCGGTGCAGCTGGTGGCCCGCCCGGGCGGCGAGCCGCTGCTGCTCGGCTTGGCGGCCCAGCTGGAGTCCGCCAACCCCTGGCCCCGCACGGCCCGCAACTGAAAGCGCCCCAATGTGGCGTTGGTTGCGTCTGACGCACCGAACGCCACATTGGGTGCGCTGGACGCACCGAACGCCACATTGGGTGCGCTGGACGCACCGAACGCCACATTGGGTGCGCTGGACGCACCGAACGCCACATTGGGTGCGCTGGACGCACCGAACGCCACATTGGGGCGCTTGAGTGCCGCGGCCGGCGGGCCCGGAACTGTCGGTGGTCGCCGGTAGCGTGGAAAACGGGGGCTGCTCAGTTGCCCGGCTTGCTGCCCGACGGCGACAGCGGCTTGGCGCCGTTGCCGTTCGCGGGCTTGGTTGCCGGGCCGTTCGAGTTCGCGGGCTTCGGCGCGGCAGCCGGCTTGGGTGCCGCTGCCGGCTTCGGTGCCGGCTTCGGAGCCGCCGACTTCGGGATCGACGGCTGCACCACCGGGACCACCGGCGCGGCCGGCGTGGTCGCCGACTCCGTGTCGCCGCCGACCAGCTTCGACGCCTGGGGGATCACCGCTTCCTCCGGCAGCGTCGCCAGCTGCGTCTCGCTCCGGTTGAGGATGTCCTCCGCCATCGCCAGGCTCTTGCGCGCCTGCTCGCGGATCTCCGCCAGCCGCTCGACCTTGCGGTTGGCCGCCGTCGTGCGCTGGGCCGCCTGGGTCGTCGCCTCGTCGAGACGGCGCTTGGCCTCCGCCGTCGCCTCGTCGAGCCGCCGCTTCGCCTCGGCCGTCGCCTCCGCGATGCGGCGCTCCGCCTGGTTCTTGCTCGCCGTGCGCTGGTCGGCGATGTGCTTCTCCAGCGCCGCCTTCTGGGCGGCCTGGGCCGCCTCGAACTCGCGCTCGACCTTCCGGCGCTTCCGCTCCGCCTCGTTGTCCAGCAGCTCGCGCCGCTGGGCCGCTTCGACGGTCAGCCGCTGCACCTCGGCGCGCGTTTCCGCCAGCGCCGCCTCGTGCTCGGAGTGCAGCAGGTCGGCCTGCTTGTCCAGCTCCGAGACCAGCTTCGAGTACCGCTCACGCAGCTTCGTCGACGCCTCGGTCGACGACGCCCACGTCTTCTCCGCGGCCACCTCGGCGCGCTTGATGATCTCGTCGGCGCGGGCCTGCGCGAGCGTCACCGTGCGCTGCATCCGCTCGTCGAGGTCCTCGAGCCGCTCCGGCGGCTTCTTGAGCTCCTCGATGCGCGCCTCGAGCGCCGCGACCTGCTGCCGGACGGATTCGACCTCGCGGGTCGCCGCGGCGGCCTGCGCGGCGGCGGCGTCGCGTTCGCTGAGCACCCGGCGCAGCTGGGCTTCGACGTGGTCGAGGTACTGCCGGACCTCGTTGCGGTCGAAGCCGTGCCAAGCCTGCGTGTACTCACGCCGGAGGGGGAGAAGGCCGTTGAGGGCGGTTGCGGCGGGGTCGCGCTCAGGAACCATGCGCCCGACCGTACCCGGGCACCCGCCGCTTCCGCCTTCCGGCTTAACGAATCACTGACAAGTGTCGCCGTGTCGCCGGAACGGCCTCACCCACGAAACGCAGCGTCACCAGTGGAAGCCGCGCGAAAGCCGGGCCAGCGCCATCGCCGCGCGCGAGAGGTGTTTCTCGCCACGTCCGATCTTGAGTTCGCCCGAACCGCCCGCCGCGGTCGAATCCGGGAAAATGCGGAAACCCTGGTACGCGACGGCGTCGGTGAGGCCCGGCGTGAGCGTGTACGCCAGCCCGATCGCCTGCCCCGCCGGGGTGCCGATGTGCTTCGGCCGCTCGACGAGCGCCTTCATCACCATGTCCGCGGCCTGCTCCGGCGACTTCGTCGGGAACGCGTCGTAGATCTTCGTCGGCCGGATCATCGGCGTGCGCACGAGCGGCATGTGGATGGTGGTGAAGGTGATCCCGTCGCCGTGCGTCTCGGTCGCCGCGATGCGCGAGAAGTAGTCCAGCGCCGCCTTCGACGCCGCGTACGCCGAGAAGCGCGGCGCGATGCCCTGGACGCCGATCGACGACACGTTCACGATGTGCCCGAACTTCCGCTCCGACATGTGCGGCAGCACCGCGAGGATCAGCCGCACCGCGCCGAAGTAGTTGATCGCCATCGCGCGCTCGTAGTCGTGCATCCGGTCGTAGGACAGCTTGATCGACCGGCGGATCGACCGGCCGGCGTTGTTCACCAGCATGTCGATCCGGCCGTGCTCGGCCAGCATCGCGTCGACGGCCTTGTGCACCGAGTCCTCGTCGGTCAGGTCGGCCGGGTACACCGACGCCGTGCCGCCGGCGGCGACGATCTCGTCGCGGACCTCTTCCAGCTCGTGCTGGCGGCGCGCGACGAGCAGCGGGACCCCGCCCGCGGCGGCCACCTTCAGCGCGGTCGCGCGCCCGATGCCCGAGGACGCGCCGGTGATGATCACGCGGCGGCCGTCCAGCTCGCCGCGCGGGCCGTGCTTGCGTGCGCGGAACGGGTCGAGGTGCTCGCGCCAGTAGCGCCACAGCGTCGGCGCGTACTCCTCCAGCCGCGGGACCTCAACGGTGCCGGCCAGCGCCTTGCGCGTCTCGGCCGAGGAGAACACCGACGGGAACGCCATCGTGTCCAGCAGCACCGGCGGGATGCCGAAGCGCTCCATGACGGCGTCGCGCGCGATGGTGACGCCGGGGATGTGCTCGGTCAGCTTGACCAGCCCGACGATCCGCTTCGAGATCCCTTCGCCGAGCTGCACGGTGATCGTCGGCGCGCCCGCGGCCCGCGCGAAGGCGTTGTACACCGAGACGACCGGCTGCGGCTCCGGGTTGACCAGGTGGAAGGCGTGGCCGTCGAGGCCCGGCTTGACCACCAGCTCCAGCAGCGCCTTGGCGACGTAGTCGACCGGCACGATGTTGGTGTCGCCGAGGTCCGGGCCGACGATCGGCAGCACGTCGGGCAGCCCGGCGAGCCGGTTGATCGCGGGGAAGAGGTAGTACGGGCCGTCGATCTTGTCCATTTCGCCGGTCTCGGAGTGCCCGACGACGACGGCGGGCCGGTACACCCGCCACGGCACCCGGTCCTGCTCGCGGACGATCTTCTCGGCTTCGAACTTGGTCCGGTGGTACGGCGTGACGAGCCGCTGCCCGGCGTCGAACATCTCCTCGGTGAACACGCCTTCGTGGTCGCCCGCGACCGCCACCGACGAGACGTGGTGCAGGCAGCCCGCGCGCAGGTCCGCGGCGAGGTCGACGACCGCCTGCGTACCGTCCACATTGGCCTTGATGCTGGCTTCGTCGTCGGCGGTGAGGTCGTAGAGCGCGGCGAGGTGGACGATGTGGTCGACGCTCCCGCGCAGCTGCTCGCGGTCCGCTTCGGACACGCCGAGCAGCGGCTCGCCGAGGTCGCCGGTGACGAGCGTGACGCGGTCGGAGTGCGGCCACTGGTCGACCAGCGCGGCCAGCTTGGCCCGCGAGGACGCGCGCACCACGAGGGCGACGCGGTCCTCGTCGGGCCGGGAGAGCAGCAGCCGGGTGAAATGGCGCCCGATCAGTCCGGTCGCCCCGGTCACCAAGAACGTCGCCATCGTCTTCACACCTCTCGCTCCCACAGCCCTGACCCTGGGCATTCTGCTGCATGCCGTCGCCCGCGACCACCGTTTCGAAACGTGATGTTACCCACGAGTAACTTAGGCCGGGTCCGCGACGACGACGCGGTTCTCCTCGTAGCCGTCCGACCCGCCGACCCAGCGGCCGCCGCACGTCACCAGCACCACGCGGTGCGGGCCGGACGGGCCGAACAGGTAGTCCGCCCGGGCAGGCAGGTCGCTCTTGTGCACCGTGACCAGCTGCGCGATGCGGTACCGCCACGTCTTGCCTGCACTGTCCACAATGGTCACTTCGGCGCCGATCCGCGCGTGCCACAGCTCGGCGAACGGCCCGGTCGCGCCCCGCCAGTTCACGTGGCCGGCGAACACGCTCGCCCCGCTCGCCGCGTCGAGTGACGCGCCCCACCACGTCGCCTGCCCGAGGTCCGTGGGCACCGGCAGCTCGCCGTCCGGGCCGAGGTCCGCGCGCACGAGTGTCGCCGTCCCGCCGCCGGGCAGCCGGACGGTGCCCGGCCGCTGCTGTTGCGGCGCCGGCGACGACGGCGACGACGGCGTCTGCGCGGCGGGCAGCGCCGTGCCGGTCACGACGGCCACGGGGGCCGCGGTGAGCACGGCGGGGCCGTACTGCACCGCGAGCACCGTCGCCGCACCGAGCGCGAAGCCTGCGAGCAGCCGGCCCCGGCCGGGCTTGCGCGCGAACGGATCCGGGCGGTCGCCGGGCTCGTCGTCGACGGCCGCCCAGCCGGTGCCCCGGTGCCATTCGTCGACGAACCAGTCCTCGCCGCGCCAGTCGCCGTCGTGCCGCGCCACGCCGTTACCGCCGGGACGCCCGCCGTGCGGCGACGCCGGCCAGCCCGGCCGCCAGCAGCACGAGCAGGCCGAGCCCGGCCAGGCCCGGCACGGAGTAGCTCGTCTCGACGACGCCCTGCGCCCGCGCGACCGGCTGGTCGCCCGCCGGGATCGCGCGCGGGACCTCGTTCGGCTTGTTCGTCACGGTCAGCGCGAGGGTGTCGCCCGGCTTGACGGTGCCGCAGGCCGACGGCGGGTTCTCCGGGTCGAAGGCGTTCGTGTAACCCGGCGGCGGGCTCGCCTCGACGACGCAGATCTCCTGCGGCGCACGGAGGTTCTCGACCGTCACACCGCCGGTCTTGCCGTCGGTGGTGACGACCGCGGGCTTGCCGTCGGCCCCGAGGAGCGGCTTGCCGTCCTGCCCGAGTGCGGGCGACGTCCTGTCCTTGCCGGTGATCCGCAGGACGGCGCCGCCGACGCCCTGGCCGGTCTTCGCGTCCGTCTTGGTCACCTGGACCCGGCCGGGCTTGGCGACGTTGACGGCGCCCTGGGCGGTCAGTTCCTTCTCGCCGCCGGTGGAGACGACGCGCTGCACCTTGGTGTCGACGGGCACCCGCACGTACGGCCGGTCGGCCGGGGCGGACAACGCGGCCACCAGCTTCGGCCGGTCGCCGGTCGGCGTCAGCTTCACCGTCACGGTGCCGTCGGCGCCCGTCTTGAGCGTGACGTCCTTCGCGGCGCCCTGCGGGCTCGAGTTCCCGGTGGCGGCGGTGGCCTTCCCGTCGGCCAGGGTGGCGTCGGTCGCCGTCAGCTTCACCGGGACGTCCGGGACGCCCTTGGCCTTGGCGTTCCGCACGGTGACCGTCCATTCGGCGGCCTCGCCGGGGTGCTGGTCGCCCTTCGGCGTGGTCACCGACGCCGTCCACGGCCCCCGGTCGGTCTCGGCCTCGGTGCGCAGCCGCTCCACGGCCGCCTTGGCGTCCGCGGGGAGCAGGTCGAGGTGGTACTTCGCGTCGTAGCCGATCTTGTCCGCGCCGAGCGACGGGTCGAGGTCGGCCGCCGTGCGCGGGGCGGCGGTCCACGAGTGCAGCAGGTGGGCGAGCGCCGCGGCTTCGGCGGGCTCCTTCGTGCCGCCGTAGCGCAGCAGCAGGTAGGAGATGTTCGCCGCCTGGTCGGCGGGCAGCTTCGCGCCCCACTTCGTGAGCAGCTCGTCGCCCGGCTCGTACCGCTCGTCGGTGTCGGGGGCCTTGAGCTGGAAGCTCACGCAGAAGACCTGCTCCCCGCCGACGACGTACGAGCCGAGCCAGTTGCGGCTCGGCCGCGGGGTCATGTCCTGGCCGGGCTTGACCTCGTAGCCGATGCCTTCTTGGCCGGCCGCGGCGGCCGGCGCGGCCCCGACCGTCACGGAGAGCGCGCCGAGCAGCGCCGCGGCGACGAGACCGGTGAGCGCGCGAGCACCCGCGCGCGGGTGTGTCGACCACCCCATGGTGTCCATGCTCCTTCGTTCGCCCGCGCGGCAGCGCCTGGCGTCTCTGCAGGTCACACGACTGATCAAGGCCCCGACGCGCGTTCGGTGAAGATCCGGGCACGCGAAGTGAGCGTTGCGTCAAGGGGCGAAACTGTGTACCGCTCTTCGGGTGGCTGTCGCCGAACGGTCGTGACATCCGTCGCTTACCGTGTCGTCCGAGGCAGGCGGGCTGCCGTCGAGTAAAGTCGTCTTTACTCGACGGGAACCGCGCGCCCGCGGCGGTCGTTGAACCCGATGCAGCGATGATCCACGAAGCAGCAGATCCAGGAGGATCAGGTGCGTTCCAGTAGCAACCCGGCGTTCCGCAACCTGCCCAGCGGCGGAACCCAGACTTACGGGCAGTACGGGCCCCCCGTGGGCTTCAACCAACCCCAGGGCGGCGTGCCCGGGTACGGGCCGGGCCAGGCCGCCTCCGGCGAGGGCGACCGGCCGATGACCGTCGACGACGTCGTCGTCAAGACCGGGATGTCCCTCGGCGTCGCGCTGCTCGTCGGGGTGGTCACGGCGATCTGGGCGCAGGTCCAGATCACGACGACCGGCCGGATCTCCGGCGCGCTCCTCGGCGCGATGCTCGCCGGCCTCGTCGTCGGGCTGGTCATCTCGCTCGTGATCATCTTCCGCCAGAAGCCCAGCGGCGCGCTGACGCTGACGTACTCGGCGGCCGAAGGCCTGTTCCTCGGTGCGCTGAGCGGTGTGTTCCAGGCGATCTACCCCGGCATCGCGCTGCAGGCGATCGTGGGCACCGCGGGTGTCTTCATCGGCATGCTGGTGGTCTACAAGACCGGCGCCGTGAAGGTCACGCCGAAGC